>CAZWAE010000391.1:0-1557 GCA_964631805.1 uncultured Desulfobacteraceae bacterium | reverse complement strand
AATGGATATGGGAATTAAGGAAAAAATCGCCTTGGTCACCGCTGCCAGCAGGGGCCTGGGCCGGGGCTGTGCGGAACAACTGGCCGCCGAAGGCTGCCGTGTGATGGTCTGTTCCCGGGATGAAGCGTCCGCAAAGGAAGCCGCCGGGGAAATATCGGAAAGGACCGGTGCCGAGGTACTGGGATTCGGTGCCGACGTGAGCCGTGCCGAAGATGTCGACCGTTTGCTCGAGAAAGTTCGGAGCACCCTTGGCGATCCGGACATTCTCATCACCAATGCTGGGGGGCCGCCGCCGGGAACATACGACAGCACCCCCTTGGAGAACTATGAGAAGGCGCTCGATCTCAATCTCATGAGCGCCGTCCGCCTCATCCATGGCACCACACCGGCAATGAAACGCAACGGCTGGGGCCGCATTATCGCCGTCACCTCAATTTCGGTGAAACAACCCATCGGCAATCTGCTACTGTCCAATATGGCACGCGCCGGTTTGACCGGCTTTTTGAAAACCGTCGCCACGGAATTGGCCCCTGACGGCATCACTGTCAATGCCCTGCTTCCCGGCACCCACAAAACGTCCCGAATCGACCAGCTGGTAAAGGACCGGGCAGCCAGGGAGAAAAAATCGGAAGCGGACGTATACCGGGAGATGGTGGCGGATATCCCCTGTAAACGCATCGGCGATCCATCAGATTTCGGTGCAGCCGCCGTTTTCCTGGCCGGTGAACAGGCACGGTACATCACCGGCCACAACCTGCTCATTGACGGCGGGAAATACAGTGGCCTTCTTTGAGGGTGTGCTCTGAGAAAAACGATCTGCCGCTAAATCTGAAGCGAAAAATCGGAGGCTTTAGAATATGTTTCAAAAAAAGGAGATGGGTGAATACCGCAGGGTTCTGGATGGCGTAACGCTGAAAACCATTGCCCATGGCGAAAAAACCCTCATGGGCAGCTTCAAACTGTCCCAAGGCGCCCAGGTTCCGCTCCATGACCATCCCCACGAACAGACCGGGATATTGATCTCCGGCAGGCTGCGTTTCACTGTGGAAGGAGCGGTTTTCGAGGCAATGGAAGGCGACAGCTGGTGCATACCCGGCAATGTACCCCACTCGGCGGAGGCCCTTGAAGATTCGGTGGCTGTGGAGGTGTTCGCACCGGTTCGCGAGGACTATCTGCCCTGATCAGGGGCATGGAAAAAATGAAGAGAAAAGCCAACCCCTTGCTGATGAACCTCCGCTTTCGGAAGGGAAGAAGATGACCTGTCCATCAATTAGAGATTGGTTTGAAGCGGTATCGATCCGCCATGGAATGGATAAGGCACTGACCTTTTATCGAAACGGTCGGGTGGAAACGGTATTTACCTATTCCGAACTTGCCGCTGAGGTCCATCGATTTGCTTGCTTCCTGACCGGTTATCATCTGGAAAAGGGGGACCGAGTAGTTCTCCTCCTCAACAAATCGGTCGTCGCGGTGGTGGCCCACTTCGCTCTCCAGAAATGGGGCGTCGTTTCCGTTCCCCTGAATCCCGATTTTAAGAGAAAGGAACTGGAATATCTG
>CAZWAE010000390.1:0-1612 GCA_964631805.1 uncultured Desulfobacteraceae bacterium | reverse complement strand
GATATCCGAAGCAGACCATTTCTGGCCGTATGGAAGGGGCTCAACCATCCGGGGATCCAGTGGTCCCAATTCAGCCATTTCAACTGGGAGGAGTATGACAGGATCGTCATGAGCGGCGGCATCATCAGCGCGGATTCGGCCATGCTTGCCAGTTATGCGGTCATATCCGGCGAATATCTGAATCTCAATCTGAAATTCGGTTATCATTTCGTGATACTGGACGCCATCTGCGGCGAACGTCGGGAGGAAAACCACATTTTATTCCGGTTTGCCGGTGGCGGAGGGGACGCCCATGGCCGCTCCTTGCGGGCGGACTTTTTATCCGGCATATTGGAACGGCTTGATTTTTGGGTCCAAAAAAAGAGCGACTTGGTGGACGCCCGCTTCGAGAGTGCTTCAGGAGCGGTGATCGATGAAAAGCTCGACATGCTCGGGCGGTTGCTGGGCGCCACCCGGTTGATGGACATGTACCTCAAAGAGCCGGAACAAGTGGCGGGCTTTGTGAATGATTTTCTTAAAGGCCGCTATCACTTTGCTTCGGTGGAAATGGAAAAATAATAGCCATGAGCGATTATCAGTTGAGATGGATCACCGATGATCTGGCCACGGGCCACGCCCCCATGTCCTATGATGACCTGGATTATGTCCGGGATCAGGGGATCGATGCCATTGTCAACCTGTGCGGAGAGTTCTGCGATCTGCATGAAATCGAGGAAAAAAGCGGGTTTGAGGTCTACTACCTGCCGATTTTCGACGAATGCGCCCCCGATATGCAGGAGATGGAAAAAGCCCTTGCCTGGCTGGACGAGGCGATCTACCTGGAAAAAAAGGTTCTGGTTCACTGCCGCCACGGCATCGGACGCACCGGCACGTTCGTGACCTCCTACCTGCTGAGAAAGGGTATGGGTCTCAAGCTGGCATCCAAACGGCTGAAAAAAACGCCGGCACAACCCTCCAACTGGTGCCAGTGGAAGCTGTTGAAGAAGTACGGGAAAAAGGAGGGAATGCTGAAAATCCGGGAGCCCTCGCTGGAGAGCCGGAATGTCGTAGACCTCGCCGCCTATTTTACCGAGTATGAATCTTTGCTGGAAGAGATAGAAAACAATGTGGCTGCGGCATCAAAAGGGGATGATACCCATCGCTGCGGACGAAATACGGCGGCTTGCTGTCACGATTACCAGGAGGTTGAGCTGATCGAGGCGATCTACCTGACGTCGGGTATGAACCGAAAGCTGAAAAGCGAAAGCCGGTTGGCCGTCATTGAACGGGCCGTGGCGGTTCATCAAAAAACCCGCCTGCTGAAACAGGCGTGGGAAATCGATCCTGAGATATCGCAAGCCCGGCAGCCATGGCCGGACCGCTATGCCGAACAAAAGATCCTGTGCCCCTTGAGTGAAACCGAAAACTGCCTTGTGTACCCTTTCCGCCCCGTTGGTTGCCGGCTGCACGGTCTGCCGGAAAGCCCGGTGGACGCAAAAGAGATCCGCACCGCGCTGTCCCGCCTGTCCGGCAATGTGTTTTTCGCCTTCTCCGGATCTTTCCTCGAAACCGATACCCTGACCTTTTCCATCGCCGAAACGGTTTCGGGAAAATTTGTACAGGCGTATTTTTA
>CAZWAE010000389.1:0-1702 GCA_964631805.1 uncultured Desulfobacteraceae bacterium | reverse complement strand
AATCAGAATAGTTGCCTTTTTCATTGCACCCTCCTGTTTACACATGTTTATGTGGCTTTCTGAATTACACGGAGTAAATTACCCCCCCCCCCGCATTTTCTTTAATGCTGCCGAAATCTCCTGCAAAATGATTTCGGAGGTGAGACCCTCCTTGGTTATGATGGCCTCGACGCCTTGATTTAAAAATCCTCTTTCCGCCTGAGAAAGAGCTCTGGCTGTAATGACGATTATGGGAATCTCAGCCCATTCCGGTTTTTCCTTTATCCGTCTGGCTGCCTCAAAACCATCCATCTCAGGCATCAGCAGATCAAGGAGGATCAGGTCGGGAATCTCCTCTTCCAGTGACAGGATGGCTTGCCTGCCGTTTTCAGCGGTTCTTAGCTTTATTTGTTCCTCGGCCAGAATTTGTCCCAGCAGTTCATGAACACCCGGATCATCGTCAACCGCCAGAACAGTCCCCGCTTTTCGGCGCAGAATTTTATTCATGACTGGAATCAGGGTTTCCGGCAATATCGGTTTCTGGAGACAGTCAAAGGCACCGAGTGCGAAGCCCAGGGATCGGTTATCCGTGATGGAAACGATGATAACGGGAATGCTTTGGGTTGTCTTGTTTTGTTTCAATTCGGAAAGAACCGTCCAACCATCCTTGACCGGCATCTGAATGTCCAGGGTGATGGCCAGCGGTTGAAGTTCGACCGCCTTTTTAAATCCCTCGTCGCCGGTCTGGGCAGTGACCACATTGAAGCTCTCATCGGTGAGATAGCCCTGCAGGAGTTCAAGTACATCCGGGTCGTCATCGATGCACAACACTGTATGAGCACCATCGATAACGGGTGCCGCCTCTGTTTTTTGCGGTTCATACACATCCGGTTCGCGGCCTGGCATGGCGATGGGAAGGGTAATGGAGAAGGTGGTGCCAACGCCCTTTTGGCTTTCCACCTCCACACGGCCCTCAAGGAGCTCGGAGAACCGCCGGGTGATGGCAAGGCCGAGGCCGGTACCGCCCTCCTGCCGGGTGAGGCTTCCGTCAACCTGCCGGAATGCATCGAAAATAATTTGTCGATCCGCCTCATTGAGGCCGATCCCCGTATCCGTTACGTTCATGGTTATATATTCGGTGTCCCGGTTGAAAAAATCATCTGCGTTGGCTGTGTCCGGGGCAACCCTGGACGCGGATACCGTGACGGTGCCGCTTTCTGTGAACTTGATACTGTTGCTGACCAGATTTATCAGGATCTGTTTTATTTTGGAACGGTCGGAATAAAGGCTGATTTCATTTTCCGGCAAAGAAGCGATGAGTTCGAGATCTTTCTCCCCGACCAGAGTTCGGGTCAGCTCCAACACTTCCGCAATCAAGGGGCCGATTCTGAACGATTCCAGGAAAATGTCCATTTTGCCCGCTTCAATTTTTGAGATATCGAGAAAGGAGTTGATCAGGCCGAGAAGATGCTGGGCGTTGCGGGCGACGGTGTGCAGGTTCTTGAGCTGGCGCTTCGGAAGCAGTTGGCCGGCTTTCTTGATCACCCGGGAGGTAAAACCGATAATCGAATTCAGCGGGGTGCGCAACTCGTGGGACATATTGGCGAGGAATTCGATTTTAAGCCGGGTTGCCGTTTTTAGGGCAACGGTTTTTTCCCGAAGCTCCTTTACAACGATTTTTCGTTCATCCAGTAACGCCGATAACTCCTCGTTCTTTCTCTCC
>CAZWAE010000388.1:0-1816 GCA_964631805.1 uncultured Desulfobacteraceae bacterium | reverse complement strand
CGCCGACACGCCGTGTTCCGTGGTCAGTCGTTTGGCAAAATCCCGATCCGCCTCTGTTGTGATTTCCGAATAATCCATCATCTGGAAATAGGTGCCGCCGCATGGCAGCGGTTTGAATCGCGATGGGGTCATCAGGGAGAGGAACCGATCCCTTTTGTCACGATAAAAGTCAGGCAGGGTCAGGTAGGGATCGCGATTTTTCAAAAATTCGGCATAGGCCAGTTGAATCGGCGTGTTGGATGCAAAGGTCAGGAACTGATGGATCCGTTGAAACTCCTTTGACAGGGCGACAGGTGCTAGGCAGTATCCGATTTTCCACCCGGTGGTATGGTAGGTTTTGCCAAAAGAGCTGACCACAAAACTCCGTGCCGCCAGTTCGGGATCACGTGCCATGCTTTCGTGCCGGCGGCCGTCGAAAACGATGTGCTCATAGACCTCGTCACTGAGGATCAGGATGCCGGTATCCCGGATGATCCGTTTTAATTCCGCCACATCCTCCCCGGACAGTATCGCACCGGTGGGATTATGTGGAAAGTTTAGGATCATAAGCCGGGTCCGGGGGGAGATCGCCTGCTCCACTTCGGCCCAGTCGATGCGATAATCGGGGAACTTCAGTTTCAGGTAGACAGGTATGCCCCCGTTAACCTGGACCACCGGCACATAGGCGTCATAGGCCGGCTCGAAGATGATCACCTCATCGCCCGGATTTACCACAGCGGTGATGGCGGCATATATCGCCTCGGTGGCCCCCGAAGTGACGGTGATTTCCGTATCCGGACGATACTCCGCCCCATACAATTCGGATGTCTTTTCGGCGATGGCCTCCCGCAGGGACAGCACGCCCTGCATGGGGGCATACTGGTTCTGGCCGGACCGCATCTGTTTCTCCACCAGGGAGAGAAGTTCCGGGTCCGCATCAAAATCGGGAAAACCCTGGGACAGATTGATGGCACCGTATTCAATGGACAGTTGGGTCATCACCGTGAAGATGGTGACGCCGACGTCCGGCAATTTGGATTGAATTTTCATGATCTTCAGGCCCTCTTCTGTAAAAGATTGCAGTAAGTGGCAATCTATTTTCTATATCTGCAACGGCTTGCTTTTTCAACAGCATCATGGGTATAAATCGAAGGCACAGTTAAACCCGGTTTCTGAAAACGCCTTTACTGAAGTGAATATACGGGGTCCGGTGGTCCTACATTTTGTTTATCTGAGTTTTGGCGTCAGATCGGAACACCAATCCAACCCAATGCATGATTTTCGGATGATCCTCGGACAAAGGACACGTCGAAAGAATGCTGATAGCATTGATAAAGTTATTTGATAACAGAACCTTGAACCCTTGACACCTCGGACCCTTGACCCCTTCTTCTCCAACTGAATTTGAGAAGAACCATTTTAAAGAATTGGATTGACCATGTCTCACATCTGCTTTGTCTGCACCGCCAACATCTGCCGCAGTCCCATGGCCGAGGGGATATTCAAACATAGAATCCTGCAGTCCGGCCGCAGCGACCTGACCGCCTCCTCCATGGGAATCCGGGGGCTGGACGGCGAACCGGCCTCCGAGAACGCCCAGATCGTCTGCCAGGAACACGGCATAGACATATCCGACCACCGTTCGCAAACCATCACCGGGGAAGGCCTGCAGGAGGCGGACCTGGTGCTTTGCATGGAAAAGGGGCACCGGAAGTTCATGCAGACCTTTTTTCCCTGGCACCGGGATCGGATATTTTTGATGAGTGCATGGCCGGGCAAAGAAGGTTGGAAAAGCACCATCAAGGATCCCATCGGGGCGCCCATCAAAGCGTACCGG
>CAZWAE010000387.1:0-1991 GCA_964631805.1 uncultured Desulfobacteraceae bacterium | reverse complement strand
ATGAGGATGCGGCAATCCAAATGACGGCCGGTTTCAGGTTCCTGACCGATGTCTCCCCCCTGTTTCCCTATATCAACGCGGTGGCCGACAGCGCCGTCTATTACGAAAAACCGGAGTATATCAAATTCAAGCTCGATGACTGTTACTGCGCGCTGTACCCGGAAAAGGGGGCGGCGGCCTGTTTTTCGGACCGTGAGCAGGCGCTTTCCTTTATGGAGCGGCTGATCGGATTTCTCAACGATCTGCATCGGCAAACCGATTCCATCCGTCCCAACCACAAACGATACCGGCCCGTTTCCATTCTTGACATCTACCGGCTTCTGCCGGGGACCAACTGCCGTGCCTGCGATTATCCCACCTGTATGGCTTTTGCGGGGGCTATCGGTTTGGGGAGAACAACGCCGGATCGATGCCCCGGGTTTGTTCCGCCCATTTCCGAAAATGCGGTGTACCCGGTCTATGACAAAGAGGGAAGCCTGATTTCAACTGTTGCCATCGACATCGATACCGCCAAAACCCGGAACGAACTGGCGATTCATAAGGCGCAGATTGAAAAGCTGGAAAGGAAAATTACAGATTATGAGCGTAAAACCGTTTCGGAAGTAGAACCCATCCCGGAGATCATCGAAACCGATTTAACGCGGCGGGAGCTGGAAGTGCTGGGCCTTGTGGCTCAGGGCGGTACCAACGTGGAGATCTCGGAGATGCTTTACATCAGCCCCCATACCGTCAAGAGCCACGTGATCAACATCTTCAACAAGCTCGGCGTCAACGATCGGACCCAGGCCGCCGTGTGGGCGGCCCGCCACCGCCTGGTCTGATGCCTTAAATCCGCGTTCCAACACCCTGCAAATCGATCCTCTTTAGAGCCATGCCCATCCATTGTGATACTTTGGCGCCGACCGATTCAATCTGCGGCAATGACAACTCTTTCGAACCGTTGCCCGGATACTTTCACCCGGATCGGTGGATAGGACTTGGATTGGATTATTGAATACCCTTATGGTTGTATTTGGCAATATTATACTTGACAAAAGCAACTAAAATGGATAAAGTGATCCAAAATATTCCAGAAAGGTCTTGAAAATGAAGAAAACCGAGAGTGATACTTGTGAAAAGATTCGGGAATTCAACCGATTTTACACCAACCTGATGGGGTTGTTGAACCACAGGCTTTACGGCAGCAGCCACTCCCTTGCCGAGGCGAGGGTTCTGTTTCATCTGGGGGAGCAGGCAGCGCTGACGGCCAGTGATCTTGCCACCCAATTCAGAGTGGATCCCGGGTATCTCAGCCGGGTGATCGGAAAGCTCGAACGCCAAGGTCTTGTTTCCAGGAAAAGATCCCCCGATGATTCCCGGAAACAGGTGCTGGCACTGACGGGCAGCGGTAAAACGGCACTGGACGGGCTCATCGGTGAATCGAACCGGCTGATTGCAGACCTTCTTGCCGATGTTTCCCATAGGGATCGAAAGCGGATGGTGGATGCCATGGCGCGAATCCGGTCAATTTATACAGGGGTAAACGAAAAACAGGACTTGATCACCATACGCTCCAAGCAGCCGGGGGATATCGGGTATGTCATTTACCGCCACGGGGTGCTTTATGCACAGGAGTACGGTTTTGACGAATCCTTCGATCTATATGTGGGAAAACCCATCGTCCGGTTTGCCGAAAATTTCGATCCTGAAAAAGAAAACCTATGGATTGCGGAAGCGGGTTCGAAAATCGTCGGTACCGTTGCCGTGGTCAATGCAGGAGACGGGCTGGCCCAGCTTCGCTGGTTGCTGGTGGAACCCGAGACCAGGGGCAGAGGGGTGGGAAAGAAACTGGTTGCTGAGGGGATACAGTTTTGCCGGCGGAAGGGATATCGGGAAATATTCTTATGGACCATCGACTATCTTGCGGCTGCAAGGAAGATATACGCCGATGCTGGATTTGAAAAAACGGGCGCCAAAACCAGCCGGGTCTGGGGGCAGGATCTGACCGAAGA
>CAZWAE010000386.1:0-1997 GCA_964631805.1 uncultured Desulfobacteraceae bacterium | reverse complement strand
CCCCTCTGATAATTCAGCAGCCTGAAATATTTAACCATTTTCATTTTTTTACGACGGGGCGTTTCGAGAAGATAACCTCTTGTATCGATGGATTTTTCCAGTACCCGGTTCGTATGAACCCTGTCCATACCGAAAAAAACAATCAAAGTGAATTTTCTCGATATCTTCATCGTCATTATCTTGGCCTATTGCCTGATCAGGGGAATCTTCAGCGGCCTGATCAGGGAGCTTTCAGCAATTGTCGGCGTATTTGCCGGATTCTACGGTGCCTATACCTATTATCCGGAAGTCGCCAAACTGCTGTCTCGATGGATCTCCGATACTGCCTACCTGAATATCCTGAGTTTTCTCATCATTTTCTGCCTGCTGTTTATCCTGGTGAGCATTCTCGGGGTGATCATCAAATACGTTCTGAAGATCGCTTTCCTGGGCTGGGTGGACCGAATCTGCGGTGCCGGCTTCGGAGCGGTAAAAGGCATTTTGATCGTGTCGGTCATTCTCATAACCCTAACGGCCTTTCTAAGCAAAGGCACCCCGGTCATCCGCGATTCACTTTTGGCACCTCATGTGACCCTCATTTCCCAGAATATGGCCAAAGTCGTTTCCAAGGATATGAAAAAAGCTTTTTATGCCAAACTGACCGAACTTAGAAAAACGTGGGATAAACGGTAATTGAACCCCGAAATCACTCATATTGCCTCCCTGATCCGGTTGATCAAAACCCTGAGGGGGGAAAACGGCTGCCCCTGGGACAGAAAACAGACTCCCGACTCCCTGGCTGTTTATCTGGTGGAGGAGGTCTATGAACTGGTGGATGCCATATTATCCGGGGAACCTGCTGCGGTATGCGAAGAGCTTGGCGATGTGCTGTTTCAGGTACTGTTCACCGCCCGGCTTTTTGAAGAAAGCGGAGAGTTCGACATCGAAGATGCGGCCCGCATGATCAATGAAAAAATGGTCCGGCGCCATCCGCACGTGTTCGGCGAGGAACAGGCCGACAATGCCGGCGCGGTCCGCAAACGGTGGCAGGAGATCAAGCAGATGGAAAGCACCCGATCCGGTAAAACATCGCTTCTCAATTCCATACCCGTCGGGTTGCCGGCGCTGCTCCGGGCGTACCGGATATCGGAACGTGCGGCAGGTACCGGTTTTGACTGGAACAATGTCAGGGGGGTCATGGACAAGGCGGAAGAGGAGTGGTCGGAATTCTGTCAGGAGATGGCGGAGACGGGTTCACCCTCCGGCGATAAAGATCGATTGTCCATGGAATTCGGCGATGTCCTGTTTACCCTGGTCAATGTGGCGCGCCTGGCCGGAATACATCCGGAAACATCCCTTGCGCAGTCGATCCGGAAGTTCGAAAAACGCTTTTCCCACATGGAGCAAACCATCGCCAAAAGTGGAAGGAACCTGGAGTCGGCCTCCAGGGGGGAGTTGGACCGACTATGGGAGCAGGCTAAAAAAGATGCCCCCGAGAATGGGTGAACCCATGGTACGGTCCCGACATTGAAGAGAGAGGCCCTGTTCTTCAAAGGGCGAACCCTTAAGCGGCAATCACGTCCGGTTTCCCGAAAAAACACTCCCTCGTCCTCTTTTCCCCGTCGTCTGTAATAATCCTGTAGACAAACCGGACGCCCTCTTCCGATCGGAGGGCGGACCGCTCTTCGTGATGCTCCGGGTACCCTGTCAGGGTCTTTGGAGATGCCTCGTCTTCGGCACCGATTTTCGCGATTTGGTCCACGATGGAGGAGGAGATTTTTTCCATGATCGCGTGGCGCTTTCCTTCTGCCGTACCGCCGCCGAATTCCGGGTAGGGAATGGACTCCGACGCATCGGCCAGCTGCAGCGCACCGTTGCGAACCAGGTTTTTGGAAAACGCTTTCAAAACATTGTGCATTTGATGTGTAGGTATCATTTTTTTCTCCTTACAGCCCATTCCCCATAGGGTAATGGAATCGCTTTTCACCTGCCTTTTGATCCTATTATCGGCCGACGGT
>CAZWAE010000385.1:0-2072 GCA_964631805.1 uncultured Desulfobacteraceae bacterium | reverse complement strand
ACGAGCAACTCCGAACCGATTCGGAAGTTGTGGCAATGTCGGCCATGATGACCACGACCATGCTGGGAATGAAGAAAGTCATCGCCATGATCAAAGACAAAAACCCCAACGTCGCCATTATGCTGGGCGGAGCCCCTGTAACCAAGGATGTGGCCAACCTTTTCGGGGCTGACGGATATGCGGAATCCGCCGGGAATGCGGTGTCAGAAGGGATCAAAATGATCGGCCGGCTAAGGGAGATGCAAAATAAATAGATCCCCGAACACGCGCGGTGAGGTGTCACATCTCACCGCGTTTTCATCGTTTTCCCTTTTCCTGCTCTACGATCTACGGATTCGAATGGGCTTTTCTAGGTTTCGGTATATCCGCGGCGAATGGCGAATTTAACCAGATCGGCTGTTTTGCGCAAATTCAGTTTTTTCATCAGGTTGGCGCGGTGATGTTGTACGGTACGGATGCTGATGGAGAATAGGTGGGCGATCTCCCGGCTCGTTTTTCCTTCGGCAATCAGCTTCAGCACCTCCTTTTCCCTTGTGGTCAAGGAGTTTAACCGCCCTTTTTTCTCCTTTCCCTGCAGTCGAAAAAGATGATCGGTCAGATCTTCTCTCAACAATGGCGAGACATACACTTTGCCCTGTTGAATCTCTTTGATCGCCGTCACGAGAGCCTCGTCTGCGTCCTCCTTCAGAACGAAACCCACTGCACCGGCGGCGGTGGCGTGCTGGAAGTATTCCAGATCCTTGTGCATGGTCAGGATCAGGATTTTGATGTGGGGGTAAAGCGACTTGACCTCCTTGGTCGCCTCGATGCCCCTCATGCCGGGCATGGAGATATCGAGGACCACCAGATCCGCCACCGTATGGCGAAGCAGCTTCAACAGGGTCAACCCGTCACTGGCTTCCCCCACTATCGATATACCGTTGACATCCTCTAAAATCCGACGGACTCCGTGCCGGAACATGCGGTGGTCATCGGCCAGGATGATGCGATATGGTTCCATTACCCCTCTCCCTTGCACATGTCGGACACCACCGGGATATTGACGGCAATCCGGGTGCCTTCGCTTTCGGAGCTGAGGACACCCAGGTGACCGCCTAACATGCGCACGCGTTCATCCATAGCCGCCAACCCGAGGCCTCGCTCGTCAGCTTTCCTGGCCATCACCTGTTCGACGTCGAATCCGACCCCCTTATCCTCTATCGCCAGCGTCAGTCGATCCCCCCTGCATTTTGCGCTGATCTGTACCCTTCTGGACCGTGCATGTTTGGCCACATTGGTCAGGGCTTCCTGGATGATCCGGTAAATGATCAACTCCTTTTCCCGGTCGAACCAGCCATCCAATTCGTTCAGGTCGCAGGTGATATCGATATAATGGAGCTTGCCGAACTTTTTGACCAGGCCGTTCAATGCCACCACCAACCCCAGGTCTTCCAATACCGAAGGGCTCAAATCTTTGGAAAGGCGTCTCACATTTTCCGTGACGCTGTTGATATGCCTGAATACATAGTCGAATTCAGATCTTAAACCCGGCTGGTCGTCACCCAACTGATTGAACATGGCGCGCAGCTGCAGTTTCAGTGTCAAAAGCGCCTGTCCCAGCTCATCGTGCAGTTCGTTGGCGATGCGCTTTCGCTCCTTTTCCTGTGCGACCAACAACTGGCCGGATAAAAACCGAAGGTTCTCTTCCGATTTTTGCAGCGCTTCCCTCGCCTTTTTGCGCTGGATATGGCGCCACATTCCCTTCATCAGCAATTGCAACTGCCTGACATCGTTTTTCACATAGTCGGTTTTTTTATTGGCAACACCAGCCACGGCGACTATCCGGTCGCCGTCGAACACCGGGATATTCATATGGCTTCTAATGGGAACATGCCCTTCAGGGATACCTCTCCGCATCGGGTTTTTCGCATAGTTATTGGCGATAATCGGTTTTCGCTGCCGGACTGCCTCGCCCCACAAACCGGTGTCTTTAACACAGTAGACCTCCGGCTGCCCGGGAACCGAACAGATGGCCATTGCGCCCGGCGACCAGGCGTGCACCGTTAAAACCGTCTCATCCGGATTCATGAAAA
>CAZWAE010000384.1:0-2082 GCA_964631805.1 uncultured Desulfobacteraceae bacterium | reverse complement strand
GCCGCCGCCCTTTTTACCCTCTTTGAACACGGCCGGTTGCGGGTCTTGATGGAACGGTATTATCCCGGCCTGGCAAGAGAGACGATGCCGATCCTTAGAAGCGAGGCGATACGACAGGGGACAGGGGCTGGCGACCGGGAAATTTTGACCCCCTTCTATCATCGCATCGCCCTTGGCTGTATCCAATCCGGGACAACCCATTCGAGTGGGGAGGAGACCCTGGAAAAGGTCTCCCTCTGGTTTGAAAAGGAGATGGCGTCTTTTCCCGGACCGGCGGCATCCGCCCTGCTGACCCTAAGAATCTATTTTGATATCAGCCGCTTGTTGGCAGATGAGCCGGAAACCGGGTTGTTCACCGGCACACCGGATTTTATGCGAACACCGTTTAACCGGTGGATCCGGCCTGACCTTGTGAACATGTCTCTCCGCAGTTACCTTCCGGCCGCTGAACGGATTCAGCAGCGGCTCGACGCAATGGGTTTTAAGATCTACAAAACAGATATTATCTGGGAGCTTTCAAAAAGCGGGGGAGATCTGACGGAGGAGGACGTGAGAAAACTCATTGTCCGGTCCCGGGAAAAGGAGAGAGCCGGTATCACAAAATCTCCACATGAGGGACGGAACCTTCAAAAAATTGACCTTTCCGGTATCCTGGTGCAGGAGTTAACCGGCGGTGATGCAGATGCATGCGGGGACGCACGGTGTTTTCGCTACCGGGAATGGGATTATCGATTGTGTGATTATCTTCCCAACCATGTTCGTGTTTCCGACCGGCAGCTTAAGGGCGGGGGCATCGGCTTTTACCGGGAAACGGTGAAGAAGCATGAGGGACTGGTAAAAAAAATCAGGTATGGTTTTGAACTGATAAAGCCCGAAGGCTACCGTCTCTTGAGGTGTTGGATCGAAGGGGACGAGTTTGACTACCGGGCGCTTTTGGATTATGCCATCGACCGAAAAATGGGCAGAACACCATCGGAACGCCTTTATAATAAGCGGGTCAAACATCATCGGGATGTTGCCGTATTGCTGCTCATGGATGTTTCGCGGTCAACCGCAAACCGGGTGCCCGGGGGTGTTGCATCGGTGCTCGATGTCGAAAAAGAGGCGGTGGTTCTTTTATGTGAGGCCCTTTCCGTTGTCGGAGACACTTTTGCCGTGGCCGGATTTTCAGGGACCGGCAGGCTGGGGGTGGACTATTACCGGGTCAAGGAATTTTTTGAACCCTTTGGTGAAAAGGTTAAAGATCGGCTGGACGCCCTGTCGCCGCAACGGAACACGCGAATGGGTGCGGCCATCCGCCATGCTACAGCTCAGCTTGAAGAGATTCCGTCGAAGGTCCGCCTGCTGCTGATCCTGGGGGACGGATTCCCCAATGACACGGATTACAAAAAAGTTTACGCCGCCGAGGATACGCGAAAGGCGATTCTAGAAGCCCGTTCCGCCAACCTTCACACCCATGCCATAACCGTGAACCTGGCAGAGGCCAATCTGGATCATCTTTACGGCAGGTCCCGGCACAGTATTATCTCCAATGTCCGGGAACTGCCCGATAAACTGCCCGGAATTTACGGGGCGCTCACCAAAAGCTGATCTTTTACCCCTGACGGCAGGGATCAGGGATTTTAGTACCAACTCTAATAAAATTCCATCACGTTTGCCGAAAGGGATTTGGCTCGGATCGGGGAAAATATGTTGATTTTCGACGACATCTACAAGTGGGAAGGTTGGGGCGGTGCATTTCGCCTGGGGAGCGGCAGGTGCCGGCTCCGGATTTACAATCTGAAGAAATATGGAGATCGGAGTGTGTCATTCATAAAACCTTTTCTCGTCGTGGCCACCGATCTTCCCAGAAAAAAGCAAACCGACATGTCCGTAAAGAGCTGCAGCAGCCATATAGCCACATCGGTGGCCAGGGATTTCAATTTCGATCCCCATCGGATGCAATTTGTTGAATGGTATCCCATGCGGCGCTACGGGATGGCGGATGAGCACGAGATCGCGGAAAGGTTTGAGGCGGTCGATTTCACCTGGCACGGAGATAAGGCGACCATGCCCGCTTGCAGGGATCTGGAACCACCGATG
>CAZWAE010000383.1:0-2095 GCA_964631805.1 uncultured Desulfobacteraceae bacterium | reverse complement strand
CGGCACGGTGATCAATGCGGTGAACACCCCGTCTGTCACCGGCGAGCTGCTGGAAAAACTGAGCCCCTTCCTGCGACTGGCCGGCCGGATCGGATCGCTGCAGGCCCAACTGACCCGGGGCCCGATACAGGAAGTGGCCATCGAATATGCCGGAGATTTCAAAAATCTGGATCTCGAGCCCGTTACTACCGCCCTGTTAAAGGGCTTGCTGACGCCTAAGCTGAAAGATGACGTGAACTTTGTCAACGCCCCGATGATCGCCAGGGACCAGGGTATGAAAATTACGGAGACCATCAGCACAGCGTCCGAAGAATATCTGAACCTGGTGACCGTTAAGGTATCCTCTCAGAAGTCGACACATACGGTATCCGGGACCTTGTTTGGTAAAAAAGACTCCCGTATCGTCAAAATCAACCGGTTCCGGTTGGAAATGATCCCCAGCGGGCATCTGGCGCTGATCTACAATATCGACAAACCCGGTTCCATCGGCCAGATCGGAACAACACTTGGAAAATGCGACATCAACATCGACAAAATGCAAGTTGGACAGGAGGAAAAGGGCGATCGGAACATCATTTTTCTATCTACCGACAAACCGATACCGGCGGAGATTGTCAAAGAGCTGAGCGAACTTTCACTTGTTAAAACCGTCATTCCACTTGAATTCTGAAATCACCGGGAATGACCCGGAATCCGCCAAAAGTAAACGCATAAGGAGAATCCAAATGTCTGATACAAAAGGAAAAAATAAAAACGCTGTGCCAGAAGATGGAGAAGAAAAAAAAGCTGCGAATGGATCGGATCCCATGGAAGAGGGAGGGGACTCCCAATTGCCGCAATTGAATTTCGCCACATTTATTTTTTCCCTGAACTCATCTGCATTGGTACATTTGGGAATGCTGGAAGATCCGGCCTCCGGCACCAAGGCGGCGAATTTGCCCCTGGCAAAGCAAACCATCGATATCCTCGGAATGCTCGAGGAAAAAACCCGGGGAAATTTGACGGAAGATGAAGAAAGTATGTTAAAGAACATTCTATATGACCTGAGAATCAATTATATAAAGGTAAAAAGCTGACCCTTTAAAAAGAATGCCTGAACCTCCCGACCGGATAACACTGCCGTCGCCGGCAAAAATAAATCTATTCCTGCACATCACGGGGAAGCGAAACGATGGTTACCATACCCTTTGCTCCCTCATGTGCTGTATCGGACTCTCCGACACCCTCACCCTCACCCTAAAACCGCGGGCAACCAGCAGCACCGTTACCTGTTCCCACCCCGATGTTCCGGAAAATAGCGCCAATATCGCCCTGCAATCGGCCCGTCTTTTTTTTGAAGCGTTGGACCTGCCGGATCGGGTAGCGATCCATATCGACAAACGGATCCCGGTGGGTGGGGGTCTCGGCGGGGGCAGCAGCAATGCCGCCACGGTTCTCACCGCTCTCAACGGGAGATTCGGTTCCCCCCTTTCAATGGAAGATCTCATGCGTCTGGGCGTGTCCGTCGGGGCCGATGTTCCATTTTTTATTTATGGCAAACCCGCCCTGGCAACCGGTATTGGAGAAAAGATTGAACCTTTCGTCGGCCTTCCCACCCATCCGCTTGTGGTGGTCTTTCCACGGGTTGGGTTCTCAACGGCGGTCGTGTATAAAAATCTGAATTTGGCATTGACAAAATGTAAAAATAAACATAGTTGTTATCCTTTGGAAGATCGTAAGCTAAGCATAGAACACGATTTAACTAACGATTTGGAGACGGCCGCCACACCGCTTTATCCAAACATTTTGAGCATTAAAAACAAGCTGTTGCACCATGGCGCAGCGGGTGCATTGATGTCGGGCAGCGGCTCTAGTGTCTATGGCATTTTCAGAGATCAGCCAACGGCACACAGGGCATGGACTGCCCTTTCTCAAAATAAATCGTGGGATGTGTTTCTTACGGAGATGATTGTATAAGGCAAGCTTCGCGATGCAATGTCATACCTGTTTCAAAAACGCATCTAGGATGCTTGCATCTTTATTTTTGGGGCGTCGTCAAGCGGTAAGACACAGGACTTTGGTTCCTGCATTCGGAGGTTCGAATCCTCCCGCCCCA
>CAZWAE010000382.1:0-2102 GCA_964631805.1 uncultured Desulfobacteraceae bacterium | reverse complement strand
AGGATTCAAGGGTCCAAGTGAAAATATAAAAGGAGCCGAACGACCATGGAAGCCTATCTGTATGAACCCCTTGAGGATCAAAAGGTTCGGTGCAACCTGTGCCGGCACCGGTGCGTCATTGCAGAAGCAAAAAGAGGGATTTGCGGGGTTCGGGAAAACCGGGACGGCATTTTGGAAACCCTGGTGTTTGGCCGTCTTATCGCCCGGAATGTCGACCCCATTGAAAAAAAACCGATCTATCATTTGATGCCGGGCAGCCTCTCCTATTCCATCGCCACCGTGGGGTGCAATTTTAAATGCCGGTTCTGCCAGAATTCGGATATTGCCCAGATGCCGTCAGACCGGGGAGGCATGATCGCCGGGGAACCGGGCACACCCACCGGTGTGGTGGATGCTGCTGAACAAAGCGGATGCCGGAGCATTGCGTACACCTATACGGAACCTACGGTTTTTTTTGAATTCGCTCATGAAACGGCAAAAATCGCCAACAGCAGGGGAATCAAAAACGTCTTTGTCACCAACGGATATATGACCCCGGAGGCGCTGGCGTTGATCAGCCCTTATTTGGATGCCGCCAATGTGGATCTCAAGGCGTTTAACGAGGACTTCTACCGGAAAAGCTGCGGAGCAAAACTGAACCAGGTCACAGATTCCCTCAAACAGATGAAGTCCCGAGGAATCCTCGTGGAGGTGACCACTCTTGTCATACCGGGTTTGAACGACCATCCGGATGAACTGACCGATCTTGCAAATTTCATCGCCGGGGATTTGGGTGTGGAGACGCCCTGGCACATCAGCCGGTATCATCCCACGTACCGGCTCACCGATCGGCCCATAACGCCAGTTGAAACGCTTCTAACGGCCCGGGACATCGGTCTTAAGGCGGGGTTGCGATACGTTTACACCGGCAACATACCGGGGGAGGGTTCGGAGGATACGATCTGCCACGACTGCGGCAAGCCCCTCATCCGGCGCTGGGGATTTCAGATCCGGAAAAACGAGATCGGAAAGGGGAAATGCCCTCATTGCGGCTGTGTCATCTACGGCATCGGGATGTGAGAATATCTTTGCCCTATTGCTCGGAGAAAAATTTGGCGGCCCCGGGATGAACCGGCGACCCGATCTCCATCTTGCCGCCGACAACCGGAAACGATAATGCCGGGTGTGCGCCCGCCAGGCGATCCCGCTTGTTATAAAGCGCCGTTACAATTTGGTAAACCGTTTCATCATCCAGGTCTTCCGTTGTCACCAACACTGCCTGCGTGCCGAAAGTCGCCACCTTTCCCGGATGGGAGGGGTATGTGTCTTGTGGGATCTCAAATTTTGAAAAGGCAGGATGGCCTTTGACCAAACCCTCAATATCCCCGTCATCCAAGTTGACAAAACCGGCATTGCAAAGCCGGAACAGCTGCACCAGGGCGGCATCGGGGTGTACGCCGAGGTGGACCATTGACTGTACCGTCCCGTGGCAGAAAGCCATGGTGTCCTGGGATTGGGATGTTGAGATTTCGGCCAGTAGATTGAAATCTTTTTCCGACCACTTCTTGGCGCTCAATATCGTATCCACCGCCAGATGCTGAGGCGATCCGGGAGCACCGGCATTGAGCCGTTTTCCCTTCAACGCGTCCAGAGAATCGATGCGCGCATCCTTGCGGACAACCAATGTGATGGGGATACTGTACAGGGGGAAAAGCGTCCGCAGGTTGTCGTAGCGGATGTCGAGGAACTCGAAATATCCCTTTTTTTGGATAGCGTCGTGCAGCATGCGGGAATCCACCAGAACCAGATCGAGGGACCCGCTTTTCAGATTGGTAAGGTTGTGCACGCCACCGGATGAGGGGATCGCCCGGCAGGTCAGATCATCTGCTTGCTTGTTGATGATCCGGCTGATGGTCCGCCCGGTGAAGTGGGAAAAAGACCCTTTAGCTCCGGTACCCAGAAGAACGTCCAGGGCATCGGCAGAGAGGGGAGACAACACGAGGGTGAACACGATGAAAAAAAGGGAGACCCATTTTAACATATGGGTGAAACAGATGCGATGGTTACGTTTAGAGGGTATCATGTTTGCCTCCCCGATATTTCCAAGACATAAAGGTTCTTAA
>CAZWAE010000381.1:0-2133 GCA_964631805.1 uncultured Desulfobacteraceae bacterium | reverse complement strand
AATGTGCCGTTGGTCATGAAGATCCTCCCATGGGTTGCCCCATTTTCAACAGAATTGATCCAAACTAGTGTCCGTCCAGAAATAGGGATTTTTTTGCGAGATCAAGGAGGGGGGCAGATTTAACCCGGAGGAATAGCGTGCTATTTTGAGGAGTTAAATCGTGGCGCCCGACGCCGATATCGCGAAAAAGACCATTTATGGATGGGCACGAACTATAGCATGGTTATCGTATCCACCCGTCCACCGCTCATCTCAATGAGTGCCCCTCCGCCTTTTCTACCCATAGAACAGTTAACCACCCTGGTTTGCCCCACCTGCCCGGTCCCCGCCCTTTCATGGATATGTCCGCAAATCATCAGGGCGGGTTTACGCGCGGATATCAAGTGAAAGAGACGGCGGGATCCGGAATGGAAGCGGCCCAATACCTCATCCCGCACACCCAGGGGCGGCGGATGGGCCACCAGCACCGAGCTGTCCCCTACCAGACCGCTTAGCCTTTTGATCACCGCTTTTTCCCGATACCGGACTTGGGATCTGAACGGCAGCAGCGCCGTGCCGCTGACCCCGGCAAATGAGATCCCACCCACCACAATCCGGGTTAGATGCAGGGTCGATATGTTGCCGAACCGGCACAGCCGGTCCTCCATTGCCGGCAGATCGGTATTTCCTCGAACCATCAGGACCGGAATGGCCCATCGGTTGATCTCGGCTAAAACCTTCCAAGAATGCAGAAAATTGGTAATATCGCCGGCCATCACCACAACGTCGGGGACAAGGGTACGGGCATTCGCCCTGATCCTATCGAGCCGGCCCCCCTTGCCGTGAATGTCGGCAACCGCATAGATTCGTACCGTACGGGTTTTCATGAAGGCCTTTTTACCACAATCGGAAGTGTATGGGTAGAAAGCTCTTGAAAGATACCCTTGCTTTGGTTATCCCAAGAGGTGTCTTACTATTGAACGGGTTAAAATACGAGATTCAAATAGTCAGGGAGGATAATCATGGGAAAACTGTCCTACAATCTTGAAAACAAAGTGGTGATCGTCACCGGTGGCAGCCGGGGCATCGGTCTGGGAATCGCAGGAGAGCTTCTGGTGCAGGGGGCGAAAGTGGTCATCTGCGGCCGTAAGGCGGAAAACCTCGGCGCGGCAGCCGCAGAACTTGCCGGGGAAGACCGGCTTCTCACCGTTTCAGCCCACATCGCCAAGGCAGACCAAGTGGACAGTCTATTCGACAAAACCCTTGAAACCTTCGGTCCCCCTGACGTGCTCATCAACAACGTCGGCATGAACGTCGGCAGCGGAGTGGTGGATGCCGACGAAGGGCTGTGGAAAAAAATCATCGATTCCAACCTCAACGGGACCTTTTTGTGTGCTAAAAAGGCGGGCCAGATCATGCGGGGAAATAATCGCGGCAAGATCGTCAACATCTCCTCCCTCGCCGCCCACCGGGCCGCCCCCTTCATGGGCGTATACGGGACTGCCAAGGCGGGGATCGAAATGATGACAAAGGTCCTGGCCCAGGAGCTGGCGCCCTTCAACATCCAGGTCAATGGTGTGGCGCCGTGCATGGTCAAAACCAAATTCAGCGAACCGTTCTGGTCCAACAAAGAGTTCCACGACATGATTGTGAAAACCATCCCCGCGGGAAGAATCCCGGAGGTCGCGGATATCGTTCACCCGGTTCTTTTCCTCTGCTCATCCGGTGCCGACTTTGTTACCGGGCAGACCGTGATGGTGGACGGGGGGGCCAGCGTGATTTAGATAGAGGAGTTTCATAGATGACGCTCATTGAAAAATGCGGTGGAAAACCGGTTCACACACGAACCATTTCCATCGCCACCCATGCCGACGGAGATGACGGCATTGTCGTTGAAGGGGTGCTCAAAGACGACCGGCTGGCCGCGCATTACACCTTCAAGAAAGACAAACTTCCGCCGGGTACGATCCATCACATGGTGATCCGGATGCGCGTGACCGGTGCACAGCTCACCATCGAGGAGATCGAGGTTGAAATGCCCGGCACCCCGCATGGCGATTGTCATGAACTGAAAAACAGTCTCCAAGCGCTCGCCGGTATACGGATCGCCCCGGGCTTTACGACTCGCGTCAAACGGACTGTGGGCGGTGTGAA
>CAZWAE010000380.1:0-2226 GCA_964631805.1 uncultured Desulfobacteraceae bacterium | reverse complement strand
CTGATGGAACTCTGGCAGGAAGCCGGCATTCCCGACGGAGTGATCAACGTGATTACCGCCGGGCGCAACGAAGCCGAGATTCTGCTGCGCCATCCCGAGATCAAGGGGATCTCCTTTGTGGGCTCCACCAAGGTGGGGAAGCATATCTACTCGACGGCAGCTGCCAACGGGAAACGGGTCCAGGCCCTGACCGAAGCCAAAAACCATGCTTTGGTCCTGAAGGACTGCAAGCTGGAAAGAACGGCCCACGGTATCCTCAACGCCTTCTGCGGTTGTGCCGGAGAGCGGTGCATGGCGCTGCCCTCCATCGTGGTGGAGGAGGAGATCGCCGATGAGCTGGTGGAACTGCTGAAAAAAATAGCGTCCGAGATGAAATTGGGCCTGGCCTATGAAAAAACAACCGATATGGGACCCGTGGTCAACGAGGGGCATCAAAAGTTTGTTCTGGACTGGATTCAGACCGGCATCGAAGAAGGTGCCGATCTCATCGTCGACGGACGCAAACCCGAACTTCCCGCCGGTTGTGAAAACGGGTTTTTTGTCGGTCCCACGATTTTTGACCACGTCACCGAGGAGATGTCCGTTGGGCGTGAGGAGATTTTCGGGCCGGTTCTGTGCATCAAACGCGTGAAGAATTTTGAGGAAGGGATTACCATCATGAACAGGAGCCGGTTCGCCAACGGTTCGGTGATCTACACGCAAAACGGATTTTATGGGCGGGAGTTTGCCAAAAGAACGGACGCCGGCATGGTGGGTATCAATGTGGGGATTCCGGTTCCCTTGGGAATTTTCGGTTTCACCGGGCACAAGGAGTCCTTTTTCGGGGATCTGCACTGCATGGGCAAAGACGGGTTCGCCTTTTTTACAGAATCCAAGAATGTGACCAACACCTGGTTTTCAGAGGTGGAAGCGGTGACCGGGAAAGTGGACACCTGGGATGGTACCATTACCTCTCTGCCCACCGACAAAGAATAAACGACCGGATTGAATCGGCTATAGACAGCAAAAAATAAGCGTCAAACAGATACCGAGCCGTCCCCACCGCGAGGTATCCGTTTGACGCTTCATGCCGCCGTTTCCGGAAATGATTCCGGTAGAAACCACCCCTTGCTCCGCTACACACAACGACACTTCGAAGGCTTTATCCGACACGACCGACCCTGATCCGTGTGGCGACATCGAACCGGCATTTTGTTTCCAGCATCGACCGGCTCCCGCAGACTTTCGGCAGCAATCATTTGTCTTTTTTAGCGGCATAAGCCTGCCAACGAGGATAGGTGGGGAGAGCCGTAAAAAAGGCATTATCTCCTTGCACATCCGGGGAAAATTAGATAGTGCCCCTCCACAAATGGTTTTTTAGATGCAATATGGGCGTTGGGATACAAAAAATGAAAAGAGTGATCACAGAAATCCAGAGTCTCGGTATCAGGGTACCACCGGGGATCACTGGAAGAAAAGGCGGGGCAGGGCCCGCTGAAGGCCGCGCGCTGGTCATCAACGGGCTGGCCGTGCACGTTCCCATCAGCAGTGAATACGCCGACCGGTCCCCCTATATCATCGAAAGGGAGGGTTCGGGATTCGTACTGAGAAAAGAGGAAAAGAAGATCTGTCCCGTTGAAGTGGTCGGGGAGCCGTTTTTCTATGGCAGGCAGACGACGGACGGCATAGGCTATAAACAGATCGCCCTGCTTCATGGCGCCGATTGTCTGGCCACCACAGTTTTACAAACCTGCCGGCACTGGCGGTCGTCCAAGCGCTGTGAGTTTTGCGGAACCGAAGTATCCCTGAAAAACGGCATGACGCTGGCAAAGAAGCTACCGGAACAGGTGGCCGAGGTGGCACTGGCGGCAAAAAGATCCGACAGGATTTCACATGTGGTGTTGACGGCCGGAACCGGCGAACCCCCGGGAGCTGAAATTGCCTACATGGCGAAATGTGCAGCGGCTGTCAAAGCGTCCACAGAGCTTCCCATCCATGTTCAGTTCGCTCCGCCCGAAGATATGGGGCAGATGGATCTGCTAAAGGGGTCCGGTGTGGATACGGTGGGAATTCATATCGAAAGTTTCGATGGGGATATTCTTTCCCGGATGGCGCCGGCAAAAGCAGAGATCGGGATCAAACGATACAAAACCGCCTGGAAGAGGGCGGTGGCCCTTTTCGGTGCCAACCAGGTGAGCAGTTTCTTGATCGCCGGTCTTGGTGAGACATTCGATTCCATCGTGCGGG
>CAZWAE010000379.1:0-2242 GCA_964631805.1 uncultured Desulfobacteraceae bacterium | reverse complement strand
CGCCGGGTGCCGCATCGCGAATATCGATGGATTCCACCTTAAAGGGCCTTTTCTCCGCCCCCACCATCACACCACCGGCGGCGTTGATCTCTTCCACCGCAAGGTTGACTGCTTTTAAGGCCTCTTTGCCCTCCAGAAATCCGGTTGAGGTTGGGATACCGATCACCACGGGGTCAGCGGCCTGAACCTTTTCCGCCGGAACGAGCCAGAGACAGGCAACAGCCAGTACTACACCCAGAAGCCATAGTTTCTTCATCATGTTTCTCCTCCTTAATTAGATTTCCGGCGCAAAGTTCGCCGTTTGTTAAAAAACAGCCTCAACGAGCAAAGGGTGAGGCGTGGCCATATAAACCTTGAAGTGCACAAATTCAATGGAATGTATCCGGTGATAGAAATGCAAAGAGCGTGCCCGAATATGTAGCTATTTGTATCTCGCTGTAATTAAACAAAAAATTCAAATCTTTGGGAGAACAGGTGATTCGGCTTGGTGTTTCTTTTCGTAACACATCTAAAAACAGGGGAAAGGAAATAATCAAGATGTGTCAATTTTATATTTAAATTTAATGGGTTATGAAATTGTTACAAAAAGTAACATTCCAATACTGTGGTAAAGAGTTACATGGAACCTTAACAACTACACCCACCTTTGACCCTATTGATGTGCCGGCAGTTCAATCTCTCCATCGGCAATGGTGAGGGGATAGACGATTTTTCTGCGACCGTCCTTTTGCCACTGAAAGATACACGCCAGCGAGTCGACCTCCGGATCATCACCGAAAAAGGCTTGGTGCCCCCGGTGAAATCGTACCCGGCCCATTACCCCCGAACGATCTGTGGTTTCCAGGGCAGCCACGATCCGGTCGGGATCGAGGGAATCGGCTTTCTCGATGGCATCGGCGAGGATATGGACCGATTCATAGGCCGGGGCGGGACCATGCCCCGACTCAATTTCCCTGCCGTACCGTTCCCTATACGCCCGGTTGAATCGGACGGACGGCGTCCACCTGGCGGAGGGAATATTCCCGAGTTCGAAGCTCACATTCAGGGAACCGGCAATTTTACCCTCAAATGTCGCCCAGGCACCCGGTCCCACCATGGGGGAGATAAAGCCGCACAGCAGCGCTTTGGTCTCCATTCCGTGCCATTGTTTGACCAGATTTGCGCTAGAAGGCATATCGAAAAGGGGCAGAATCACTTGGGCCCCTTTTTCTTCCGCTGCAGCGAGCCCCTTTGAAAAATCGGATGCGCCGGTGGGGTAATGGTCAACGCCCAGGATCTGCCACCCGGTCCGGTCAAAATAGAGCCGGATGAGCAGGGAGGCCGCCGTACGGGTCCACGCCACATCCTGATTCATGATATACACCTTGGAAAAACCGTACCGCTGCCTCAAATATTTCATGGTGTTGATCAGATAGTCCACCAGGTATTTGGCATTGAGGCATACCCTGAAAATATACTTGTAGCGGGGGTCTTTGATGATCTTGGCATCGGACGCCGGGGACATGGCAATGGCTCCCAGCATAGGGACCCTGTGTGTTGCAATGACATCCATGGCGGCCAAAAGCACCTCGGATCGAAAAGGACCCACAACGATGGCATGCACTTTTTTTTCAACAATCAGCTTTTCCAGGGTCTCCACGGCATGGGAGACGGGTGTGCCCGGCAGCGCGCCTTTGAGGTCCACCGATTCGATGCGGAGGGGAAGCCTTTTATCTCCCACCCGGATCCCTCCTTTTACATTGATCTCATCCACGGCCAGTTGTGCCGCCGCAAGACTCTCCCTGCCTTCGAGAAAACCCAGCGATGTCGCCGCTCCCAGCACGATCTCCTCTGCGGCCGGTGCATCCACGGCCGGAAAAATGGCGGTGAGCCCGATCAGCACGATGACGACTCCGGTAAATTGTTTTAATATGTTCATGGAAAAATAACGAACTCCTCCTACGTAGCCAAACGGATTTCAAATTCAGTACCGTAAAGACTGTTTTCACGCTGTAACTTCGGGATATGAAATTCCCTTTTTTCCTTTTTCAGCTTGTCGGTCCCCTGATCGGGAACAAATGTGGGCGAGGTAAAAATGAATTCCAAGGATTCAATCCTTGCCAGCTCGGATTTTAGCGTCTCATACGCATAGATGGAAAAACAGGAAGCGGCAATTTTCAGCTTTGAATTACGCCCAATTGTACGCTTGAGGCTGTCACCCAAAAGCTGGTTGATGTTGTCTATGATTTCCATCTTTATCCCG
>CAZWAE010000378.1:0-2260 GCA_964631805.1 uncultured Desulfobacteraceae bacterium | reverse complement strand
TCCATATCCTTGACAAGTACCAGGCTTTGGGCCTGGCAGACCGGTTCTCCGGCAGCGTTGATGCAGGTGCCGAGAAGATTGACCAGGTTTTTTTCGGGTCTCAATCGGACGATTTTCACCGTTGCGGTAATCTTTTCCCCGACATGGGCCGGTGCCGGAAAATGGAGGTACTGTTTCAACCAGTTGGTGCCCCTTCCCGGCAGGCGGGTTCCCAGGAGATCTGAAAACATACCGCTGAGCAGCGGCCCGGGAACGATGCAATCTTTAAAACCGGCTTTTATGGCCATTTCCCTGTCTCTATAGAGCGGGTTTGCATCACCGGTCAGGTCGGTGTATTCGGTGTGATCGGCCGGCGTAAAAGTCCTTTTCGTCGAAGCATGCTGGCCGATTTTAAGGTGTCTCAGCCGTTTATCTCCGGATGCTTCCCAAATATCCATGCCTTCGTCAACTCCCGGAAATCCGCCCTGCCATCCGGGCAAGTGAACCACCGTATTGCCATCGCAGGCCAAGTGGCCACCGGGAAGCCGGATGGTGGTTCTGATGCGGGCCAGGTGCTTTTTCCGCTGGATTTCCAAAACCTCAAGCCGCGTTGTAATTTCGGTATCGGTGTGGGTTGGATGCCGGAACATCATCTCCTGTTTGATCTGGAGGGTTCCGGGGCCGGGGAAATGGGATCCCAGAACCCGACTGATCGTACTGTAAAGCATCATGCCATGGGCGACTGTTTTTCCGAAACGGGTGCGGGCTGAGAAATCGGGATCCACGTGAATGGGGTTGTCGTCCCTGGTAAGACGGGCGAAACGATCGAAATCTTTCTGAGTAAAGCTCCGTTTGAACGCCTTGACATCCCCGGCGTTGACTACCATGCCCATGGTCTCGCATACCCCTTGTTATGGAAGCAAAATGGCTTGGTGCGTGATTCGTTGAGTCCTGTAGTTTCGGCGGTTGAAATCCGGTTTGCTGGCGCGAAATACAGAATAAAAATGAAATGTGAATCAACTGTCAATTATTTAGAGTGAAAATTGATTGTTTGTCAAGTAAAAATGTTCCTTTCTAACTAACTTTAATTTGGCTGCAGTCCAAAGAAAAGGAAATCGATGATGTCGGACAGGAGGTGATCCGGAATTTGAGGTTGGGTGTCGATACTCCAGATGATCCACTTGAGCGCGATGAAATGGGTCAGTCCCATCAGGGTTCGGGCAAGAAAAACCGACGGCAGGTTGCGAATCTCTTTTTTTTCGATTCCCCGTTTCAACCCTGCGATGTAGCCATGGGCAATTTTATTGTAATACCAGAGGGAGACTTCGCGACTGATGATCTCACACTCCGGTACTATACGATAAATTTTACGATGTTGACGGACAAATTCCAGAAAGGACAATATGCCCACCCGTTCCGCTTCGCGCCGGTCCCGGGTTTTGGCGGCAACCCGCTGTACCTCCCGGCGCATTTGGTGGTTGAAATATTTTACGAACCCCTCGATGAGGTCGTGTTTGCTTTCAAAATGGACATAAAAGGTGCCCTGCGCCACACCCGCTTCCCGGGTAATTTCAAATATGTTGGCGCGGTTGATGCCGTTTTCCCCGATAACCTTCTCCGCGGCCCGGAAGATCGCCTGTCTGGTTTTTTCGCCTTTGGTTAGCGGTTCTGCATCCTCCTGCTTAAGATCAGTAGGGTCCGGGAGCGACAGCAGATCCCGATTTTGATCTCCTTCCCACTCTGCCGGTCCGCTGATTCCGGCCATGGCAAAATCAAGGATCAGGTCCACGATCTTTTCCTCTTCCGGTTCGTCCTCTCCGGTCTGCCAGTCCAGTGAATGGAAATAGCAGATGCCGATCAGTCCGTAGGCGACCATGTTCGGATCCAGGGGACGGATATTTCCTTTCTGGGCTTCCATCCGGAGAAAGTCCCGGCAGTGCCTCGCAATGGATTCATAATATGCGATGGTCAGGCGGTCGATCAGTTCCGATTCGCCCAGAATGACATGGAAGGCCAGGTTGTCCCGGGTGTGACCGAAAAGGAGACGTATCATGCCCTTCAGACGGGCCTCAAAGGAGAGTCCCTCCATCGAAACCGATTGCGCACGCTCCATGAATCGGGAGATGATGAGGTCGTTCAATTCCTGGAACGCCTGTTCCTTGTTCCTGAAATACTGGTAGAACGTTCCCATGGAAAAGCCGCATCGCCTTGAGATCTCGGATACCGAGGCGCCGTAGTAGCCGGTGGATTTAAAGACATCGTGGGCGGCATCCAGGATTGC
>CAZWAE010000377.1:0-2460 GCA_964631805.1 uncultured Desulfobacteraceae bacterium | reverse complement strand
GAAGATCTATCGGATCGGATCGGTGCTAATGGTCACAGCCGGGGTTTACTTTGTCGCAAAAGGAATTTTTTACTGAATGCAGCACCCCTATTTCCGTTTCAGCAACAGCAGCGTATTCCCCGTCACACTCAGGCTGCTGAGAATCATGGCGCTGACGGCCATAAGCGGGTTGAGAAAACCTGCCATGGCCACGGGTATGGCCGTGACATTGTACACCAGTGAGATCATGAGGTTTTGAAATATTTTCCGGTTTACCTTCTCGGCAAGGAGCAGATAGTCGGGGATCTGGGCCGGATTGCCCCGCATGAGGCTAATGTCCGCCACCTCTTTTCCCAGGTGGTAACCGGAATGGACCGCGACGCCGAGGTCAGCACAGACAAGCGCCGGAGCGTCATTCACACCGTCCCCTATCATTGCAACGGTGTGGCCCTCGGCCCGGCGCTTTTTAACGAAGTCGACCTTGTCCTGGGGTAGGCAGCCCCCGATAGCTTCCGGAAACCCTATTTTATCCCCAACATCCTGTGTGACCCCGCTTCCGTCGCCGGATATGAGCGCCATCCGATGTCCCCTTTTTCGCAGTGCATCAATGGTCGCATGGGCACCCGTTTTCAGGCGGTCTCCAAAGATGAAAATGGAATGAAGATGTCCCTCGACGCTCAAATAGACTTGGGAGTGAACCGTTTCGTTCTTGGTAAAATCCGGTTGGGGGGTCGTCCCGGCTTCGCTTAGCTCCTTGGACAGAAAAGCGGATGCCCCGATTTTGATCCTCTTTCCTTCCCATCTCCCTGAAATGCCGTTTTCATACCGTTCGATATCCACCACCCGGACCGGCACGATATTTCGATTCCGTGCTTCGAGAAGAATCTGTGAAGCGATGAAATGGGGTGAACCCTTCTCGAGGCCGGCGGCAATGGACAGTGCCGTTCGAGATGATGCCGGGTCGATGGATTTGATCTCCAGAAGTTGCCAGCGGCCATCGGTAATGGTGCCCGTTTTGTCGAATACAAAGGCGTTCACACGCCCTGCCATCTCGAAAGCGGAGAACTCCCGGACGAGGATTCCCTCCCTGCCGGACAAGGCGATGCCGGCGACACGGGCCAAAGGGATGGCGATTCCCAGGGCGCAGGGGCAGGAGATCACCAGGACCGTTACCGCCCGTATCATTGCAGCCTCCATTGGCAAACCGGTTGCAAGGCACGTAAGCCCCGTGACAACGGCCAGCAACACCACAACCGGGACAAATCCGCGCAGGAACCGGTCCGTTTTGCCCTCTACTACGGTTTTTCGGTTCAATGTCGTCTCCATGATGGTAATCATCTGCCCCAGGAGGGAATCTTCCCCCACTGCTTCCGCCTCGATCCGGAACGCACCGTTGACCACCTTTGTGCCGCATTTGAGACGATCTCCCGGTTTCCGATCCACCGGTTGGGTCTCTCCGGTCATGAAAGATTCCTCCACCGTTCCGTTTCCATCCGTGATGACGCCGTCGGCGGGAACGATCTCGTCTGCGTCCACTCTGAAGGCATCGCCCTTTGACAACTGATCCAGTTTGACAAACCGACCGTTCGGGTATCGGGGTGTGATCATCCTGACCTTGCCCGGCAGGAGCTTGAAAATGGTGCCGAGGTCGCTGCCGACAATATCCCTTGCGCGCTTTTCCACCGCCTTACCGAGGAGCACCAGGGTGATCAGCATCGCAACCGTATCAAAGTAGAGGTGAAGGCTGCCGGCGATCATATTATATATACTGAGCAGGTAGGCCCCGGTAGCCCCGAGAGTGATCAACGTCTCCATACCGGCGGCGCCCATTCGAACGCCAATCCAGGCCTTGCGATGAATGGGCAGGCCTCCGTAGAAAAAAACCACCGATGCCATCACAAACAGCGGCCAGGATATCTTCCGGACGGCTGCGGGGGATAGCTGGGTGACGAATCCGGAGTAGAGTGCAAAGGAGAGCATCATGACGTTGACCGCCAGGAAGGCGGATAGGGCAAACCGGATAAATTCCTTTTTCCGTATCGATTTCCCGCTGCCCTCTTCGGAAGGGGCCGGCCGGTATCCCAGATGCCGGATCAACTCCATGATTTTTTCAGGGGATGTTTTCACCGGATCGTATCGGCAGAGAACGGTATCGGTGGTAAAATTACAGGAAACCCCTGCCACACCGGGTGAGGACTTGAGGCCCTCCTCGATCACCCATGCACATGCGCTGCACCACATGCCCTCCACATCCATGCGCACCTTCAGGGTTTGGTTGTCCGATGTTGTGCCGTTTCCTTCTTTTAAGGGTGATACTTTATCCGGAGGAGCCTCGGACCGGTGCGAAAGGTCTGCTTCCGATTGGGGGATGATGCCCATTGCCAGGCACTTCCGGTATAGTTCGGTCTGCTTGAACTGCTCCGGATTCCCGGCATCGGTACTTTCCATGAGCATGATAAATACCTGCCGGCAGCCGTTGCA
>CAZWAE010000376.1:0-2486 GCA_964631805.1 uncultured Desulfobacteraceae bacterium | reverse complement strand
GTGCGTTTTCCTTGCAGCTTATCCACCACCTGGCGGATATCGGGCAGACATCAGCTCCCCGAGGGATTTTTCGTGGCACATTCGCACTTTCCAGCTTTCTTTTCAGCTGCGATGTTGACCAGAATTTTCGATCTACCGTTTTTCATGAAATCCTGTTCGATGTCACTCTCAGTATATCCGAAGCAATGGCAAACCAGATCCGTCATTTGTTAAACCCCGTTGAAATGGTGGTCTAAATATTTTGAAAACAGCGGCAGGACCTGTCCGAAGTTGTCCCGGCCGAACCCGATGCGAATGTGGTGTTCTCCATATTGAAACATCCGGGATGGTACCACCATGATGCCTGTGGTTTCAACGACCTCTTCGCAGAATGCATAGGACGTTTCCCGGATCTTCAGCCTCGGGAAACAAATGGACCCGCCGGCGGGACGGTGCCAGGCAAATAGATTTTGGTGTTCCTCGAAGAAAGTGTCTAGAAGGCCAACGTTTTTTCTCAAGCGGGCGAGATGATGCCCGATGATCTCAGAACTGTTGCGAAGGGCCATGATGGCCAGGATCTCCCCCGGCGCGCTGCTGCAGATGGTGGTATAGTCTTTGAGATGGCTCATCCGATCAAAAACCGCCCGGTGCCGGGTGGCAATCCAGCCGATTCTCAGACCGGGCAGGCCGAAGGATTTGGAGAGACCGGAGAGCGTGATTGCTTTTTCGTACAAGTCGCAGGCTGAGGGCAGCGTGGTATCGGGGACGAGTTCGAGGAACCGGTACATCTCGTCCGAAAACAGGTAGATTCCTTTCTCTTTCACCAGGTCGATTATGTCACGGAATTGGTCTGCTGAAGGTTGATACCCCGTAGGGTTGTGGGGAAAGTTGACCACCACCAGCCGGGTGTTGCCCCGGAGGGTTTCAGCCAAACGGCCCGTATCGAAATGCCACCCATCGGTTTCATCGGGTTCCCACAGGCTTACCTCGCACCCGATGCTCTCTGCTACGGCATGCAGTGACTGGTAGGCGGGGCAGGTGCAAACCACATGGTCTCCAGGGCTGAGGAGGGCGTTCATCGCAAGGAAGATGCCCTCTTCGGGCACCGTGACCAGTACCTCCTCATCACTGATATTGTCATAAACACCGGCGATTTCCGTTCTCAGGAGCGGGTGGCCCGAACTTTCGGTGTAGGCAAGCTTCAGGTTTTTCCACAGACCGAGGGTCTCCTCATCCGCCATGGCCAGCAGTTCGGACTGGGTGAGTGCTTCGCAGTCCGATGCCGATAGCAGGTAAGGAGCTGAAAATTCATACCGGGCAAAGTATCGCTCCAGTGAAAAGGGTTTGATCCTTCTCATCTCTTCTCCTTCCGGCCGGTACCAATATCGCCGGGGCTATGAGGTGATCAAGGCGGAAACGGGGATGCCGTCTTCGATTTCCTGCCAACTTCCGTACCGGCTGATTTTTCCGTTCATGGTGGCCGAGCGGTTCCAGGGACGGTCAAACAGAGCGACCGGGGTGTCCATGTGCGCGGTGATAAACCGGGCGACATCCGCTGAATCCTCTATGGCCAGACAGAATTGCATTTTGGCCAGTTCATCCAAAGTGATGGCGGCCGGATCATTTGCCTCGGCACGGCCATATTTGTCCACCATTAAAAGGGAGTGATAGGGGATCTTGTGATGTAAAAGCCATTGAATCGTGGCGTCATAGACCGATGTGGGTCTTCCCGTAATAATGCAGATCGTGCAACCGGCATCTGCCCAACGGGAAATCACTTCGACCGCGCCATCGACGGGTTCAAGGCGCAGAATCTGATCCGGATGGTGGACGATCTTGAAGAATTCGTCATACTCTGCCTGGGTCAATCCGAACGACTCCTTGAGATCGAAGGAGTGGATCGACTCAATGGATACGCTCTTTCCGAATTCACGCCCCACCACATCTGCAAAATAACCGGCCGTTTCGGACAGGACGTCATCCACATCAATGTATATCGGTTTCATCCGGGTCATGATGGCCCCTTCTGATTTTCCAATGGTGTGACACAAACCCCTTTTGCCCGGGTGGTTGTGATCGGTTTTTCCAGATATCCGGCCGAGGTGGGTTTTTCGGGATCATTGGATGCCGCGATCACCTTTCGGGCCTCGAATTCCATTGTTCGGGAGGTTTTCCCAATCCGGGTGATCCGGCCTTCGGCCTCGATATAGTCGCCGGCAAATACCGGTGCCAGGAATTCCACCTCGTCGTACCTGAGAAACAGCCCTTCATCGCCATCCAGCCGGATCAACAGCTCCGTTGCCACATCACCGAAAAGCGAGAGGATTTTGGCACCGTCCACAAGTTGGCCGCCATAATGGGCGTCTCCCGAACCCATCCGGACCCGGATCAAGGATTTTGTTTCCTCATTTGCCATCTGAACGCGTCTCCTTTTTAAATTTATGTGGTGTGTCCTTAAAAAGCCAAAAAATCCATTGCACAAGCCTGGAACGATTGCAAGCATTTTG
>CAZWAE010000375.1:0-2491 GCA_964631805.1 uncultured Desulfobacteraceae bacterium | reverse complement strand
AGTATTACACGTCAGTGGATATCATGATCGAGATCGAGGGAGAGGGGATCACCCCGAAGAAAATCGATCGCGCCATCGAACTGTCCCAGACCAAGTACTGCTCAGTATACCACACCCTTCGGGACGACCTGGAGCTTAACGTGAAATATGAGATAAAGTAGAACTGCCCGGCGACTGAGAAAGTTGTAGATCACCGAGAGGAAATTCTGAACATCAGGTTACGGCGCCGGCCGTTTTCGGCCCTGTTTTGATTTCTGCTGCTTGATCTCCTGTTTCAATGAGCGGAGGTTTTGCCGGGTCTTCCTGACCTTGCCGATGGTCTGCCGGACGGCGCTTTTCAGTTGCTGCCGTTTCTGTTTGATCGACTGAAGGTCTGACAGGATTCCCGCCGCTTTATCGGCCGGAAAACGATCCTGGTTCTGTTTCGCGAACTTTTCAAGCCGGATGGAATGCTGGCTGGCGACCTTGAGCCGGTTGAGGCCCTTTCGGTATTTAGGCATATTTTGCCGGAATCGGTTCTCCATCGCCCTGATCCTTTGGATTCCCGCCTTTGCTCGTCCCCGTTTACCCGAGGAGATTGCCTTTCGAACCGCCGCTATCTGTGCGTCCAGCCGGTCCGCCGCCATCCTGATCCGTTCCGATGCTTTCAAATACCGATCCACCGCCTTTTCGAACCGGCGGCGCATATGCGGTGTTTTTTCGGGCAGCTTCCCCATCAGTTTATCTCTTTTTTCCTTCCGCCATATTCCCCACTTCCGTTGTTCCCGGGGCGCAGATTTAAAGGGCGGGACAATCTTTTCATCCATGTCCACCTCCGCTGTCATCCCTTTTGAGACTGTCACCCGGCCGGTTTCTGCCTCCATTTCTACAGCACCCTCGTCCACGGCGACAGCAGATGCGGTATCCACCGATACGACGGTTTCAAACTCGGTTCCGCGGATCCCGATGACCGCCGTCGGAGTGTGGAAGGAGGGGGTGAATCGGGTTGACAGTTTGTCCCTGATGCGGCTCCAGAGTTGGCCGAGATCCAGCCTGAGAACGGGTTGCTCCTCCTTGTCCAGCTCAGCGAATTCATCGATGGCAATTTGGGAATCCTCATAGAGCCTGAAGATGTCGCCGCGGTCGAATGTAAAGGCCGTTCGCCCGTCCGGTCCTGTCACCACCGTATCTCCGGGGTAAAGCGCAAGACCGGGAATCGCAGGAATTTTGTTTTCATCCTCCCGGATTATTGTAACGGTTCCGGAGATTTCAGTGATGCGGGCAACCGACAGCGATTCCATACCGGCAAAGGATAGTGCGCAATGTCCGAGAAGAAAAAAAATGATGAAGATCAGTCGAAAAATCGTCATGGGGTTCTCCGCCTTTTTTTAAGATTCCAATGGAAGGAAAACCGGTTTTTCGCTACTTGTCAAGCTCTCTAATGGCAGGTCAGATTGAGGAAAAACAACCTGTCTGAACCAAGTCGAGTGTGAAGATCAGGATGAACTCGATCTCATTATTCGATATTGGAATTTTTTCCCAGCCAGTTTTCAAGGCGATAGAGACCCTCTTTTATGGTGACACCGGGTTCATATCCCAGGTCCCTTCTGGCAGCGCTGATATCGAACCAGTGGGTTTTGGCAACGGCATCGGCCAGAAACCTTGTCATGGGGGGTTCGCCGGACAGGTTGAGAATACGGAAAAGAAACTCCATGACCCCACCGAGCCGTCGGGCTGTGCGGTGGGAAACGGCACCTTTTACAGGGGGGAGCCCGGCGGCTTTCAGAATGGCGTTGACCATCTCCCAGGCCGGTATGGGATCTCCGTCGCTGATGAAGTAAACGTTTCCGGAAAGACCGGCATCTTCCGCCAGACGGTCCGAGGCCAGGAGATGAGCATCCACGGCATTATCGATATAGGTGGTGTCCACCAGGTTTTTACCGTCCCCGATCTGTTTGAGCCTTTTGGCTCGTGCGATGAGTCCGGGAACAAAGTGGGTATCTCCAGGCCCCCAGATGATATGCGGCCTGATAGCAATGGTGCGAAGGCCATTTTCAGCAGCTTTTACCACACGCTGTTCGGCCATCGCTTTTGTGGCCGGGTAATGGGTATTGTATGCGGCGGGGTAGGCGACCGTTTCATCCACGCCCGCCATGTCGGTGCCATCGAAAACGACGCTGGGCGTGCTCGTATAGATCAGCCTTGTCACCCCGTGGCGGATGCATCCGTCAATGATGTTTTCCGTTCCGGTGACGTTGGTGTTGAAATAATCCTTGTACGATCCCCATGGCGGCGGTTTGGCCGCTGTGTGGAATACCAGGTCCCGGCCCCTTAAGGCCTCTTCCACCGCCTGTCTATCGCGAAGATCCCCCTGGATCTCATCCACCCCCATTTCCGAAAGTTCAGGGTAACGGCTGCGTGAAAAACTGGAAACACGGTCACCCCTTTCCACCAGGCGTGTCACGATGGCTTTACCCAGAAATCCGCCGCCTCCGGTGACCAGAATGTTTTG
>CAZWAE010000374.1:1290-2512 GCA_964631805.1 uncultured Desulfobacteraceae bacterium | reverse complement strand
GTTCGTCGGATCATTACGGTCACAGCCATGGTTTCCCCCTTTGGTTGATGTGTTGGAATCAATGACGAATCATGTCAAGTGGCGATTTGTAGAACTCCTGAAGGGCCAGGCAGGCCGCCCCCCTCGCCCAGTCCGTATCGCGCCATTTCTGGATCACAATCTCTGTGGATGCCCGGATTTCCTGGTTGGTGTAGGCACGGATCGCTTCATTCAGCGATTTGAACATGAGATCTCCCGCCCTCACCCCCTCTCCAGAAATGATGATCTTCGAAGGGTTGAAAATCTGGATGAGCCCCGATAATCCCATGCCGAGAAACCGACCCGCCCGCGTAAATATTTTTCTAAGGGCCGGTTCGCCCTCCCGGGCCGCAAGTGTAATGTCCCCGATGGTCAGGTCCGCCCCGCGGTCACAAACCCACTCCCCTCTGTCAAGGGCGTTCCGGGCAGCATCCAGAATGGAAAAATCACTCGAATATGCCTCCACGCATCCCCTTTTGCCGCATCTGCACAATACCCCGCCGGGCTCCACCACGACATGTCCGAACTCGGCGGCAAACCCTTGCTGCCCCCTGTAAATCTGCCCGTTTACGACGATTCCCATCCCGATCCCATCTTCGATACTGATCACCAGAAAATTATCGGAGTCTTTCCCCTCCCCGAACCACTGGTGGGCAAGGGTCACCGTGTTGGAATCGTTTTCAATAAAGGTCGTGATATCGAAACGCTTCCGGATCAGTTCCTTGAGGGGGACTTCGCCGGTTTTATAAAGAGGCGTCCATCGGCAGATCCCGGAGCCACTGTCCACGAAACCCGGGACGCCAATCCCGATGCCGGTGATCTTTCCCGCATTCAATCCCGCCTCCGAAATGCAGTGCCGGATCCCCTCTTCGATGAGGTCCGCCACAAATTCGACGGGTCTTTCATTTGTCCGCACCGGCATCACAATAGAACTCTTGACCTCCGCCTGCATATCGGTGACGGCACAGCTGATCCTGAACGCCGAGAGTTTGACGCCGGCCACATAAGCCGCTTCCGGATTCAACGCCAGCAGCACCCGTTTTCTTCCCCGCTGGGTTGTGTCCACGGTTTCCTTTTCATATATCAAATTCTGTTCGATGAGACTGGCGGTGATGTTGGTAACGGAAGCCCGGCTCTGCCCGGTCACATCTGCAATCTCAACCCGGGAAATAGCCCCGGCGATCCGAATCGTATTCAGAATACT
>CAZWAE010000374.1:0-1190 GCA_964631805.1 uncultured Desulfobacteraceae bacterium | reverse complement strand
CTCCCCAAGGTCGTCGCCGATGTGATGAAATACAAAGGGCATTACGTGGCGGTGCCGGTCAATGTTCACAAGATCAACTGGATGTGGGCCAACCCAGAGGTATTCCGGAAGGCGGGGGCGAAACTGCCCACCACCTGGGCGGAGTTTGAAGCGGCAGCGGAAAAAATAAAAAAGGCGGGCTATATTCCGGTGGCCTGGGGCGGGCAGAACTGGCAGGAAGCAACCGTTTTTGAAACCATCGTCCTTGGTGTGGGGGGAGCGGAATTTTATAAAAAAGCGCTCGTGGATGCAGACCCGGCAGCCCTTTCCAGCGCCACAATGGAAAAATGCTTCGACACCCTCCGGATGGTCTTGAAGTATATCGACAAGGACGCACCGGGCCGCGACTGGAACCTGGCCACCTCCATGGTGATCCAGGGCAAGGCCGCCATGCAGTTTATGGGGGACTGGGCAAAAGGCGAATTCAAAGCGGCGGGCAAAACCTTCGGCGCGGACTATATCGCCATGCCCGTACCGGAAACCAGTGGCGCCTACCTGTTTAATGTGGACAGTTTCATCATGTTCGACGTGAAAGATGCCAACGCGAAAAAAGCGCAGAAAGCCATGGCAAGGCTGATCATGGAACCCAAATTCCAGGAAGTGTTCAACGTCAACAAGGGCTCCATCCCCTGCCGGCTCGGAATGTCCCGCATGCCGTTCGACTTCCCGGCCATCTACTCCTTCGATTCTTTTGTCTCCAGTGCCACCACAGGGGCTCTGCTGCCGAGCATGGCCCACGAAATGGCGGTTTTCCCGGCCATCCGGGGCGCCATCTTCGACGTGGTGACCAATTTCTGCAACTCGGGACAATCGGCAAAGGATGCTGCAAAAAACCTCGCCTCAGAGGTCAAAAGCGCCATGTAATTTTTAGGCTTGATCGCCCGGCAATTGACAACTGGAAATAGATAGGGCAAAGATAATCCAGATTGCCGGGCGTGTCACAATGAAAGGTCGCCTGGCCATTCAACTTAAGAACTCAATTTTAGGCTTTCACTCAAAAGCAAGCGCAATGGGTGATCCGATAACGCCATATGCTGTCTGAGCCGATTAGAACCGGTTTCAGGAGCGCCAATAAAAGGGGTTTTCGTCCGAAGACCTTCTCGGCAGCCTCGACGAGGTGTTTAATGCCCCGGCCAGCGCTCCTGTTAGGG
>CAZWAE010000373.1:0-2553 GCA_964631805.1 uncultured Desulfobacteraceae bacterium | reverse complement strand
TGGTTTCTTTATATTCGGGAGGTGGAGTAAATGAAACTCGGCATTACCGGTTTAGATGGGGTGGGAAAATCAACCGTATTTACTGCGCTGACCCAGAGTCCTGCCGATGTGGCGCATAAAGGGGAGGATCGTCTGGGCACCATCAAAGTGCCGGACCCGAGAATCGATATTTTGAGTGATATGTATCGACCTCAGAAAACCGTATATGCCCAGGTGGAATATTTCCTGCCGGGCATTACAGGGGGGCTAAAAGACAAAAGGGAGCAAACGCCCTGGACCGCTGTTAGGGGCTGTGACGCACTGATTCATGTAGTGCGCAATTTCAAGGAGTATGGTTTTGAGGCGCCCTCGCCCCACAATGATTTCACCGAGCTGGATCAGGAGTTGATCCTGGCGGATCTGGTGGTGGTTGAGAATCGCCTGGAACGGTTGGCCCACGAAAAGCAGCGCGGCAGGAAATTCAACCCGGAAGAGCGGACGCTTCTTGAGGCATGCCACCGGCATCTTGAAGCGGAAAACCCGTTGAGACATGTACCGGAGTTGGCAAACGCCCCGCTGCTGAAAGGATATGCCTTCTTGTCGGCCAAACCGATGCTGGTGCTGTTCAACAACGAGGACGACGACGATTCTCTGCCGGATGAAGAGGCCTTGCTGTCCACGGAAGACTGCATTTTTATCAGGGGAAAACTCGAGCAGGAGCTTTCCCAGATGACGGAGGAGGATGCGGCGGAGTTTTTATCCGAATTTCAAATCACTGCATCTGCCATGGATCGGGTCATTAAAACATCCTATGAGCTGCAGAACCTGATCTCCTTTTTTACCGTGGGAGAGGATGAGGTCAGAGCCTGGACCATAAGAAAGGATACCCCGGCGGTCCGTGCTGCCGGAGCCGTCCACTCGGATATGGAGAAAGGATTTATCCGGGCGGAGGTCGTCTCCTATGCGGACCTGTTGGATGCTGGGAATTACGTGGAGGCACGCAAGCGCGGTGCGGTACGGCTCGAAGGCAAAACCTACATCGTACAGGACGGGGATATCATCTCATTCCGGTTTAACGTATAAGTTTACATCGGTCGCCATAAAAATGTCGCTGAAGAAAAGGATTGCCACCATCGTTCTGGTATCACTGCTGGCCGTTTCTCTGTTCGGCTGCCTTATGGCTGTTGTTTACCAGATCACCCCTTTCTATGTTGAATCCCGCATCATTCCGGCAATTACCGCAGTACTCGGAAAAACTCCGGTTCAATTTAAAATCCGCAGAATTCAAGTCAATGGCACCGATCTCGGCCCCATCGTTGTCGGCGACCCCTTAAAACCGGCTTTTGTGGCAAAGTCGGTTCATATCGACTACTCTCCCGTTAAAATCTACCGAAAGAAGATAGAGCGGATCGTCGTCAGCGGGGTGGAACTCCGTGTGGAATATCGAAACGGAAAGTTTTTCTTACCCGGCATCGACCTCGAAGCGGTTTTGGCTGAACTCGGAGGCGAAAAGAAAAAGGGGGCCGAAGCAGGGGGCGTTGCCGGATCGGTTTTTCTCGGCGGATTGGAGGTGACCAACGCAACGGCTCTGTTATCGTGGAACGGCCGTGTTTTCCGCCTGCCGGTAGAGGCGGTCATATCACCTGAAAATATGACCCTTTCGGCCCTCAACTTTGTTTTTTCCTGTTTCCCCCGGGGCGGTGAACTCAACGCGAAAGGTCGTTTTGACCTTTCCGATGGGACCGCAATGGTGGATTACCGTCTTCTTGATGTTGAACCGGCGAGATATGCAGACGCGCTACCCGTTTTAGCGGATCTCTTTTTCTCAGGGAGCGCTGAAGTATCGGGAAAGGCCAATTTCAATGTTTCACCCTTCAAGCTCACCTCTTTTTCCGCCCATGCGGGATTCAGGCGGGTGCAGCTGAAAAATGGAAATATTGATGCCGTTGGCCTAAAAGCAGGAAATGGATCAAACCCGCCGATTAGGGTCGCTATCGAAACCGGTGATGGCGAAGAATGGGCCTTTTCATGTTCGGGATTACAATTTGTTTCACCCATGCCTGCGCGTCTCGATCAGATCAAGGGTCGGATGAAACTCGGGTCCGGTTCCGTCGAGATCTCCGGTGATTTTTCATTTTCCATGGACCCTTTCACCATCAAACACTCCATGCCGCTGAGCCTATCGTCAAAGGTGACAACCAAAGGACGGTTCAGCGGGGCGTGGGCAGCACCGGGGCACTGGGAATTCATGGCCGGCAATTCTCCCGGCGCCAAACCTGTGAAATCAAAAAAAAGCGGCCTGAAAATAGCCTTATCGGGAATCGACATCAACACGGCATCTCCAAATTGGTCGGTTTCGGGAAGCGGGAACCCCCAAAAGGGAGAAATCTCCTTTAGGTTGGGCATCCCCGCTCCCCGGGCAACCATTGAAGATGCGGCATTCAGGACAGATCGACTCACTGTTAAAGGCAGTATCCGGCTTGATAACCTATCTGACAACATGACCTTTACAACCAAGGTGGAGTTGTCCGCCCCCCGGTTAAAATGGAAGGTAAACACCCTCCGGGGAACCGT
>CAZWAE010000372.1:0-2599 GCA_964631805.1 uncultured Desulfobacteraceae bacterium | reverse complement strand
ACACCCTTACACGGCTCCTTTGCCCGCTGTCAATACTTTTTCCGGATAAAACCGAATCGACCGCTATATCTAGGTATATGCCTTGTACTCCTTCCGCACCCGGTCCAGTTCCCTTTTTTCATCCCGTTTGCGGAGGGCCTCCCGTTTGTCGTATTTTCTTTTACCGCGGGCCAGGGCCAGCTTCACCTTGGCTTTTCCCCCCTTGAAATAAAGCTGCACCGGTATCAGAGAGTAGCCCATCTCATTGACCTTCCCGTAAAGGCGCTTGATCTCGTATTTGTGGAGGAGCAGTTTGCGGGGCCGCAGCGGGTCATGGTTGCCGTAATACGCGAATGGATAGGGGCTGATATGCATCTGATGGACAAACACCTCGCCCTTGGTGATCCTGGCATAGGCGTCCTTTAAATTGGCGCGGCCTTCCCTTAAGGATTTGACCTCCGTTCCCTTCAGCACCATTCCGGCTTCGAAGGTGTCTTCGAAAAAATAATTATGCCGAGCCTTGCGGTTTTCGGCGATAACTTTTTTGGGATCTTTATTCAAGGTCGTCAGCAAAAAGTTTTGGAATTCATGATAATGTCAAAATCGTCCCGTACCAGGTCAAAAACATCGTTGGCCGAATCCTGATCGAGAACTTTTTCAATAAAGGCCCTGGCTTTCCTGATTTTTACCTTCCGTATCATGTCCTTAGCGGCGGGAATCGCCTGGGAATTCATGCTCAGTTCACTCAGCCCCATTCCTAACAGGATGGGAATGTGGATGGGATAGGCGGCCATCTCCCCGCACATGAACACTTCGATTTGCTGCTTCCGGCCGACGTCGGCCACCATTTTTAAGAAACGGAGCACCGCCGGGTCCAGCGGCTGGAAAAGATGGTTGACGGCCATGTTGCTGCGATCGATGGCCAGGGTATACTGAATCAGGTCGTTGGTGCCGATGCTGAAAAAATCCACTTCGGCTGCCAGACGGTCCGCCATGATCGCCGCAGAGGGGACTTCGATGAGAATGCCGACCTGGACATCCCTGTTAAACGCCGCTCCCTCCTGCTCAAGGGCGTCTGCCGTTTCATTCAGGTGGCGTTTGGCCTCGATAATCTCCGCCAGAGTGGAGATCATGGGGAACATGATTCGAACGCGACCGTGGACGGCGGCCCGCAAAATGGCACGCAGTTGGGTTCGAAACACATCCTGCCGTTTGAGGCACCACCTTATCCCGCGGAGGCCCAACGCCGGATTGGCTTCGTCATGGTGCAGGGAGGAGGATATGGCCTTGTCTCCGTTGACGTCCAGGGTTCGGATGGTCACGGGATTGGGCGCCATCACCTCGATGACGTCCTTATATTTGTCATACAGTTCAAACTCGGTGGGAAAATCGGGACGGCCCATGTATTGAAACTCGGACCGGTAAAGACCGATCCCCTCTCCGCCGTAGCTGTGCACCGCCACCACTTCCTCCGGCAGTTCGATGTTTCCCATGACCCGTATCCGGGTGCCGTCTAAGGTTTCTGCAGGCAGATGACTGTCCCTTGTGAGGGTGGATTTCTCAAATTCATAGACCTCCTGCCGTTCCTCGAACTCAATCAGGGTCTGTTCTTCAGGGTGAACGATCACCACCCCTTTGCTGCCATCCACGATGATCAGGTCATCGCTTCGGATCACCCGGGTGGCGTTTTCAAGACCTTGAACGGCTGGAATTTCGAGCGACCTGGCAATAATACTGGTATGGCAGGCTTTCCCACCATGATCGGTCACAAACCCCTTGATGCGCTCGAGCTGAATCTGGCTGGTCTGGGCCGGGGAGAGATCGCTGGCCACCAGGATGACCCTTTTTCGGATGGCGGCCAGGTTGACCGTTTCCGCGCCCATCAAGTTCTGCATGATCCGGTCGGAAACATGGACGATATCCGCTACCCGCTCCCTGAAATAATCGTCTTCCATTTCCGAAAACATCGATTTGATTTCAGCGACGACTGTTTTCAGAGCCCATTCCGCATTTACCAGCTCTTCCTCGATGTGGGAGAGGGTCCGGCCGTACAGCATCTTGTCTTTGAGCAGTACCACATGGGTTTCAAGGATATCGGTCTGCTGCTGCAGGTCTTCGGGCGTGTTGCTGATGATGGCTCTCAGCTCATCCGTGGCATGCTTGACTGCGGATTTGAACCGGTTCCGTTCATCATTCAGCTCACCCTCTTCAATGAAATATTTTTCAATGACATCGACACCCTCCTGGTCTACAAGATAGGCTTTGCCGATACAGATCCCCGGGGAGGCACTGATACCGCTTAATCGAATCTCATTGGGCTCGTTCGCTGTCAGCATGTCTCTATTCCCCGAATCCATCCTCAACCAGGGCGACGATCCGATCGAGGATTTCGCCGTCGGAAGGGTCATCAATCCGCACGGTAATCATGGTTCCTTTAACACAGGCAAGGGTAAGAATATCGAGAATACTCGAGGCATCGGCGTTTGCGTCCCCTGCTTCGATGGTGACACCGGAAACGGCATCACCGGCAACTTTCGCAATACAGGCAGCAGACCGGGCATGGAGACCAAGTTCATTGATGACCTCAACCTGTCTGGTTAACGGATCCATCTTTCTTATA
>CAZWAE010000371.1:0-2600 GCA_964631805.1 uncultured Desulfobacteraceae bacterium | reverse complement strand
TTCCCGGCCTGAAATATCGCTCTCGTCTTAGTCGATTTGGGCTCAACCCTCAACAGTATTCTTGAAATTCAAGGCACTGACGAAGATCTGACGATCCGACTTTTTACATATCGACCAATCGTTAAAACACGGCTCCCCGCAACTGTCGCCAACTCAGAAAGACTATCGAAACGCGCTTATGAAAACCGGTATGGCGAAGAGTCACCATATACCAAAATTTTTTACGATACAACGGATAACCCGGGGTTCTCATCTGTACGCAAAGCGGACAAGTTACTTCCTCAAAATTGCGCCGGACCCTGGACAGCGGAAAAATCTTGAAAGGGTTTGAGAGAGATGTTACGGTCTATCATTTAGTTGCAATGGTTTCGAACGGTTATATCATGTATTGATCGTTTCTATCTGAACGTTCACCGGTCGTTTGTGAATACGGAACCGCTACCTGAATAATTTTTCTGGCAAATGCCGGCAAGGCCGGTGAAATTGATTTGCCAAGGACATTAAATCATAACGTAAATCAAAGGGGAGTACCCATGAAACTCAAATCGGTTTATGCGGGATTTTTACCCTTTAAAAAAGTCGTTTATGGAATCGGTATCCTAATTTTCTTCGGGTGTGCATCTCCGATACCCGTATCCTATTTTCCCACGTTGCAGATTCGGATGCAGGCCACCCGGCATTGGGATTTTCTGGCGGATGACGTCGCCAATCAGATCAAACAAACCCTTGAGGGAGCAGGATTCGATTCCCAACAAAGAGTCCACGTGGAATTGGAAGAGACAACGCCGTTTGGCAAAACCTTTTCCGAACTGCTCATCACCCATTTGGTTCAAAAGGGTGTTAAGGTCTCGCGGGAGAGGAACGAATCCGCGATTTTCGTTGAAAATAGCGTGCAGGTGATCCGCCACCGTTCCCAACGTTTTGTTATCGACATGTGGGGGAACAACAGCGCCTATTCAGCCCTTTCGGACGACATATTCGTATTGAGGGGAAACGATGAGAAAACATCCGGCACAACGACCTTTACCAGCGAAAGCGTGGAAAAGGGGCTGCCGCATACGGAAGTGGTCATTACTTCCACCATCGTAAAAAATAACGATTATATCATGAGAAACTCCGAGATCTACTATGTGAATGATCCCGATTTCTGGCATTACCAAAACGTGGAACCGAAGATGCCGGAAAACACGGTAAGGGAGTTTCCCGTCAAAGGCTAGCAGTCCCATTTCCAGCGAGGTGAAAGATTATGAAAAGGTCATTTGTTTTTTTAATCACTCTTTTAACGGTCGGCCTGATAGGGTGTGCGATGCAGCCCCGGCCACCCAAGGTCGCACACAAAATTTCCGATACCTATGTGATCAACAAATCGAACCTCGTCGAAATCAGCTATGAAACCACCGACCACCTGCTGAAAAACTTGAAGATGCAGCTGAACCATGATCAAAATGTTCTGGTGGCCTCATTTGTCCACGTCAAATCGATGGAGCTGTCATCCGATTTTGGACGGATCATGGCGGAGTTTATCTCGTCCCGGTTATCCCAGAAGGGATACGCTGTGGTGGAACTGAAGTTCAGAAATTCCATCTATATGAAAGAACAGGCCGGGGAGTTTTTGCTGACCCGTGCGTTCAAAGAGATAACGGCCGCTCATGACGCACAGGCGGTAATCGTCGGGACTTATACCGGAACCCGGGACGAGCTCTATGTCTCGGCGAGAATTGTAGATGCCAGAAGTGGAAAGATCATCTCCTCTTTTGATTATAGGCTTGCTCTGGATAAGCGTTTAAAGCAATTGTTGTCGTCTTAGGGCCAGTATGCGTTCAATCGATCCTCACCCCGAATCCTTCCGGATTCAATCTATATGGAACACATCATCATCATTGGCGGCGGGATCGGCGGTGCCTTGGCCCATGATCTCGTTCTGAGAGGTTTTAAGGTCACCCTGCTGGAAAAAGGAGCTCTGTCTTCGGGGTCCACAGGCCGTCACCATGGATTGCTGCACAGCGGCGCCCGTTACGTCCTCCACGACCCGGAAACGGCGAGTGAGTGCTGGCGGGAAAATCAGGTGCTGCGCCGGATTGCACCGGAGGCACTGGAACAGAACGACGGTTTGTTCCTGGCCCTTGGAGAGGGTGACATGGCCTACCGGGACAGGTTTCTTGAAGGGTGTGACCTGGCAGGTATCCCGGCGACCGTATTGACACCTGATGAGGCCAGAGCGCTTGAACCGAATCTGGCCGGCGATTTGAAAGGCGCCGTTCGCGTTGGCGATGCCGGCATGGACCCCTGGCGTCTCGCCATGCATTTTTTCGCCACCGCCCGTGCCGGAGGTGCTGATATCCGCCCTTTTTCTCAGGTGACGGAGATCTCTCAAAATGGATCTTCGGCAACCCGCCTGAAGGTGACCGACCTCCACCGCCACCGAACATACCCGCTGCAAGGGGATCTGATCGTCAACGCCGCGGGTCCCTGGGCCGGCCAGGTGGCGGCCATGCTAGGAATCGAAATCCCCATGAGACCCGGGCCGGGTGTGATGGTGAGCATCGATGCGCGGTTGACCGATATGGTCATCAACCGGCTGCATCCGGCGGGAGAGGGCG
>CAZWAE010000370.1:0-2601 GCA_964631805.1 uncultured Desulfobacteraceae bacterium | reverse complement strand
GGCCCGATTTCTGCAACGATTGAGGGCCTCCGGGTCAGTCTGAAAATGACCGATCCCGAAGACCTTGAGATCGATTACGACCTGCCCGTTGAAAGCGGGATGGTGCAGGTGGGGAGTGTCAACACCGGGGTTCCCCATGTTGTGATGACGGTAGAGGATTTGGAAACTGTCGATGTGGTCGGTCTGGGCAGGGAGATCAGAAATCACGACTTTTATTCACCGGCAGGAACCAATGTGAATTTTATCAGCCCCATTTCGCCCGGATTGCTTGCGCTCCGAACTTATGAACGGGGGGTGGAGGATGAAACCCTTGCCTGCGGTACCGGTGCTGTTGCGGCGGCGCTTGTCACTGCATCCAAAAAAGGATGGGATTCTCCGGTTTCGATCCAGGTGAGAAGCGGCGGTATTTTGAATATCCACTTCAAGAGTGAAGGGGATCGGTATCTCGATGTTCATCTCGAAGGTGACGCGCGTGTCATCTACAGGGGCGAACTGGAAGAGGAGGCTTGGAATTGGTAGTGGGCCAGATGCATCGGGTCTATATCTCGGTTGGTTCGAATATGGGTGACCGGCTGGCCAATTGCCAAGGGGGGCTCGAATCTCTTGATCGCCGTGCCGATTCATCCGTCCGTTGCCGCTCTCCTTTCTACAAGACCGAACCGGTGGATTTCAGGGAGCAGGACTGGTTCGTCAACGCTGCTGCCGAAATCGAAACCACCCTCGAGCCGATCCCTTTTCTGGAAATCCTTCAATCCATTCAACGCCGGGCAGGGCGGACCCGGGATACGGTGCGGTTTGGGCCGAGAATCCTTGACCTGGATATCATTTTTTACGACAGTCTGGTGAGCACAACTCCCCTCCTCACCATCCCGCATCCCAGGATGCATGAAAGACGCTTTGTGTTGAAGCCGATATGTGATATAAATCCGGATATTGTCCATCCGGTGTTCCATAAAACAGTGGGCGAGCTTCTGGGCGGCGTGAGTAAAGAGGGCCAGGACCTTATCGATTTATCTTGAAAAGAGATCGCCTATCCATGCCAACGGATGCTTTGATTGAAGGGATGTGAACAGGAGGGTGCGAAGATGAAGTTTTTTATTGATACGGCGAATATCGACGAGATCACGGAAGCTGTGAAAATGGGAATGGCGGACGGTGTTACCACCAATCCCTCTCTTATTGCAAAAGAGGGCCGTGATTTTAAGGAGGTTGTTCTCGAGATCTGCAACATCGTGGATGGGCCCGTCAGTGCCGAGGTTATCGGTACCGAAACCGAGAAGATGATAGCGGAAGCAAAGGAACTGGCAGCCATTCATGACAATATCGTGGTGAAGATCCCCATGACGGTGGATGGTATCAAGGCCACTCGCCAGCTTGCCGTCGAGGGGATCCGGACCAACGTGACGCTGATCTTTTCGCCGCTCCAGGCCCTTATGGCCGCCAAGGCGGGGGCGACCTACGTCAGCCCTTTTGTGGGACGGCTGGATGACTTGTCCCAGGAAGGGATGCTGCTGGTGGAGCAGATTGTCGAGATCTACAGCAACTACGCGTACGAAACCGAAATCATCGTTGCCAGTGTTCGAAATCCCCTGCATGTACTGGATGCCGCTATAATGGGAGCGGATATCGCGACGGTGCCGTTCGGTGTGCTGAAGAAATTTGCTTCCCACCCGCTGACGGACAGCGGGCTCAAGGCGTTTCTTGATGATTGGAAAAAGATGGAGAAGTAATCGGAATGGGGTCATCGGGATGAAAACAGGTGTGATGCTGCGGTTTCCGTAACGGCCGGCAGAGCATACCTATCCAAATGGACAACGGTCAAATGCTGCCAAAACAGAAAATCAGTGCCATGTTGAGCCATCCCAATGCCCTGACGCTGTATCGCATTGCAGCGGTTCCGCTTATCGTAATTTTGATGCTCTTCCCGAACCGGATCTGTTCATTTACGGCCGCCGTCCTGTTCAGTGCCGCGGCCATCACCGATTTTCTGGACGGTTACTTTGCCAGGCGTCGCGGTCTGGAATCAAATTTCGGCAGAATTATGGATCCGCTGGCAGACAAGCTGCTGGTTTCCTCAACCTTTATCATGCTGGCCTCCCTGAACTGGGTGCCGTCATGGGTTGTCTGCATCATCATCGGCCGGGAAATTGCCGTGACGGGGCTTCGGAATTTCATTGTGGAAAACAGCCGGGACATTTCGTCCTCCAGCCTGGGGAAATACAAAACCGGGTTTCAGATCGCCGCATCGATACCGCTTCTGATCCATTATTCCTACCTTGGAATCGATTTCCATGCCATCGGTCATCTGTATATGTGGGTCGCCCTGGTACTGACGCTCTGGTCGGGCATCGACTATTTTATGCAACATCGCCGGCTTTTCTTTGCCTGAGTTTTTTTCCTTGACAAAGTCGCCGTATCGCAATAAAAGATGCGTTTCGTAGAGCGGGAATAACTCAGTGGTAGAGTGCGACCTTGCCAAGGTCGAAGTCGCGGGTTCAAATCCCGTTTCCCGCTCCATTTTTTTTGGCGGCATAGCCAAGTGGTAAGGCAGCGGCCTGCAAAGCCGTTATTCATCGGTTCAAATCCGATTGCCGCCTCCAC
>CAZWAE010000369.1:0-2618 GCA_964631805.1 uncultured Desulfobacteraceae bacterium | reverse complement strand
TGCATGTCGCGCATCTGCTGGAGGAAACGCAAAAGTCGGAGCGGTGGGGTATCCGGTTTGGAAAACCGGAGATCGATCTCGACCAGCTTCGATCCTGGAAAGAGCAGGTGGTTGAACAGCTCACCGGAGGCCTGGGACAGCTCAGCGGACGACGCAAGATCAAATACATCCAGGGCAAGGCGGTCTTCAGCGATTCCCGGACTGTGAACGTCACTGAAACCGGGGGAAAAACCTACCCGCTGGGCTTTGAGCATGCCATCCTGGCAACGGGGTCACACCCCGTCACCGTGCCCTCCCTGTCCATCGACAGCCCCCGCATGATGAACTCCACCGATGCCCTGAGGCTCGATGATATCCCCAAAACCCTGCTGGTGGTGGGAGGCGGGTATATCGGGCTTGAACTGGGGACGGTCTATGCTGCCTTGGGCAGCGAGGTGTCCGTTGTGGAGATGCTTCCCGGTCTGGTGCCGGGGGCGGATCGCGACCTGGTAAGGATACTGGCAAAACGCATCAAGGAAAAATTTGCTTCCGTGATGACCGGCACAAAAGTTATCGAATCGGCAGAAACAGGCCATGGTATCCGGGTGGTGATGGCGGACCAGAGCGAAACCCGTGCGGAACACCGCTTTGACAAGGTTCTGGTATCCGTCGGCCGCCGCCCCAACTCAGACGGGCTGGGTCTTGAGCACACCGGCGTTGTGATCGACGAACACGGGTTTATCAAAACCGATGCCGCCAAGCGCACATCCGATTCCGCCATCTTTGCCGTGGGGGATGTCACCGGACAGCCCATGCTGGCCCACAAGGCCTCCCACGAAGGGAGAGTGGCCGTTGAGGTGATCGCGGGTAAAGATGTGGTGTTCGAACCGGCCGCCATACCCGCCGTGATGTTCACCGACCCCGAGATCGCGTGGTGCGGCCTTACCGAAACCGAAGCCAAGGCAGAGAAACGGGCCGTTGAAACGGTGCGTTTCCCCTGGGCCGCATCGGGACGGGCGCAGACCCAGGACTGTGCGGATGGCCTGACCAAACTGCTCATCGATCCCGAAACCGAACGAATTCTGGGAGTCGGGATGGTGGGGACGGGGGCCGGCGAATTGATCGCGGAGGGGGTTCTCGCCATGGAGATGGCTGCCACGGCAACGGATCTGAAGCTTGCCATTCACCCTCACCCGACGCTGTCGGAGACACTCATGGAGGCGGCAGAAGTGTTTTTCGGGCAGAGCACCCACACCTATCGACCGAAACGGAAAAAGAAATAAATTGAAAACCCGACACGACGTTATTTTCGAAACCGCGGCAAATATGAAAACGGTGCCATCGGGCAGTATCGATCTTGTGGTAACCTCTCCCCCCTATCCGATGATCGAGATGTGGGACGAATTGTTTACCGCTGTAAATCCGGCCATCGGGGAAAAACTTAAAAAAAAAGATGGACCGGCTTCCTTTGAATTGATGCACCGGGTTCTGGACGCGGTGTGGAAAAAGATCTATCGGGTGCTGCGGCCCGGGGGTATTGCCTGTATCAACATCGGAGATGCCACACGTACTCTAAACGAAAACTTTTCTCTTTATACCAACCATGCCCGGATCCTGGCTTTTCTTCAAAAAATCGGCTTCCAGGTGCTGCCTGCTATTTTATGGCGGAAACAGACCAACGCCCCCAACAAGTTCATGGGCTCCGGAATGATGCCCCCCGGCGCTTATGTGACCCTTGAGCATGAATATATCCTGATGCTGAGGAAGGGGCGGAAAAGGGAATTTTCAACCGCTCTTGAAAAACAGAATCGTCGGGAGAGTTCTTTCTTCTGGGAAGAAAGAAATACCTGGTTTTCGGACGTCTGGATGGATCTCAAAGGCACGCGGCAGGGCCTGTTCGATCGAAAAACCCGAAAACGAAGCGCCGCCTTTCCCTTTGAACTGGCATACCGCTTGATCAACATGTTCTCCGTCAAGGGGGACAGGGTCCTGGACCCGTTTCTGGGGATCGGTACAACCCTGTACGCTGCCATGGCTGCCGGTCGAAACAGTGTGGGTTTTGAAATCGACATCCAATTGAAGGATCTCATTTTCTCCGGGGTAAAGGATATCGTTTCATTTTCAAATCGCAGAATCGACGAAAGATTCGAAAACCATATCGCTTTTGTCCGGGAAAGATCCCAACAGAAAGGTCCTTTCAAATACATTAACGAGCCTTACCGTTTTCCCGTAATGACCCGGCAGGAAACTCAGCTTTTATTCAACGAACCGATTTCAGCCGATCTCCTGGATGCTTCCACGGTAGAGGTGACCTACTCTGATGTACCGCAGGAGAATTATGCCGGGGATTGGGAAGACGTTATGACCCCGAAACCAATAGACTCCGGCAAGCCTCATCGCAAAAAAAAGAGGAATCGCCATACTCCGAAACAGAGGGTCCTTTTCTCATAAGCGTCACAACTATATATCATTGAGCAATTTATTCCTTTCTGCTGGCAAAAAATCAATCTCTTTTGGTGAAATATTTCAACCCGAATGGTTGTTAGATTTGGAACCATTTTAAAATGGTCAGAAGGGTTTCTGATAGAAACTAAAATGTCAACTCAAACGCTTTCAGGCGAAACGGGTGTATATGGCAG
>CAZWAE010000368.1:0-2635 GCA_964631805.1 uncultured Desulfobacteraceae bacterium | reverse complement strand
GATGGTAATCTGTGCAGTGGTTGTGAAAGCAGGAGGGATCGGATATACTCGCTGCCGTCTATATTCCAGAATGTGTCGGAGACAACTTATGACCCAGCAAATACTCGTCATCGACGATGACCGTAAGCTCAATCTCCTGTTGGAGCAGTATCTCGGAGATTTTGGCTACACTGTCGTGACGGCTGAAAAACCTTCGGAAGGGCTGGAAAAAATGCAGCGTCACCATCCGGATCTGGTCATACTGGATGTGATGCTGCCGGAGATGACCGGATTCGAGGTCTGCAGGGAGATTCGACAACGCTCCAGGGTTCCCGTTATCATGCTGACGGCAAGAGGCGATTCCGCAGATCGAATCGTAGGCCTCGAATTGGGTGCCGACGATTACGTACCCAAACCCTTTGAACCCAGGGAATTGGTGGCCCGTATCCAGGCCGTCCTGCGTCGGGCCCAGGACCGGGTCATGGCGGGCGAACTGGTCTTCGGGGATCTGCGCCTCGATTTCGATCGTCGCGCTGCGTGGCTGCATTCGGAAAGAATCCAGCTGACCACCAATGAATTCACCGTTTTGGAACTCATGGCCCGCAATCCCGGCAAAGTACTGGACCGGGACCGGATATTACAGGCGTTAAGCGGTATGGACAGTGACGCCTTCAATCGCACCGTGGATATCACCGTCAGCCGTCTCCGGAACAAACTTCGGGACGACCCAAAGGAACCCCGGTTCATCAAAACCGTGTGGGGTACAGGCTATGTTTTTGTAGGAGAGGGCGCGACACCGTGAGATTACGGATTCCCATTATCCAGTCGGTGCTCGTCAAATTGGTGGCCATTCTGCTTGTTACGGGCCTGGTGATCAATATGCTGGTTTTTTTCTTTTTTGGTGCCATCCGTCATTTCGCCACCGACACCTATAACGGTCATCTGCTTCGTTATATCGATTATCTGGTTTCGGATATGGGCACACCTCCCAATCCCGATCGGGCCCGGGAAATTGCCGCTGACACCGGAATGGTGATCGGTTTCGCGTCCCCGACTTACCAATGGACTACCGGACCGATTCCGCCGGAATGGCAGAGTCGACACTACCGGGTGTGGTATCAAGCCGGAGGAATTGAAGCCGGATCGAGGCACGGCAACCATTTTGTTCATGTTGTCAAAGAAAACGGCCGCTACACATTTGCGCTTCCTTTCAATCCCAGGTCGGAAAAAAAGATTAAACTTCTCGGCATCGGATTGCTTCTCCTGATTTCGTTACTCTTGGTAATGGCCATGCTGCTTATCCGCCGTATACTGCGTCCCCTCAGTTGGCTGCAACAGGGCGTCGAGCGGGTGGGGGAGGGCGATCTGGATTATATCGTCAAGACTCGCGGAAAGGATGAACTCCACAACCTGGCAAGGGCGTTCAACGAAATGACCGGACGGTTGAAAGCGATGATCAAGTTAAAAGACCGTCTACTGGTAGATGTAAGTCATGAGTTGCGCTCACCCATCACGCGAATGAAAGTGGCCCTTGAATTCCTAACCGAAACCACCGCCAAAAAAAGCATCGCCGAAGATCTCGGGGAAATGGAAACCATGGTGACGGGAATACTGGATGCCGCCCGGACCGAAAATGCCAGGGCCTCCTTGAAACGGGAACCCACCGATCTGGTCCGGCTTACCCGCGAAGTCGTAAAAGCGTTTGAAACCGGGACCCCGAATGTCATCTTCGACCCGCCTTCAAAGGAGATCCGGATATCCGCGGACCCGGGGCAGATACGGACGGCCTTGAAGAACATTATCGAAAACGGGCAGAAATATTCGGCACATCAGACAGAACCGGTAACCGTTGCCGTTTCACAGGATTCCGCACACGTCGTGCTTACGATCAGGGACCGGGGGATCGGCATACCAGCCGGGGATTTGACACGTATTTTTGAGCCCTTTTACCGTGTGGACAAGTCGAGAACCCGTGAAACCGGCGGGTTTGGACTGGGATTGAGTATTTGCAAAAATATTATTGAAGCCCATGGGGGCGGTATCGATATCGTAAGTCCGGACGGCAAGGGAACCGTTGTGAAGGTGACCCTTCCGATTTAAGCGCCTGATTCAAGATCCGAAACCCATTGGAGGGCGGGTCTTATGGGGTCTGATCTATTACGTCCCGAAGGGAAGGGGGAATGCTGTCTCAATCCGGTTCCCTGTAGAGGGCCAGGGCGCCGGACCTTGCCAGCTTCTTGATCCCCATCGGTTCCAGCATCCGGATCAGGGCGTTGACTTTTTCCTCCCGTCCCGTCACTTCGACAATAAAATGGCTGGTGCCGGAATCCACAACCTTGCCTCTGAAGATTTCAACGATCCTCAGGATTTCATGCCGGTTTTCCGGGGTGGCTCTGACGCAGACGAGGGCCATCTCTCGCTTAACGGCCTCCTTTCCAGTCATGTCCCGCAATTTGAGCACGTTTATCAATCGCCGCAGATTTTTCATGATCTGCTCAAACATGTGCGGGTTGGCCCGGGTTGTGATGGTAATCCTCGACATCTCCGGATTGGCCGTCGGCGCACCGCAGATTGTTTCGATATTATAGCCGCGGCCGGCAAAAAGCCCGGTCACCCTCGCGGTCACACCCGGCTCGTTTTCCACCAGCATTGTTAA
>CAZWAE010000367.1:0-2660 GCA_964631805.1 uncultured Desulfobacteraceae bacterium | reverse complement strand
AAACGATCTTCTGCGCACCATTGGCAACCTCATAAAGGGTCAGCGGCAGTTCGTAGATCAGATCGGAACCCTTGACCGGTGCTTGGCGGCGCCCGGCCCCACCGAAGGGACCTCCCGATCCGAATGAAAACCGCCCGCCGCTGCGCCCCCCAATACCGAATTCCCTTAAAATATCCCCCAGATCAAACCCCCTGAAAATATCTTCCTGGGAATAGCGCTGCTGAAACCCCGAAGCGCCAAAGGTGTCATACTGCTGGCGTTTTTCAGGATCGCTCAATACGGCGTATGCCTCGCTGATCTGTTTGAATTTATCTTCCGCCTGTTTGTCGCCCTTGTTTTTATCGGGATGATATTTCAAGGCCAGCTTACGGTACGCTTTTTTAATCTCTCCGGCTGAAGCACTTTTATTAACGCCCAGCAGCTTGTAGTAATCCGTTTCGGACATATCGTCATTTCCTCAATGATGGGGTTGGTCAAAGTCTGAGTATTTCAATACTCGAATGTCTTGTACAAAATAAGGTATATGCATATCGGTGTCAAGACAGGAGAAAAAGGCGCAACCGTTTGAATTTTCTATTTCTTTTTTTCAACGGTTCTCAATGTGATCATCAGGGCGGATATGGCGGCCGGCGTGATGCCGTCAATTCGGGAAGCTTGCCCGAGAGAAAGGGGGTTAACGGTAGAGAGCTTTTCCTTTAGTTCGTTGGACAACCCGTGAACCCGGGTAAAATCAAAATTGTTGGGTATTTTGATCTTTTCAAGATTCTTGAAACGCTCGATCTCGGATAACTGCCGGCGAATATATCCTTCATATTTCAATTCGATTTCAACCTGCAGGGAAACTTTGGCGTCGATATCTTCCGGCGGTCCGTCGAGAGTCTCCACGGCACCGTAATCCAGCTCCGCCCTTTTGACAAGCCGGTCCAACGAGGTCCCGTTCCGGATCGGCCGGGAGCCCCTCTTTTCCAAATATCGATTGACTTCCAAAGAGGGTTTGATGATAGCTGCCTTTATGCGTTTTATCTCCCCATCGATCTGCTTTTTTCGCTCCGTGACATCAGACATCGTGTCTTTATCGATGAGCCCCAGCCGGTGACCGGCTTCCATCAAACGAAGATCCGCATTGTCCTCTCTCAGCATCAGCCGATACTCCGCTCTTGAGGTGAACATCCGGTAGGGTTCACGGGTTCCCCTGGTCACAAGGTCATCCACCATGACCCCCATATACGCCTGCGAGCGGTCCAGGATGAAGGGCGGTCGTTTCTGGATTCGGCAGGCCGCGTTAATCCCCGCCCACAGACCCTGTGCCGCAGCTTCTTCGTATCCGGATGTGCCGTTGATTTGTCCGGCAAGAAAAATCCCTGAAACGTGTTTGGCCTCAAGGGTTGGTTTTAGCTGAACCGGGTCAACATAATCATACTCTATGGCATATGCCGGCCGAATGATCTCGGCGGATTCCAGACCCTTTACTGAACGCACAAAGTCGACCTGGACCTCCATGGGGAGGCTGTTGCCCAAACCGCTGGCATAGATCTCCTCGGTATCCATTCCCTCGGGTTCCAGAATGACCTGATGGCGATCACGCTCGGGAAACCGGACCACCTTGTCTTCAAAGGAGGGGCAATAGCGGGCGGATACACCTTTGATCATACCGCCGTACAGGGCCGACCGTTCAAGATTATCCCGTACGATTTCGTGGGCGTGCCGATTGGTGCGGCCTATATAACTGGGCAGCTGGGGCAGGAGGACACCTTCCGAAAAAAAAGAAAACGGCCTCGGATCGGGATCTGCTTCCTGCCGGGTAAAACCGGAAAAATCGATGCTTGATTTTTTCAGGCGCGGAGGCGTCCCGGTTTTCATCCGGCCAAGACTGAATCCTAACTCCGAAAGATGCGCAGGCAGCCCGTATGAAGCAAACTCCCCGGCTCTACCGGCCTTCATGGAAGAAAAACCAATATGGACACGCCCGCTGAAAAATGTTCCCGTGGCCAGGATAACCGTTTCGGCCCTGTATCCAAACCCGGTGGCATCTACAATACCGGTTACGCGACCCCCCTCCACCACCAAGCGCTCCACTATCGCCTGTTTCAGATCCAGAAGGGGCTGCTTTTCAACCACCGCTTTCATGGCCCTGTGATAACGCCCCTTGTCATTTTGGGTCCGGGAGGAATGTACTGCCGGACCCTTTTTCGTGTTGAGGGTCCGGTACTGGATGGCTGACCGGTCGGTAATCTTTGCCATTTCACCGCCCAGGGCGTCGATCTCCCGGACCAGTTGTCCTTTGGCCATACCCCCGATGGACGGGCTGCAGGGCATGGCCGCCAATTTGTCCAGGTCAATGGCCATCAGAAGAACCGAACACCCCATTCTCGAAGCAGCGAGTGCGGCCTCACACCCGGCATGGCCGGCTCCGACAACAATGATATCATAGGTTTTGGTGTATACGGACATGGCTTTTCCTTTTATTTAGTGCCCATCCGGAAACGGCATCTTTCGGCCCCTGGCGGCGTCCTCGATCGTTTTCAATCCTCAAAATAGCACGCTATTCCTGCGGTTGAAAACTTTCTCGATCCTTGCCAGGAACCAAAATCTACCATTTATGGATGGGCACTAACAATTTCTTTTACAATTCTATACCGGGACGTTATAAATTTATCCAG
>CAZWAE010000366.1:0-2689 GCA_964631805.1 uncultured Desulfobacteraceae bacterium | reverse complement strand
CCTTAGCGGCGAGTTTTGGCCGGCAGGAGGAGCGATGCCCATAGGCCGGCTCGACAATGACGCTGGAGTATCAGGAAGGTTAGATAAGGAGTGGTGGAGATGAGGGGGCTCGAACCCCTGACCTCGGCATTGCGAACGCCGCGCTCTCCCAGCTGAGCTACATCCCCACATTGACCCGCCGGAATCCATATCAGATCGATGCTTACCGGTCAATTTAAAAAGGCTTGTTTTCCCCTGAAAAAAGTGTTCCGTTGCACCTGAAAATAAAGCTGGCTGGGGAAAAATGGGGTTGGAATCAGGAAATTGCTTGCATATCGGTACGACCTGGTCTATGGGAAATGCCACATTGTGCCACGCCCAAACAGCCGGCCCCTGAAAGTTCAAATGGTAAGACCGAATTAGGTGCCGACCGATTATAAAATTAAGGAGACAACGAGAAAAATGCGCTATGATCTAAAATTAAAAGATGCCTTCAAACGGTTCACCAAAGATCAGGATAAGGTGCTTCCCCCGGAAGAGACGGTCAGGAACTTCAAGGATAAGCTGAAAAAAATCGATCTCGACATCCTGGCGGAAACCCAGAGGATCGATAGCGGCCGCCTTGGGATTCCCGTCTATTTCAGCCGCTGCGGAAAAGACGCCAGGGCGGTCACGGGCACAAAAAAACAGATGGGGAAAGGGGCGACTGCGGTGCAGTCGGAAGCCAGCGCAGTTATGGAGCTTGCCGAGCGGTTCAGTTTCTTCAGCTTCATCAATCAAAAGGAAAATTTCATCACCGGCACTTATCGTGAATTGAAAGCGCAAGCGATGGGATTCGAAGCCATCGTAAAATCGGTCCACGACGAATCGGGCGATGCGGAGGTATCAGAAAAAATATTCGAAAACATCCCCATGAAATGGACCAAAGCCTATAATCTGACCCGCCGGGAAAAAACCCTGGTGCCGTTCGACTGGTTTTATGCCATCAACGAATTCAACGGCCCCTCTGCCGGAAACTGCATTGAAGAAGCGCTTAGCCAGGGCATCTGCGAAATTGTAGAGCGGCATGTATGCTCCCTTGTGAGCCGTCATCAGCTGCGCACCCCCCGCATCGATCCGGATACCGCAACCGATGAGGCGGTGGTGGAAATGGTGAGGAAGTATCGCGATGCGGGGATCGTATTTCACCTATCCGATTTCACCCTCGAAATGGGCATACCCACTGTGGGTATGATCGCCTATGACCCCACCACCTTTCCGGAAAATAGTGAAATCGTCTGGACGGCGGGAACGACCCCGGACCCCGAAAAGGCTTTAAGCCGTGCCATGACCGAAGTGGCGCAGCTTGCCGGGGATTTCAACTCCGGATCCAACTTTGTTGCCAGCGGTTTACCCAAGTTCAAATCGATCAAAGAGGCGGGATATGTGCTGAATTCCCCGGAAACCGTTGCCATTCAGACGCTGCCCGATATATCCCACGACAACATCCGGATCGAAGTCGAAAACTGCATCGCCGCACTGGCGGAAAGGGGTTATGATGTTTATGTCGTGGACACCAAACACCCGGAGCTCGACATTCCCGCATTCTACACGATTATTCCCGGTGCACACTTCAGGGAACGATCGGAGGGCACCAGCGTCGGCATGTTTTCCGCCAAACTGATGTCTGAAAAATATGACCCTGCCACGGCCTTTTCAGAGCTTGAAAAAATAGAAACCCTGCTCCCCGGTAAATATTACACCCGTTTTTACATGGGGTCGGCCCTTCTCGCACTCGGAAAACCGGAAGAAGCACTGCCCTATTACCAAAAGGCGCTGGATGTTGAGCCGAAAGATGAAGATATTCCCAGTATCTACTCCTATATGGGTGTTTGCCTGAAGGAGGTTGGAAAATTCCGTGAAGCCGTTGAGGTCCTCGAAAAAGGGGCGTCCTATGATTCGGATAGAACCGACATCTACAACCTTTTGGGCTTTTGCCATTTCAAGCTGAAGGCGCATGAAAGGGCCATCGATGCCTTCAACAAGGTCATCCGGCTCGACCCGAGTTCCGCCATCGACTACGCCAACATCGGCTCCAATTACAGAGAGATGGGTCAAACACAAAAAGCCATTGAATATTACGAGGCGGCCCTGGCCCTGGATCCAACCATCCAATTTGCCCTTGAAAACCTCCTGAAGCTCCAATCGCAAAAAGAGCCGGGATAAACGCACGGGAACCCGTCACCTTTTTCCCTGGAACGCCTGGACTGGAGAGTGGAAAGAGCCGGTTTCAGGGCGTATAGAATCCCTTCCCGGAGGGCAGGGCTTTAGGTTAACACTTCAAGGAGATATCTTCCTCTTGAATGGGTTAAACACGAAATTCGAATATCGAAATCCGAAACAAATCCTAAATTCGAATGCTCAAATAACAAATTAAATTTCAGTATGGACGGCCTGCCGGGCGTTCGAACCTCGCCTTGTAAAATCAATTACCGTTGTTAACATTTAGGGTTGATGGATTCGTAAAAAAATAAACCAAAGCTTCAGGAGGATGCATGATGGAAAAACAGACATTGACTGTACCGAAAATCTCATGTGGCCATTGTGTGATGGCTATAAAGAATGAACTCAGCGAACGCGACGGTATCAGTTCCGTCGAGGGAAATCCCGAGGATAAAAGCATCACGGTGGAGTTCGATTCCCCCATGACCATTGACGGCATCAAAGCGAC
>CAZWAE010000365.1:0-2709 GCA_964631805.1 uncultured Desulfobacteraceae bacterium | reverse complement strand
GATCATATTCTGAAATCAAATGATCAGTTTGTTATCAGCCACCGCGGCCGCATTGCCGTATTTGCCCTTGAAGATACCGCACTGGATGTCTCCACCGACGGGTCATCCCTGATACCATCTCTGTTCCGCTTTGCGTTTCAGCACCAGGTTGTTATAAAAACACAGGTCTTGAATGCCAGGCGGTCAAGAATATTTAAAGCTGTGTTTAATAGTCGGAAACGTGTTTTTGATTTGGGTTGACCGATATCTGCCTGGGAGCGCAAGCGAGGCGGCCGATCAACCGTCACTCTCCAGCAGTTGCTTCAATTTTTCGGAAATCTCGCCGATATCAATCGGTTTTATGATAAACTCCTGGGCACCGGCATCCAGTATCTCCTGTGCCGGACCGTCAATGGAAAACCCGCTGCAGACAATCACCTTCAGATTGGGTCGGGCTTCCATCAAACGCGGGTAAACGGAGGGGCCGTTAATATCCGGCAGCACGACATCCAGAAGTGCAACATCAATTTCGCCGTTGAAGGTTCGGGCGATATGGATCGCCTCCTCCCCGGTTGCGGCTTCGAGAACACTATATCCCAACCGTTCAAACAACTCTTTGTTGACCGACAAGAGTACTTTCTCATCCTCGATGACCAGTATGGTGCCTTTGCCGCGAACCGGCACGACATCGCGGCTTTCTGATTCCGGCCGGATCTTGCCCGCGGCGGGCAGATAGATATGGACAGTCGTCCCCGTTCCTTTTTCGCTGTCAACGAGGATCCTTCCATGATGATTTTCCACAATACCGTAGGCGGCCGCCATTCCCAGACCCCGCCCTGTAAATTTGGTGGTGTAGAAGGGGTCGAAAATTTTGATCCGGGCTTCCGCATCCATTCCCCGTCCGTTATCTTCAACGGTGAGCTTGACATATTTCCCCTGCTTGATCTTCATACGATCGCCGGTGGCGCCATCCAGGATCACATCTTCAATGGAGACCCGGATGCGCCCCCTGCGCTTAATGGCTTCGGCGGCGTTGGTAATGACTGCGGACAATACCATATGTATCTGGGTCGGATCCGCTTTGATGTTGTGCGATATCGGGGGCAGGTCCGCCTCGAACCGGATACCCGAATCGATGCCGTGCTGGATAAACGGCAGCGCCTCCCGGATAAAATCAGTTAGGCACAGGGTTTTGATTTTATATTTTCCGCCCCTGGCATAGGCGAGCAACTGTTCGGTAAGCGCTGCCATTCTGGAGGCGCTTTCTTTCATCGGTCCCGTGTATTGCGTAACCTCAGGGTTGTCCGGAAAATCCATCTCAAGGAGGCTGATGTTCCCGGTGATGCCGTACAGCGCATTGTTGAACTGATGGGCGATACCCCCGGCCAGTGTGCCGATCGCCTCCTGCTTTTGCGTCTGCCGGATGCGTCGCTCCATATTTCTCGCCGCAGTGATATCCCTGATGATCGACAGCAACGACGGCGGTCCCGCTTTATGATGAATCAGAGAGTTGCTGACGTTGATCTTCCGCCCGCTGGTCGGATGGGTCAGTTCGGTTTCTACCTGTTCACCCTCAATAATTCGGTCGAAATTGCACCATGGACATTTTTCATCACGGCCGTAGATCATTTTGTAGCATGACTTGTCGATAAACCGGGGACCTATCCGATCCTGTGCCGCCTTGTTGATGAATTCCAGCCGAAGTTCAGAAGAAGCGATATAGACCTCCTCTTTCATCGATTCAAGCATGGCGCGGTATTTTTCTTTGCTCTTTTGCAGTTCCCTTTCCGTTCGTTTCCGCTCCCGGATCTCCTTTTCGAGCACCCCGGCCTTTCTGGCCATTTTTTCCAAATTTGCCCTGACATAAAATTTCAGGATCAAGCCCGTTACGGCGAGGGAAAGGACCAGCCCGAACCCGATGGACCATTTCAACCAGTTCGGGAAATGGGTACCGCCCGTATTGAAAAAAATCCTGTCCAGGGACTGGTAGTAAACGGATCCTTTATCCGCCTTCAGTCCTCTGAGGTGCCGGTCGATGGCCTGGCGGATCTTCGGGTCCGCCCCTTTGGGTGTCGCGTATCTTATCTCGATGGGATTGAAGATGATGGAAGTTTTCCGGACGTCAAATTTATTTTCCTGTGTCCGTCCGTATATCCGGTTGACCACGCCGGCATCCGCCTTTTTCCCTTCAACGGCCCTGAATACGGAAAGGGGCGTATCCACCTCAAGAAATCGGCACCGGATGTCGAAGCGATGGACGAGATGCCTGAAAGCTTTGTTATGAATGGTTTTTCTGATGAGGGCCACGGTTTTGCCCTCCAGATCGAGGATCGATTTGAATTTCAATCCGGGCTGGCTGTAAACCTGTCCCCAGTTGCTGATCAGCGTAACCGTGGTGAAATCGAAACGTTTTTCCCGCTCCGCCGAGTAGGCGATGTAAACCTGGACGTCTGTTTCGCCATTCTCGAGACGCTTGAGGCATTCTGCAAATGTTCCGGGCACGTACTCGAGATGCCATCCCTCATTGACGGCGACATGTTCGAGCATTTCGACGGAAAAGCCGTTATATTGCCCATTGCGGTCTCTGTATACGATGGGAGGGTTGTCATAGACGCCGACCTTTATTATTGCATCGGTCCGGGCATCGACATGTGACGAAAACAGATCGAAAAGACAGGTTGGCAGGATGATCAGGACGGTGAGGATGTTCATCCACCCGATCGGTTTGAC
>CAZWAE010000364.1:0-2769 GCA_964631805.1 uncultured Desulfobacteraceae bacterium | reverse complement strand
AGGGCACGTTCATAGGCCGCTGCCGTCGCTGCGTAGTCCTTGCGGTGGAGGTAAAGATCCCCTAGGCGGGCCAGGATTCTCGGATCATCGGGGTGTTTTTCCAATTCCCGCACCAGGATGGTCTCATAAAAGCGACGATTGAGATGGCGACCGGTTTCACCGAAATTGAGCTGAAAGCCCATCACGGATATCAGGACCAGGGCCAAAAGAAATGCGGCCATGCTATATCTCACCTTCCGGTCGTGGCGATGGATCCATCCCCGGTCCGCTTCGCATCTTCTTAAGTAATCCACTCGTTGGCTGATACTGAAATGGTGCCAGTTGGGTTTTTCCGGTGCCTGCCGGCTGGTGGCGGAGATCTTCCGGAAGGTCGAAATCAGCGGCTGGGCGCTGTCAAACAGGCGGTAGACATAGGTGTCGGCCTGGCGCTCGAAATTCCGCATGAAATACCCGAAGATATACCGGAAGTAGATGAGAAAGGTGAAGATCAATACCAGGCTGATGGCCACCGACAGGAGCGTGGATTGGTCGATGCCCGCCCGGGCGATAAATCCGTAAAGGGGCTGCAGGTAGATGATCATAAAGATGATCAGGTCGAAAGTGGCGTAGGAGAGAATCATGTATCCGATAAAAAAAAGCAGATAGTACAACAGGTGCCTGCGTTTGATGTGGCCGATCTCATGGGCGATGACCGCCTCGACTTCATCGGGCGCCAAAAAGCGGAGCAGGGCATCCGTGACCAGGATGTAGCGAAATCGGGCAGCGAGTCCCATTACGCCGGCGGTGATCATCCTGCCGCCGAATATCGGCCAATGCATCACGTTCCGATACTTCAAACCGGCCCGTCGGCACAGGTTTTCGATGCGGGTTCGATCCGCCCCCTCCCCGAGGGGTTTGCACTGCCAAAACTTCTGGATGATGGCCGGCCCGAAAATGGTGACCAGCAGCAGGAAGGTGAGAAAATAGACGATTTCACCGGCTGTTGTGGCCAGCAGGTTTTTGGGTCCTTCAAAGGGGAGGGCGCCGATGATGTCGGAAAATCCGGACAAAACCAGCCAGGGCAGCAGAACCGGCAGTGCAAAGGAGATGTTGGACCGTACGTAATCGTTTCGCGTCAAGCTGTCCTCGTAAATCTGTTTATGGGAATCATAGGCCATCCCCCAGACCACCGCCATGTAGAAAACGAACAGGCAAAGGAAAAGCAGGGCCAGCAAGGTTGGAAAAGATCTGAAGAGGGGAAGGTCTATAAAAAATGAGGGCAGGCTCAGGCCGTAGATGTTCAGGGCAAACAGGGCCACGGCCATGATGGATTGGCGCGTCACCGCCGTGTCGAACCCGGAATCCAGACTGTAATGCGGTTCCGTTATGAGTCGTTTCTCTATCCGGTAAAACTGCAACCGGGAAAATCCGGCAAACACCAGAAAAAACGTCGCAAAGAGACCGGCGGCCTCCGAAGCGGAAAAACCGGGTTCCTCAGCGGGCTGATAGGTGGAATAGATGAGGAGAACAATGATGAAGTAGAGAAAGTTACCGAACATAGAAGTTCTTTACTTGAAATATCGATCTTTTTCACTGTAGATGCATCCGCAGTAGGGCTGCCGATACAGTTCCATCTTTTTGGAAATCCGGATGCCCTCTTTCCAGCCTTCCCTGAAGTCGGCATAGTGAAAGGGTACCCCCACCTCTTTGCCCACCGATTCGCCGATGGTCCTGATCTCTTCATGTTTCTGGAATTTGCTGTAGAGAAGGGAGGTGGTGAAGCAATTGAATTTGCCCTTTTTGGCAAACAGGGCGGTGGTCCGGAGTCTGTCGTAATAGCAATAGCTGCACCGGTCTTTCTCCCGGAACGCCACATTTCGGATGAATTCCTCCATCTCGTAACCCTCCTGGTAGATGACGTGGAATCCGGCGGTTTTTGAAAAGCTGTTTAAGGTGTCCTGGCGTTTGAGGCATTCGGTATAGGGATGAATATTGTGCCGGTAAAAGAATCCCATGACCTCAAAGTCGCTGTCCCTGAGGGTTTGCAGCGGCACGATGGCGCAGGGGGCGCAGCAGGTGTGAAGCAGGATTTTCAATACCTTTCTCCGAAAATGGCGGTTCCGATGCGCACGAGGGTGGCACCCTCGGCGATGGCGGCTTCAAAATCACCCGTCATTCCCATGGACAACTCCGTCATCCGGATGCCGGGTATGGCCGCACGCCGGATCTCTTCGGCCAGGCGCCGCAGGGCGGCGAAAAAGGGTCGCGCCTTTTCCGGTTGATCAAAAAAAGGCGGCATGGTCATCAGGCCCCTGACGGAGATCTGTTCCATCCCGGAGATCTCTTTGAGCATGGCCAGGCATCCCGCCGGATCGATTCCCGATTTGGTTTCCTCCCCGCTGATATTGACCTGCACCAGTATCTTTTGAACTTTGTCGTGTATGGCGGCCTGTTTGTTCAACTCCCTTGCCAGTTTGACGGAATCCACGGAATGGATCAGGTCGAAAAGGCCTACGGCAAATTTGGCTTTGTTCCGCTGGAGATGGCCGATAAAGTGCCATGAAACCGGTTCAGCCGACAGAATGTCGATCTTTTCCCGGGCTTCTTGAATGTAGTTTTCACCGAAAAGGCCGGCGCCGGCATCGATGATCTCCTTCACCAGGTCGGCTGGTTTGGTTTTGCTCACCGCCACCAGACGAACAGACGCCGGATCTCTCTTACAGGCCTCCGCTGCCTGCCGGACTCGGCCGGTGATCGTGTCCAAACGATGTTTCAAATCGGTCGACATAC
>CAZWAE010000363.1:0-2824 GCA_964631805.1 uncultured Desulfobacteraceae bacterium | reverse complement strand
ACCATCGAAATCACCCGGAAATCATCCGGCCGGATCATCATGCGGGATTGGATCTTGTTCGACACCATCGATGAGGCGCAGACCTTTTTCAATGATTCCGCCATTGAACACAGGGGGAGCTATGTTTAACAAAGTTGCCGATCTAGCGATGGAATGCATCTATATGGTGATGATCATCATGATTTCAGTGGCAGGTGTCTTGGCCGTTGGTTTATAAACTCAACTTTCGGGATTCGTCACCTATTGCGCTTGCTTTGGGATGAAAGTCGGAAGTTGAGTTATAAAGCGATTGAGTTAACCCGTTCCTTAACCCAAACGTATACTAATTGACACTTGCCCCAATCCCGCATATGAAGTAGTCTTCATGCACCAAACCGTCAAACTGAGGTATCCACCTTGTGGGATAGAAGGAAATTCATAAAACTGGCCATGGCCGGACTCGTCGGCGGAACGGGAATCTATGCACTTCTGAACCATTACCGCAAAAACAATGTACTGGATATCGTCGAGTATCCGGACCCGGTCCTGCGGAAGGTATCGACGCCCATCGACCGGATTGATGATGCCGTCGTCTCTCTGGGTGATGCGATGCTCAAAACTTTACAATTCAAAGCGCCTTTCGAATTTTTTCTCCGGGCCTCCCTTTATAAAGGCCTGTCGGCGCCCCAGATCGGCATCCAAAAACGCCTCATTGTCTGCGGTATTTATGGAAAAGCCAGGGTGATGGTGAACCCCGAAATCCTGGAAAAAAAGGGCTCTTACGACAGCGAAGAGTATTGCATGTCCCTGCCGGAACATCGCCGCCAGACCATCAAGCGCTCAAATCTTGTAAAGGTGAGGTACCGGGGATTGGACAATAGAGAAGAGATCCTCGATACAAAAGGCGCACCTGCCGCTTTGCTGGAGCACGAGATCGACCACATCAACGGCGTGCTGTATATCGATCATGTATAAATTGGATTTCCCAGCTTTTCCATAAATTCGATTTGCCGATGAAACGACAACCAACCCTATTCCTTTTGCTGGTTTTCCTTTTTTATCCGCTCTATAATGGCCATACCGGCAACAGAAACGCCGACGAGGGCCACCTTATGGAAAACCTGCAGACTGAAGAACGGCTGAGGGCGCATCTCAAGTCATTGACCGTCACCATCGGCGAACGGAGTGTGCGCCGGCCGGACAACCTGGATAGGACCGTCTCCTACATTACCTCTTTCTATCGGGATATCGGAGTTCCGGTACGCACCGAACCCTATTCCTACGATGACCTGGAGGTTGCCAACGTGGTGGCGGAAATCTCATCAAACGCCCACCCTTCGCACCGATATATCGTGGGGGCGCATTATGATTCGGTTTCGGGCACGGTGGGAGCGGATGACAACGCCAGCGCCATTGCCGTCCAGCTCGAGACTGCCAGAAACCTAAAGACAGTGCTCGACCGTAATAAGGAGATCGATTTGGGGGTCAAATTTGTCTCCTTTGCCCTGGAAGAACCGCCGGTATATGGAACGCCCCATATGGGCAGCAGGGTGTATGCCAAAAAAGCGCGCGAGACCCATGAAAAAATTGACGGTATGATCTGTCTTGAGATGGTGGGATATGCCTGCTACGAGCCGGGTTGCCAGCAGTATCCCTTTCCCCTGCAGTTTATGGGTTACCCCAAGGAGGGAAACTTTATCGGTATCGTCGGCAATACCCGTTCCCTGGGATTCACCAAAGCCCTGACAAACGCCTTTAAACGTAACAAAGACCTCCCTGTGATCAAATTGAACATTCCCTTCAACGGCTGGATCCTCCCTGCAGTGAGACTCAGCGACCACGCCTCTTTCTGGGACAAGGGATTCAGAGCGGTAATGATTACGGACACCGCTTTTTTCCGAAATCCCAACTACCACCTGCTGTCCGATTCCATGGAGAAACTGGACTATCGTTTCATGGCGGAGCTGGTGGAAAGCCTGTTGCTTTTTTTCAAGACCCATCAATGAATCCTATTCGTAAAATAATCCACGTGGACATGGATGCCTTCTATGCATCCGTTGAACAGAGGGACCGCCCGGAGTTGAAGGGAAAGCCGGTGATTGTCGGAGGCGATCCCCGGAGCAGAGGGGTGGTTGCCGCGTGTTCATACGAGGCACGAAAATTCGGTATCCATTCCGCCATGGCCTGCGCCACCGCCTACCGGCTATGTCCCGATGCCATATTCATCAAACCCCGTTTTGACGCCTATAAATCGGTCTCCTTTCAGATCAGGGAAATTTTTCACCAATACACCGATATTCTCGAACCCCTGTCCCTGGATGAGGCGTTTCTCGATGTCACGGAAAATAAAAAGCAGATGGCGTACGCCACCCCTATCGCACAGGATATCAGGAGAATAATTCAACGGGAGACCGGCGGCCTCACCGCATCCGCCGGGGTGTCGTTCAACAAGTTTCTGGCCAAAGTGGCCTCCGATGTCAACAAGCCCAACGGCATCACCGTGATCACCCCCTGCCAGGCGGATGCGTTTATCGAACAGCTCCCGGTGCGTAAGTTTTTCGGCGTCGGCAAGGTAACCGAAGAGAAGATGACCGGACTGGGAATAAGAACCGGCGGGGATCTGAAAAAGTACTCGAAAAATGAATTGATACGACTGTTTGGCAAAACCGGAAGCTACTACTACGATATCGCGCACGGGCTCGACAGCAGGCCGGTGGAGCCGGACCGGATCCGGAAATCCATCGGCAAGGAAACGACGCTCAAAGAAGATGTGGACGATATCGAGTTGATTCTCCAAATCCTTGATGACCTCGCCGCAAAGGTAGCGGATCTGGCCGAAAGGAAT
>CAZWAE010000362.1:0-2855 GCA_964631805.1 uncultured Desulfobacteraceae bacterium | reverse complement strand
ATTCAACACGGCGACATTTCTTCTGGGTTCGAGCATGTTCGCCACCGGTGCCACCGGGCTGGTGCTGGAGTATATACAGGGTGCCGTCGGCGCCTATATCCTGGGCAACAGCATCGAGCAGTACAGCATCGTGATCGGTCTGATGCTGTTTATGATGGGGGTTGCCGCCAAAATCCAGAGATGGTTCGGCGATGATCTGCTGATAGAAAAGTTCATTCTGATCGAAACCTTTCTCGCCCTGATCGGCGGCTGGTCACCCCTTGTCACCTATTGGGCCTACGGTGCACTGGACCATTTCAAGCTGGTCCAGTATCTCTTTATCATGTCCATCGGCCTGCTTATCGGGCTTGAGATCCCCGTAGTGATGCGGATCAACGAACGGTATGCGGCAAAACTGAGCCTCAACATCGAACGGGTCTTTTCGGCCGATTACATCGGCAGCCTGGCGGGTGCCCTTCTCTGGGTCTACGTGCTGCTCAGAAGGTTCCCGCTGACGGAAAGCAGTTTCCTGCTGGCCGGCGTCAATTTCACCATCGCCGTTATCACCTACCTTTATTTTCTGAACCGGGGGCTGATCACCCGGAAATATGTGATCATCGTACTGATCGTGATGACCGCGGCCAGTCTGGTTTATGGTTACCGGCACAATCGGGACTGGAACCTTCAATTGGAGCAAAAACTCTACGATGACCCTATGGTCTTCTCCCAAACCACCCGGTACCAGCACCTGGTCATGACCCAAAACAGGCAGCTGGGTGAGGTCCGGTTTTATATCAACGGCAATCTCCAATTCAGCAGTATGGATGAATACCGGTATCATGAGCTTTTGGTACATCCGGTCATGAGCCTTGTTCCGGATCACCGCCGGGTCCTGATTTTGGGCGGCGGAGACGGCCTTGCCCTGCGGGAGGTGTTGAAATATCCGGGTGTCCGGGAAGTGCTCCTGGTGGATTTGGACCCCGCAATGACGAAGATCGGCGCCAATCACCCGGTGCTGCGGGAATTAAACGCCGGGGCCTTTGATGATGCCCGCGTCACGGCGATCCCGGCTGACGGCGTGACCGCCGGCGACCTGCATCCCCTCTTTCAGGAAACCGGGGAAACCGACAGCAAAAACCGGTTGCCGGTCACCGAAAAGATCGCTTCGGTCAGGGTCATGAATGTGGATGCCGATCTTTTTCTTTCGAAGGTAAGGGGCCGCTGGAACGTGGTGCTCGTCGACCTGCCCGATCCCGGATCCATCGAGCTGGTCAAACTCTATTCCAGATCCTTTTATCAGAAAATCAGGAATGTCCTGTCCGAAAGGGGTGTTGTGGCCATCCAGGCCACATCGCCCTATCATGCCAGGGAGAGTTTTCTCTGCATTCAGAGAACCCTTGAAGCGGCCGGACTCAGCACTATCCCTTACCACGAGAATGTACCCAGTTTCGGAGAATGGGGATGGCTTCTGGCATGGAGAAACCAGGTTGCCGTTGAGACGGTTCAGCGGCGGATTGAAAACATGGTTATAAAAGCGCCTACCCGTTACCTGACCCCCGACCTTTTCAGAAGTACCCTCGTGTTCGGGAAAGATGATCTCTATTCATCCAATACCGATGTCAACACCCTGATGTTTCCGGTACTCCTCAACTATTATTTGAATGAAAGCTGGCTGGCCGATTGATCGGAAAGGGCCGAAAATGAACATTTTCTTAACAATCATGCGGTGGAGACAGAATTTCAAGCCCCACACGACCCTTGGCATATTTTGCAAAGGGGCTGCGATTCTTCTGGCTGCCGGAGCCCTCCACGCGGTTTTTTTTAAAATATACGAAAATGTTTCCTGGAACGAATCCTTCTGGCAGACATGGCAAACATTCACAACGGTGGGCTACGGCAACCGGCCGGCAGAAACCGCCGCCGGGCGGTGGACCACCATCCTTTTCGGAACCATGGGGATCGCCTTTTTGGGCGTGATCATCTCCCAGATGTTTGATCTGAAACAGGACCGGCGGGATAAAAGGAGGTTCGGCATGCTGACAAATCCTGTTAAAAAAGGTGTCATCATTTTCAACTATCCCGGTCCTGTCAGACTGCGGGGAATCATCCGGGAGATTCGCTATCTCCATAAAAACATTGGTTTTTGCATTGTCGATGAAAGGATTCAGGAACTCCCGCCGGAAATTGTCGAAATGGACAACATCTCTTTTATCCGGGGCGAATTGTTACACGAGGAAACCTACCAAAGGGCTTCCCTCGATGAAAATAGAATTGTCATCGTCTTTCCTTCAGATTTCGGTGTCACCAGCTCGGACGGTATCACCCAGTTGGTGGTCAGGAAAGCGGCGCAGTACATGAAAGAGGATGCCCGGCTGGTGTATGTGCAGGTCGACCCGGCCAACGACTGGCTGTTTGCCGACTGCCCCGGAACCCCGGTTCTGGAATCCTTTGAAGTTTTTGCCATCGTTCAGGAAGCCACCGACAAGTTTTCATCCTCCCTCGTGGAGGAGATGTTTCTCAATACCTCCGGGGTCAATCCGAAAACCGTGCGGCCCAAAAGGACCGTCGGTTGGACCTGGTTCCGGTTTCACTCGGCGGCCATCGAAACCGGCCGCAAAACCGGCATTCGGATCAACCCCCTGGGTCTGGTCAAGAACGGAACGGCCCATTCATGCCCGCCTTTTGATATGGTGATAGAATCGGCGGACAGCCTGTCTATTATTGTCCGCACCGGTTTTGACTGGGAAGCATTTGAACAGGAGATGACAAAAACAGGAGGAAATGGATCATGAGCACCATCATCGATTTTTCCATCGTCCCCATGGACAAGGGGGAAAGCGTCAGCCCCTATGTGGCACGGGCGGTGGCCATCATCA
>CAZWAE010000361.1:0-2888 GCA_964631805.1 uncultured Desulfobacteraceae bacterium | reverse complement strand
CGTCCGTTCGGATCATGGGTTCGATTGGGAACCGTTTTCATCGACATGGAGATACCGTGCGGACCTGCCGTGGAGAGGAGTTTTTGCGGGAATTGCCGGCGCTGTGTCGAGGCCTGTCCTGCAAAAGCATTGAAAGGCAGCGCTTGGACCCCTGGTTTGCAGCGAAACGCGATTTTAGATGTCAGAGCATGTGATCGATGGAAAAAGGAGCACTACTTCCAATTTCACAAGGGGCACAACTGCGGCATCTGTTCGGCCGTGTGTCCTTTTGGATTAAAAGTACTGAAAAAAATATCGGCTAAAACGTAAAGCGTTTTCGGTATCAGATTCGATGATAAACCTATTCCCAAAAGTCAGCGTCGTCATTCCCACCTACAACCGCGCCTGGGCTCTGAAAGAGGCCGTCGATTCGGTTCTTGACCAGGATTATCCCGATTTCGAGCTGATCGTGGTGGATGACGGTTCCACGGATCATACACCTGAACTCCTGTCGGTTTACCAGGACAGGACGATGGTTATCCGGCAATCCAACCGGGGGGTGAGTGCCGCCCGGAACCGGGGGATTAAGGCGGCGAATGGCGACCTCATCGCCCTTCTCGATTCCGACGATCTCTGGCTGCCGGGGAAATTATCCGTTCAGGTCGATTTCTTTGCCCGCCACCCGGATGCCGTGGTGTGCCAGACCGAGGAGACCTGGATCCGGAACGGCGTCCGGGTCAATCCCAGGAAACGGCACCGAAAACCCTCCGGGATGATTTTCGAGGCGAGCCTCGCCCTTTGCCTGGTGAGCCCTTCGGCGGTGATGTTGCGGCGGGAACTCTTTGATGAAGTCGGCCTTTTTGATGAAACACTTCCCGCATGCGAGGATTACGACCTCTGGCTCAGGGTCGGTTGCCGGTATCCGGTGGACCTGATCGAAACCCCAAAGATTGTTAAACGGGGCGGGCATGAAGATCAGCTGTCGAGAATGCCGGGGCTCGACAAGTACAGAATCCAGTCCCTCGTAAAGGTGATCGAAACATGTCCTCTTACGACTGTACAGCGGGCGGCGGCGGTTGCTGTGCTCAGAGGGAAGTGCACTATTTATGCAAACGGCTGCCGAAAGCGGGAAAAGCTGTCTGAGGCGGAATATTATGAAAACCTGGCCGGCCGTTACAAAAGATAGTTGAAATTGAAAACCCCATCCCCCGCTGTTGATTATGGGAGGGTGGGGTTTGTATTACATTTTTGGTTCTAAAGAGGGCCCTCATCCATCACTTGGACCCCTGAATCCTTGAACCCTTGACGCCTTCACGCTTTTCACCGGTTCTAATACCGGTAATGCTCCGGTTTATAGGGCCCTTCCACGGGGACCCCGATATAGTCGGCCTGGGATTTTGTCAGCTTCGTCAACCTGGCGCCCAGTTTTTCGAGGTGCAGGCGGGCCACCTCTTCGTCGAGCTCCTTGCTCAACCGGTACACATCGATATCGCGGTCCTGGTTTTGCCACAGGTCGATCTGGGCCAGGGTCTGGTTGGTAAAAGAGTTGCTCATCACGAAGCTGGGATGACCCGTGGCGCATCCCAGGTTGACCAGCCGTCCCTCTGCCAGCAGAAAGATGGCGTGTCCGTCCGGAAACGTATACCGGTGGACCGGGCATTCGCTTCCTTTGATCTCCTCTTTCAGGATTCCCGGATAGTTGTTCAGGGCATTGACCTCGATCTCATTGTCGAAATGGCCGATATTGCAGACGATGGCCTGATCCTTCATCTTTTCCATGTGCTCGATGCGGATGACGTTGCAGTTTCCTGTGGTGGTGACATAGATATCCGCTACGGGAAGGGCGTCTTCGACGGTGCTGACCTTGTATCCCGCCATGCAGGCCTGGAGGCCGCAGATGGGGTCCACTTCGCTGACCATCACCTGGGCTCTTTCGTTTCGCAGCGCCTCGGCGGACCCTTTGCCCACATCGCCAAATCCGCATATCATGGCTGTTTTTCCGGAAACCAGGACATCCAGTGCGCGTTTGATGCCGTCCACCAGGGAATGGCGGCAGCCGTAAACATTGTCGAATTTGCTCTTGGTCACCGAATCGTTGACATTGATGGCCGGCACCAGCAATTCGCCCTTTTCCATCATCTGGTAGAGTCGATGAACGCCAGTGGTGGTCTCTTCGGAAACGCCCTTCCACTCCGCCACGTGGCGGTGCCAGAAACGGTTGTCTTCCGACAGGACGCCCTTTAGCAGCGCATTGATGATCTGAAGTTCGTGGTTGTCCGTGGGTTCGTCCAGGATTTCCGGCTTGTCCTCCGCGTAATACCCGCGGTGCATCAACAGCGTGGCGTCCCCGCCATCGTCAACGATCAGCTGGGGGCCGGAACCGTCCGGCCAGGTAATTGCCTCTTTCGTACACCACCAGTACTCTTCCAGGGTTTCACCCTTCCAGGCGAAGACGGGAATGCCCCGGGCGGCGATGGCGGCAGCGGCATGGTCCTGGGTGCTGAAGATGTTGCAGGAGGCCCATCGAACATCCGCACCAAGCTCCGCGAGGGTTTCGATGAGGACCGCCGTCTGGATGGTCATGTGAAGGCTGCCCATGACCCGGACCCCCTCGAGGGGTTTTTCGGGGCCGTATTTCTCCCGGGTGGCCATCAAACCGGGCATCTCTTTTTCGGCAATCTCGATCTCCTTGCGGCCGAAATCGGCCAGGGAGATGTCGGCAACTTTATAATCGGGTGTTTTCAACATAGCTTCTCCAAATTTTTTTAGTAGGTCCTTGAGACCGGCAGCCCGGGCTGCGGGTTTAACAATAATTTATATCACCGGCCGGAATTGGCAAACAAACTCAAGCCGACAATAGAAAAGTCAGATACAGGATAGGGCGGAACCTGTCAACCGGCGGTTTCCTG
>CAZWAE010000360.1:0-2893 GCA_964631805.1 uncultured Desulfobacteraceae bacterium | reverse complement strand
AGGCGGTGCTGCAGGGCGCGGTTTTTTCCCGGTATTCGGGACGAAGAAAACGCCAGGTTCCGGTTTTGTTCGTCTTGGTGGTGGTGGTTGATCGTGAAGTATATACGGATATGTTATTCAAATTTAGGATTTGTTTCGGATTTCGATATTTGAGTTTCGTATTTAACCCATTCGACAATAAGACATTCCCCTCCAAGGATAACCCAAAGCCCTGTCCTCTGGGCCAGGATCTTTTGCTTTTTCAACCCATTGCGTCCACGATGCGTACTGCATCATAAGCTGCTTTGGCGGCTTCCGCATTGGCGTCGGGTTTTACGGAGATCTCCTTTTTGATTACCGCCATCAAGCCGCCGACGGAAGGATACCCCATGACCCCGGCAAAGGCGCCGAGCATGGCGGTATTGATCATGGGGAGCGTGCGGGTACCGAGATGGAGGTCGGAGGCGATTCGGGATGCATCCACCCAGGCCAACCTGAAACCTTTGAAGCGATCTATGGGCGCCGGCGATTCCGGTGCATTGATCAGCACCCATCCTCCGGATTTTAGCCCACGGGTGACCGCCACCTGGTCCACCAGTCTCCGGTCCATCACCACCACATGATCCGGTTGGTATACCCCGCTTCGGACCAGAATCTTTTTGGTATCCACTCTCAGGTAAGCTTCCACAGGTGCGCCGCGTCGTTCCACACCGAAAAGCGGAAAGGCTTGGACATATTGTCCGGTGTCGAAAACACTTCTGGCCAGCACGATGGATGCCACCACCGTTCCCTGTCCGCCACGGCCATGAAATCGAATTTCCTGCATCCTTCCCCTCTTATACAAAATCTCGGCAGCTGTCAAAACAGGTGAATGGATGAATAAGGATTCGGCAGGAAAATCGGCCGGCGGTGAATGGAAAAGGGTCACCGTTTTTCCCGGAGAGAGGATACGGTTAGCCCGAATATTTCACGAGTTCGAGGCGTTCATTTGCAAGGCATTCAGAGGCACAGCTGTACTCATGCTACCGCAAGCCTCTGATAACGCGGCAAATGGGCGCCTCGGGCGCGCCCGAAGGGTGAAAAGTTCTATGTCGTAGCGTGAATACCAGCTCGTTACAAAGTGCCAGCTGGAGAATTGATCTCAAGCTGTTTTAAACCATCTGAAGATTCATTAAAAAAAGGCTTCGCATAAGAATTTTCATGAAATATTCGGGTTAGACCGATTCGGGAATGTCGATGATCTTTTTGATATCTCCCCTGGCGTGAAGCTTCAGGAATACCGCCACAATGGCGGGATCCCATTGTGTGCCGGCGCCGCCGTTGAGAATATCGATAATTTTTTCTTCGGACATTTTCCTTCTGTAGGCGCGGTCGGAGGCCATGGCGTCATAGGCATCGGAAACGGAGAGAATCCTTGCCAGCAGGGGGATCTCCGTTCCTTTCAGCCGGTTGGGATATCCGTCTCCGTCAAAACGTTCATGGTGGCTACGGATCAGTTGCTGCTCCTGGTCCCACAGGCCGAGGTGGCCTACGATATCGGCCCCGATATCCGGATGCTCCTTGATTTTTTCGAACTCTTCGCGTGTCAATCTTCCGGGTTTGAGCAGAATATCGTCGGGGATGCCGAGTTTGCCGATATCGTGGAGAAGGCCGGAAAAATTGAGAATGTCGATCTCCTCCTTTGAGCACCCGATCTCCTTTCCGATGACAAGGGCAATCTCGGTGACCCGGGTGGAATGCTGCTGTGTATAGGTGTCTCTTGCTTCCAGAGCCCTTACGAAGGCATACAGCGTTGAGAACAGGTTCTCGTAAATATGTTCGTACAAGGCGATGTTTTCCAGGGCCTGGGCTGCGTTTTGCGTCATGAAGGACAGGTAATAAAGATCCTTCTCACTGAAGCGTTTTCCATTCCGCTTCAGGGAGGCGGTCAGAACCCCGAAGACCTTTTCCCTGATCTTCATGGGTACCGCCATAAATGACCGGATCGCGTCGGGAAGACCGGAAACGCCTTTGTTTTTTGAAATGAGCAGCGGCATTTTGTCCACGGCGATATCCTTGATCAACAGGTCGTCAGGTTCGTCTGCCGGTGCCCTGTAATCGCTCTTGTCCGTAACAGTGCAGGTTTCGTTTTTTTCATTGTCGGGACTGCCCATGGAAGAGACCACCTTAAAAGGTTTTTCCAGGGCATCGTTGAAGATATACAAACCGGAGGCGTCTGCACAGGTGATTTCCACCGCCATGTCCATGGCGCGTGAGAGGGTGTGCGTACTGTTGCTGACCGTGGAAAAATCGGTCATGATCTTGTTAAACGTATTCAGCTCCTCCACCCTTGTGAGAAGCTCACTGTTCAGTTCCTCAAGCCGTGCTTTCCCCTCCATCTCTTTTTTCAACAGGAAATTTTCAATGAAAAGCTGGCGCTCCCGCAGTACCCGCTTCAGGCAGATCTCCATCTGGTTCAGATCCACGGGCTTGATGAGAAAATCCACGACCCCGTTTTTCATGGTTCGAAGGGTGTTTTCAAACGACGGATACCCGGTCATGATGATCACCGGGATGGAATTGTCTTTTTTCCTTATGTTTTCAGCTAGATCCAATCCATCCATTTCGGGCATGTTGATATCCGTGAAACAGCAGTCGATCTTTTTTGTTTCCAGGATACCCAACGCTTCGATACCGTTCTGGGCAATAAATACATCATACCCTTTGATTTCAAAATACTCCTGGGCGACTTCCAGGATACTGTCCTCGTCGTCCACGATCAGGAGTGTCTGGGTCTGTTCCATATCCATACAGGCCGATTCCTTTTTATCATCTCGTTTGGCGTATACCCTCCGTATTGGCATGTGCGGGTCAAACTTGAGAACTATTTTGGTTCATCACAATTAAGCGCACTTCCTGTAGTGTAAATGAGGGA
>CAZWAE010000359.1:0-2895 GCA_964631805.1 uncultured Desulfobacteraceae bacterium | reverse complement strand
TAGCCGCCGCCGCTTTTCCGTCACATTATGACCTGAGCGGCCCCACTCCCAGAAATTCCAGGATGCCACCGTGGTGATGCTCCACCCGCTGGGATCGGCAACTCCGGCTCCGCCATTCACATCCCAGTCTTCGCCGATGCGGAAATAGCGATACTGAAGATTCACCGTGGGGTAGTAGGTATTTTTGGCCAGTTCGATCTCTTTTCGGGCGCTCTCTACCTGCAGATCCACGATCTTTATCTCCAGACGATTGTTTTCCGCCGACTCTCGGCAGTAGGCAAGGTCGTGGATAAAGGGAGAATATTCCAGTATATCCTGTAGTTGAACCCGTTCGTCCACGGGCCTGCGAAGGGTGGTGTTAAAATTTGACCGGGCGATCTCCAGGTTGTTTTTGGCCACTGCCAGCGCCTGGTTGGCGTTGGCCAGTTCCACCTGGACCTGGAGCAGATCGTTAAGGGGGGTCATCCCCACCTGATAGTAGTTCTCAGCCACCGTTTTCTGGGCGCTGATCTGTGTGACCGTCTGCCGTGCCACATCCAGCAGTTTTTGTGCCTTGAGCAGGGTGAAGTAATCCTGCTTGACCCTGAGGATCACATCCTGCCGGACCCGTTTGACCTCGGTTTCTGCGAGATCCAATCCCAGTTCGGCCAACGCATACTGGTTTTCCAGTGCAAAACCGGTGAAAAGAGGCTGGGTAATCGTCGTCGCCATCGTTTGCTGCCGGTTTGCAGATCCGAGGAGGGGAGAAATACTCTGTCCCTCATCGTTGTATTCAAATTGGTACGATGCATTGAAGGTCGGATAAAACTCGGTTTTCCGGGCGTCTTTGACGGCCGCCGCAGCCCGCACCCCCTCTTTTGATGATTTCAGGCGCAGGTTTGCATCAAGGGAGATCTCTATGGCACCGGCAAGCGTCAGCTTTTCGGTTGATTTTCCATCGGTGGCGTAGGATGGAAATCCCAGCCGAAAACTCAAAAGAAAAACGACGATGAACAGATGCAGCCTAATGGACGGATTTCTTGGCATGGGGTTAAATGGGTACCTCCTTACGGGTTTCGGATTGACCTTAATTTTGATACCTGATATGGTCCGTCGCGAGTTCGGGAAGTGCCGTCTCCGGTTTTTCCCGCTCAGGGCCTCCGCTGAAACCCCGTAAACCGGCTTCTTCCATCTCAGTGGAGGCTTTTTAATATCGAATCAATACGTTAAAATCAACCGATTATTCTCATCGTGCCACGGAGCCACCCCCATGAAAAATGAATTGACTCGATTGCTGTGTAAAAAATCCTTTCAATACAATGAACAGCCGATTTTCAAGCTGGTTTCGGGGCGAAAGAGCCATTTTTACGTGAATTGCAAACCGACGATCCTGAGCCCCAGGGGGATGTATTTGGCCGGTCATCTGGTTTTTGAGGCTATCAAAGACGCCGATGTGACCGGTGTCGGGGGCTTAACCTTCGGTGCGGATCCCATTGCCGTTGCAGCGGCTTTCGCCTCGGAGTTGAAACAGCAGCCCATCCACGCATTTTCCATTCGAAAAACCCAAAAGGATCACGGGATCGTCAAATGGATCGAAGGAGACCTGAAACCGGGGGACCGGGTGGCCGTCATTGATGATGTCGCCACCACCGGGGGGTCCACCGTCAAGGCGATCGAAAGGGCCCGATCCGAAGGCATGGAAGTGGTCAGGGCCGTAATTTTAGTGGACCGCCAGGAGGGCGGAGTTGAAAATATTCGGCAACATGTCAAGGACGTATCGGTCATCATCACCCGGGACGATTTGATGGTGGCGCTGAAATCAGGGGTCTAACCGTTCCAACTGTTCGGGGGGCGTCAGCGGCACGTGTTGATCCATTTTCCCTTCCTTAAAATGACCGGTTAGTTGAGTGCCGTCTTTCAGATGGAGGGTTCCCCATCCGTTCATCCGATTGTTTTCAAATTGACCCACATATCGGTTGCCGTTGGCGTATGAATAGATACCGCGTCCGCTCATTCGCCCGCCTTTAAATTGCCCGACGTATCGGTTCCCATTGGCGTACTCATAGGTACCCTTTCCGTTTATACGGCCACGGGTCATCTGTCCCGTGTAACGGTCCCCATTGGGAAACCGGACCACGCCCTTTCCATGGCTCCGCCCCCCCCGAAACTCTCCCTGATACCGGACACCGCTGGGCAGTATCGCCGCGCCCTTTCCGTTTCGGCAGTCCCCCGAAACGCATCCGGAAATAGCGGGTTGCGGCCACATCAACACAACGGCCAGAATGATCCCCATCAGCCCGTTCACGAAGAGATCCCCTCCGGTCGGGCATCTTTCATTTCACAGCCGAACTTCTCCATTGCCTGTGCCGCGTCCTCTACCTTTAGGCCCTGTAAACATGGGGTGCCGCCGGTACCGCGTTGCGCGTATCGATGACAATGCGACCCCCCTTAGCCACTTTCCCGTAATCCACATTATCATGGTCGGTGGCGACGACGATGACGTCATATCCCTTGATCTCCTCCATACGGATGCTGTTTCTCCCGGAATATTCCGGGTAATCACGAAGTTTGGGTATGAAAGGGCAGTACGGATCGTAGTAATCCACCACAGCCCCCTTCTCCTCATACAACCGCCAGAGTTTCAGAGTCGGGCTTTCCCTTGTATCGTCCACATTTTTTTTGTAGGCCAGACCCAACAGCAGCATTCGACTCCCGTTTATGACGATACCGTTTTCATTCATGATCTCCATGGTTCGATGGACCACATAGTAGGGCATGTTGGTGTTGATCTCGCCGGCCAGTTCGATAAAACGCGTGGGGCTGTCATATTCACGGGCCTTCCACGTCAGGTAAAAAGGATCGATGGGGATGCAGTGGCCGCCAAGACCCGGTCCCGGATAGAACGGCATGTACCCG
>CAZWAE010000358.1:0-2913 GCA_964631805.1 uncultured Desulfobacteraceae bacterium | reverse complement strand
CCCGACCACCTTGCCCTGGATGAGCACCTCTCCGAAACCGTACGACATGGATGGATACCGGGGGTTTTCCGGTTTCAGTTCCACATGGTCGCCGTGGAGGAAAAATCGCTTCACCGTGGCATCCTCGCCGTTGATGAGGGCCACGACGATCTCCCCGTTTTGGGCATACTGGCGCGGTTCACAGATGGCAAGGTCGCCGGCGAGAATGCCGGCATCTTTCATGGAATCCCCCCGTATGCGCAATGCGAAAAGGTTTTTCCCCCGGAAAATGGCGGCATCCAGTACGATGCTGCCGTCCCATTCCTCCTGGGCGTACATGGGCAGGCCGGCTGTGACCTGTCCGATGATGGGGATTTCAAGCCATCGCTGCATCGCATCCGGTTCCCGTATCCGGTTTAAAAGATGAAGGTTCCGGCTATAGCGGCCGTCACGCCGGACATACCCCTTCTCCTCCAGAATCTTGAGGCCCTGGGCGACGGCCGCGTGGCTGATGCCCAGGGCCTGCGCCGTCCGGCGAAGGGAGGGAGGGGTGCCTTCCCGGCTGACGGCACGCTGGAGGTGATCCAGAAGCTTCTGCTGCTTGGATGTGAGATGGGGTCGCATGGGAGTGACCATTGTTCGGCGTCCTTTTTAGTGCCCATCCATAAATGGTCTTTTTCCGCGATATCGGCGTCGGGCGCCATGATTTAACTCCTCAAAATAGCACGCTATTCCTCCGGGTTAAATCTGACACCCTCCTTGATCTCACGCAAAAATCCCTATTTCTGGACGGACACTATTTAGTGGATGGCGTTATTGAACATCACATGCAAAATCGGTATCATTTATAAATGTAAATGTCAATGTAAATGAAATGTAAATAAGATAGCTCCCGTTGCTAAGGTATCCGAAAACCGGTTCCACGAGAGGGCGAGCCAATTTTTGGTTCATCAAAATGAAGCGTACTTTTTGGAAATCATCGGGTTTAAAAAATGAATTTTATTGATTGAACCCAAATCGTTTTATATATACCCTCCGACTTTGACAGATCCGGTCAAAACCTTCTTTAAATTCATCATCATTCGAAAAAAAGGGCATTACTGACCGCTGAATTGTCCCTTAACGGATCGGTCGTGGGCTCGGATTTGAGAGTTCAAAGGTTATAACCAGTTGCCAATAATCAGTTTTTTGGCAAAGAACTGAAATTGTGTCGGTCACCTGATTGGAGACGCAACCACGATTCGGTCATAATCCCGAACCCTTTGGTGGATGCCGGTTTGGGTGTTTTTGACCGTGACCCTTGAACGTTGAACCGCTCAAAATTATACGTTTTTTTTAGGAAAACAGGTGGGTTGGGTCACATATTTACTTGACAATCGAGGGTTTTGTCGCATAAATACAATATAAGTTATTAGAACATATGGATTTTCCTAAAAAGGAGCGGGCATATGCCAACACTCACGAAGGCTCAGATCGTCGGCAGCATTCAGAAACAGTTTGGTTTTACGCGGAACAGATCCATTGAATTGGTGGAAACCCTCCTCGAAATCGTCAAAAGGACATTGGAGAACGGAGAGGATGTCATGATCAGCGGGTTTGGCAAGTTTTGCGTTAACCAGAAGAAGGAACGCAGAGGCAGAAATCCCGCGACGGGTGATGATATGATGCTGGCTCCCCGAAAAGTGGTGACCTTCAAGTGCTCCGGCAAACTGCGGGACAAAATCAACGGCGGTGGATGATTCTTTGGGTTTTACGACGTTTTCGCCCTCCTTCCGGTCGGCCCGCCGCTTTTTTGCGGTATTGGCGGCCATTGCCGGCTGACAATCGTATCGGTTGTCCCCGAATTCCATAAAGGCCCGAAAAACAGGTGCCTTTCAGTGCGTCTTTGGCGTGTCCATCTCTTCATGCGGTTGCCAAATTTCCGGACGGACACTAGTTAAAGACGAGACGGATCTTTTCTTCATATGGTTTGACCCTTCCGATGATTGCCGCCTGATCCACCCCGACCTCATAGAGCTTTTTTAAAAGGTGATCCCCCTGATCTTCAGGAACGGAGACCAGCAGTCCGCCGCTGGTCTGGGGATCGAAAACGATCTCCCGGTGCCAGGGAGACCGTTTTTTCTCAAACCGCGTGGCGCTTTCCACCAGACGGCGGTTGTGTGAGTTGACGCCGGTGCTTATCCCCTTTTGATACATTTCCAGCGCTTCCGGCAAAACCGGGACGGCGTCAAGATCGATGGTAAGGGTCACATCGGAAGACCTGGCGATTTCGAATCCGTGGCCCGCCAGACCGAAGCCGGTGACATCCGTTGCGGCATGGATTTCGAATCCGGCCATCACTTCTGCAGCCCTACGGTTCAGGGTGCAAAGGGTGGAGATACAGGCTTCCATGGCGCTTTTTGATACCCATCCCTTGAGGTTGGCATTGAAAATCACACCGCTGCCGATCCCCTTTGTCAGGACCAGAAGATCGCCGGCCTTTGCCCCACCGTTGGACCAGTAGCGGTCGGGATGCACCAGTCCGGTCACGGAAAGCCCGAATTTGGGCTCGTCGTCTTCAATGGTGTGGCCGCCCGCCAGCACGGCCCCGGCTTCGGTGATCTTGCTAAGGGCGCCGGCAACGATCTGATGGAGATGGTCCCGGGGGAGTTTCTTGGATGGGAATGCCACCAGATTGATGCAGGTCACCGGTCGGCCACCCATGGCGTAAACATCGCTGATGGCGTTTGCCGCGGCGATCTGGCCGTAAATGTACGGATCGTTGACCGGGGGCGTGATGAAATCTGCGGTGACCACCAGCGCTGTTTCGTCGTTCAGGCGGTAGACGCCGGCGTCGTCGTTGCCGCTGAACCCCACCAGCAGGTCGGGGTCATCGTTACGGGGCAGGGAGGCCAGCAGTTTGTCGAGCCCTACAGGCTCGAGTTTGGCCGCTCA
>CAZWAE010000357.1:0-2926 GCA_964631805.1 uncultured Desulfobacteraceae bacterium | reverse complement strand
GGACCGGGCAAGGGTGATCGCCACCAATACCGGGAAAAAAAACAGGAGGTGCTCTTTTTTCAAACCTTCAATGGCAGCACCGTGAACCATGCGGGACAGGCACCCGGCCTGGGCAATGAGCAGAACGCCGTTGAGAAGACCCAGTCCCACCGAGAGACCCATCCAGCAGCCGGCGGGTCCGGCCTGTCCGAACAACCAGGAGAAGCCTGTTTTAGAACTGTTCGTTTTTGCTGGATGCATACAACCTTCGATATTCGAATTTCGGTTTTAACCCGTTCAACACTAAGACATCCCCTTCCAAGGGTAACCCAAAGCACTGCCCTCCGGGGTAGGGATTCTTTATTTGACAACCCGGGGGCATTTGCATATTATCGAAAGATAGCAGGCCGACATTTGAAGCTGCCACTCCCGCTCGTTTCGATATCAGCTGCGACCGACCCCATCATCTCTCTCTTCCCACATAGTACAAGGCAAACCGTCTGCGCCGAGGCACCTGATCCGTGATCATTACTTGCCCAATCCGTTCAAACTCATGATGCACATATTAGCAACGGTATGTCCAGGTGTCACACCAACAGATGAAAGGAGGCACTATGAAAAAACCGCTGGTGAATTACGAAACCCTTCTTAAAATCACCCACGCCATGTCCATGTCCAAGGATCCGGAGGAGATTGTTCACTTAACAGTAAATAGCATCAAAAAAACACTCGAAATAAAAGGATGCGCCCTTTTTCTTTTCGACACCGGGACCGACGAACTCCAAGTGGCGGCATCCGACGGGTTGAGTCAGGAGTATCTCAACAAAGGCCCGGTCAGCGCCCTGCGATCCATCGCACGATCCCTCAGGGAGGGGCCGGTGGCGATTTTTGATGTGGCGGATGACCCGCGCATCCAATACCCGGAAGCAGCACAGGCGGAGGGCATTGCATCCATTCTATCTGTGCCCATCTTTGTGGGCGGCGAAGTGATCGGCTGCATGAGGGTCTACACGGCCGAACCGGAGGAATTTACCCTGGAGGATGTCAATTTCGTCCAGGCACTGGCCGAGATTGCCGGTATCCTCATCGACGTCTGCCGGCTGTACAAAGGGCAGCAGGAATATGTCGATGTCCTGGCCACCATGCACGAAGCCCGCGAAATGTAGCACCGAATCATGTTTTCATGACCCGGGCGATGACGGCCAGAGTGTTGTCGATATCTTCGGATCCGATATGGTAATGGGTCACCGCCCGTATTTGGAACGGACCTAACGCCAGCATCCTGACGCCTTCCGTTTCGAGCCGTTCCACCAGTGCGGCAGCATCCATCCCCTGTTTCGTCACATCGAAAAAGACGAGGTTCGTTTTGACACGCGCAACGTCTATGGCCAGCCCATCGATGTCGGAAAGCCCCTCTGCGAGTTTTCTGGCACGGATGTGATCCTCCGCCAGGCGGTCCACATTTTCGTTCAATGCGATGATGCCGGCTGCCGCCAGGATCCCCGCCTGGCGCATCCCGCCCCCCAGGATTTTCCGGGCCCGGCGTGCACGGTCGATAAAATCACGACTGCCGCAGACCAGGGACCCCACGGGTGCGGCCAATCCCTTGCTCAGGCAGAAAGAAAGAGAGTCCGCTTCTTTGGCCAACGCTGTTGCCGAAACTTTAAGGGCAACGGCCGCGTTGAAAATCCGGGCGCCGTCCACGTGGATCTTTAAACCGAGGCGCTTGGCGAGCGCGCCCACAGATGCCATATATGACACCTTAAGCGGTGTGCCGGTACAGCGGTTGTGGGTGTTTTCAAGAACGATGAGCCGGGTCCTGGGGAAGTGCACATTGTCCGGACGGATGGCGCCCTCGATATCGGAAAGCGCCAGCGTCCCGTCCGCCTGGTTGGGCAGGGTGCGGGGATGTATTCCCCCGACAGCGGCGCTTCCGCCCTGCTCGTAATAGAAAATATGGGCCTGGTCCCCCAGGATCATCTCGTCTCCGCGCCCGCAATGGGTCAGCTGGCACACCAGATTGGCCATGGTGCCGCTGGCGACGTACAGTGCGGCTTCCTTTCCGACCTTGTCTGCCGCCAATTCCTCAAGCCGGTTAACGGTGGGATCTTCACCGAAAACGTCATCCCCCACCTCTGCGGTTGCCATGGCCTGCTGCATGGACCGGGTCGGCCGGGTGAGGGTATCGGATCTTAAGTCAACGGGTTGCATTGCATCTCTCCTGTATGATTTGATCAATGGCATCGGGTGTGATAATCTTGACCTTCGTTTTGCCCGACCTTCATACCGTCGTCCGGTGCTGAATACAACCCATAATGATCGTCTTTGAACGGTTTGCGCACCATTTTTCCGGCTCTATCGAAGGCCATTTAACAGGAAGACCGTTATGCCGTTTGCAGAACTCGAGAAAGAAAATATCTATTATACCGTTCACAATCCCGGCTGCCCGCGATCTCTCCTGCTGATTCACGGATCGGGGGGGAGCCACCGGCACTGGCCGGAAACGGTCGAAGATGTTGATGCGACGGTTTATCTGCCCGATCTGCCCGCTCATGGTCGATCCACGGGGCAGAGCCGGTCGAATGTCGATGAGTACGCAGACGTGATCGCCGAATTCATTGAAACAGCGGGCCTTTCCCGTGTGTCGCTCGGGGGGCACTCCCTGGGCGGGGCCATTGTCCAAACCCTTGCCCTGAGAGCGCCTTTGTGGCTGGACCGGATCATCCTGGTGGGAACCGGTTCCAGGTTGAAGGTGCTGCCGGAGATACTGGACGGTCTTATGACCGATCACGAAGGTACTCTTGAGCTTATTGGGAAGATGATGTTCGGGCCGGAGGCCCCCGATAGAGTGGTGGAGATGGCCAAAAAGGTGGCCCTGAATACACCGGCATCGGTTACCCACGATGATTTCAGCGCCTGCAACGGATTTGACGTTTCGGAGCGGCTT
>CAZWAE010000356.1:0-2932 GCA_964631805.1 uncultured Desulfobacteraceae bacterium | reverse complement strand
GCCTCGTCTATGACATTGACCTTCAGGGCCTTGGCTTTGTCCAGTTTGGATCCAGGTGACGCCCCCGCCACCAGATAATCGGTTTTCCGGCTGACGGAACCGGTTACTCTCCCTCCAGATGCCTCAATCAGCGCTTTGGCGTTTCTTCTGGACATGGTCTCTAAAGAACCGGTAAGCACAAAGGTTTTCCCTGAAAGGGTCTGCCCAACCGCCTTTCTATCTTCGGCGATTCTCACACCACCCTCCATCATCCGCTGGATAACCGCCAGATTTTCCGAATCCTGGAAATAATCCACAACACTTTCGGCTACCACGGAACCCACGCCTTCGATACCGGAAAGCGTTTCCTCTGTTGCCGCGATGAGAGGGTCGATGTTGCCGAACCGCTCGGACAGGACCCGGGCCACATGCTCCCCGACGTGCCGAATCCCCAAGGCAAACAGGAATCTCTCAAAACCGATTCGCCGGCGGGCATCGAGCGCTGAAACCAGGTTCCGGGCCGATTTATCGCCCATGCGGTCCAAGGCTTCCAATTCCGTTTTGCCCAGGTAAAAAAGATCGGCAAAGGATGACACCAGCCCTTTGTCTACCAGTTGGGAAATCAACTTGTCCCCCATCCCATCAATATCAAAGGCGGCTTTGGATACAAAATGGCGCACCGCAGCCTTTATTTTTGCCGGGCAGCGGTTATTGGGACATCTTGATACGGCCTCACCGGATTCGCGGGAAGCCTTACTGCCGCATTCGGGACAGGCAGCGGGCATATGAAAGGGAATCTCGGTCCCGGTTCGTTCGGCAGTAATAACTTTTACCACCCCGGGAATCACATCTCCCGCTCTCTGAATCAGAACGGTATCACCCACACGGATGTCCTTTCTTATGATTTCATCCCCATTGTGCAGCGAGGCGCGGCTGACCACCACACCGGCAATGGACACCGGCTCCAGGTGAGCCACCGGTGTGAGCGCTCCCGTCCTGCCGACCTGGATGTCGATGGCACGAATTTGCGTGGTTTCCTGAATGGCTGGGAATTTATAGGCAATGGCCCACCTCGGACTTCTTGAGGTCGCCCCCAGCAACCGCTGGGCATCTATGCTGTCAACTTTAATGACAATCCCATCCGTTTCGTACGGCAGTGTATGCCGCTCTTCAAGAAACCGCCTGTAGTAAGAAAGTACTTCCTTAATGGGTATTGCGGCCTGAATCTTCGAATTGACCCTGAACCCGTACTGTTTGAGCCGGGTAAGCAGGTCCCAGTGGGAAGTAAATTCAAGCCCGTCATGACGACCCACGCCGTAAACATAGATTTCAAGGGGCCGACTGGCGGTTATCCTGGAATCCAGCTGGCGCAATGATCCTGCGGCGGCGTTTCTGGGGTTTGCAAACAAAGGAAGAGACTGTCTGACACGCTCCTCATTGAGACGCTCAAAACCGTCCCTACCGATAAAGACTTCTCCCCGGACCTCCAGCCGAAAAGCATGCGGAAGGGAATCGTAATGGTGGAGTCGAAGGGGCACCGAACGGATGGTTCGGATATTTTCGGTAATCACCTCTCCCCTGATGCCGTCACCCCGGGTGGTCGCCAGAACGAGGATACCGTTTTCATAAACGAGTTCCACTGCGAGCCCATCCAGCTTAGGCTCGGCGGTATACAAAATTTCATCACCCCTATTTAGATTTTTCATGACCCGGCCGTCAAAATCGAAGATATCCTGATCCTCGAAGCCGTTGTCCAGGCTCAGCATGGGCAGGGAGTGTTCAGCCGTTTCAAAACTATCGAGGGGGGGAGCACCGACACGAAGCGTCGGCGAATCTGGGAAACGCAACTCAGGTGCGCTCTCTTCAAGATCGATAAGCTCTTTCATCATCCGATCATATGCAGCGTCGGAGATGTCAGGATCGTCCAGAACGTAGTACAAATGGTTATGGCGATGGAGCTCTTTGCACAGGAATTCAATCCGCTTCAGTTTGGTCGAATCTATCGCTTCCGGCATAATGCCACCAATGTGTCGCAGGATAATTTACGGCTATTTTTAAAACGGTCTGTTTTGAAACCGGGCCGCCAGGTCAAATCGCTTAACTCATCCGAAACCACAAGCAGGGCCGCCACATTCACGTGATGGTGCGTGCCCACAGAAAACATGGCTGACACTTCCATCTCCACGGCAAGCGCCCCTTTGTTCCGATAGTGTTTTACCCTGGAAGGGGTTTCTCTGTAGATGGCGTCCGTGGACCAGACGGCACCCCGATGGCAGGTAACATCCTGCTCCATCAGCAGTTGCCGGGTACGCCGTGCCAGGTCCTTGTCCGGGAATGCTTCGTCACCTGCTTCCAGACCGTAGTGAACCGATGTGCCCTCATCGATGAAGGCGCTGTCCGGGACAATGATATCTCCGATGGACACCTCCCCGCGGATGGCACCGCACCATCCGAGGAAAATGAATTCCTTCGCGCCCCACGCAATCAATGTCTCAAGCAGCATGACGGCATAGGGAGCACCCACCGCAGGACCTGCAATGGCAAAACCGGTTCTCTGCGGAATGTCCGGATAAAGACGACTGAGGAACAATGTCCGGTATTGGCTTTTTTCGATTCCAATGCAGCAGTCTATCAGCCGGATATCGCTCTCACTGCTGACAATAACTGCGGTCCGACCCAGTTTCGGCGTGTTCGGGGAAACAACGGGTTTGACGATGGGTTCGTCCATCAAGCCGCCTTTCGGGAAAACCGCCTGCTGAGAAAAAGACAGGGCCCAACACCTTGGGATAAAACAACCGCACCCCGTCCGGACCTCAATGTCTCACTTCTAAACATGTGCGTTTGGGGCTAAAAAATGATCCTTTCCCTTCGTGAGGAGGATTGAAAAAAACCGCTAACTAGTGTCCGTCCAGAAATAGGGATTTTTGCGTGAGATCAAGGAGGGCGTCAGATT
>CAZWAE010000355.1:0-2957 GCA_964631805.1 uncultured Desulfobacteraceae bacterium | reverse complement strand
AATTCCAGCAGGGTCAGGGTTCTTGGCATCAATCCCCTTTATGACCAGAATACGAGAGGCCGCTGTTTAGTGTTCGTCACCGGTCACAGAACTGGGATGGATTGATATCGTTAAGAAATCAGAAAGGAGTATGACCGATATGTTGCTGCATAAATTTCTGCGTGTAGGGCGTGAGTTCCTGGGATGTGATATCCCCATCATGTGCGGGGCGATGACCTGGGTCAGCGACTGCATGCTGGTGGGTGCCTTGGGCAATGCAGGGGGATTCGGATTTTTGGCCGGTGGAAATGCGCCGGTGGACGTCCTGGAAAAGGAGATCCTGGCGGCCCGTGAATGCACCGATAAGCCATTCGGTGTCAATCTGATCACCCTGGCTCCCGTTTACAGCGATCAGGTAAAGCTTGTGTGCGATCTGGCGTGCAACATCGTGGCCTTTGCCGGCGGCATTCCCCGGGAAAATGAGATCAGGATGGTGCAGGATGCCGGCGCAAAGGTGATCTGTTTTGCACCGACAGCCCCCTTGGCCTTGCGCCTGATAAAAATGGGCGCCGATGCGATCATGCTGGAGGGGTCGGAGGCCGGTGGCCATATCGGTCCGGTGAGCCTGTCGGTACTGCTCCAGCAGATCCTGTTTGAAGTAGACAGCGTGCCGGTGTTTGTGGCCGGCGGAATCGCCACTGGACGCATGATGGCGCATCTTTTAATGATGGGTGCTGCGGGAATACAGATGGGCACCCGGTTTGTCATGTCCGATGAATGCAAGGCCCATCCCGATTTTAAAAAGGCCTTCAGGCGGGCCAAGGCGAGGGATGCCGTGGCAACCCCCCAGTTTGACACCCGCCTGCCGGTCATTCCGGTTCGTGCCCTGAAGAATCAGGGGACTGTTGAATTCGGGAAACTGCAACTGGAGTTGATGGAAAAAATCAATAATAACGAAATGGACAACATCGAGGCCCAATACGCCGTTGAAAATTTCTGGACGGGCGCCCTGCGCGATGCCGCCGTGGACGGGGAGGTGAAAACGGGTTCCCTGATGGCGGGGCAATCGGTGGGCCTGGTGGACTGCATTATGCCCATCGGGGATATCATCGGCGAGATGGTCGATGACGCGGAAACGGAGTTGCAGCGATTGAACCGGATATTCAACGAAAACTCGGATGATGCGGGATAGGGTTATGAAACGTTTTGAAGATCTGTTTGAGGAACTGAAGCAAAAGGCGGCAACCAAGCCATCGGGATCCGGGACCGTTCGGGAACTTGAGCAGGGTGTTCACTTCATCGGTAAAAAGGTGATCGAAGAGGCATGCGAGGTCTGGATGGCGGCGGAGCACGAAGGACGGGAAAGGACCGCCGAAGAGATCTCCCAACTGCTGTATCATCTCCAGGTGATGATGATTGCGTGTGATTTGTCCCTCGATGATGTGTACCGCTATCTTTGAAAAGGAGAAAAAATGCTCCAGATTGCCATTCCCAACAAAGGGTCTCTGTCCGAGGATGCGGCTTTGCTGCTTCGGGATGCGGGGTATCGATGCCGGCGGCAGGGCCGGGAATTGATCATCTATGATATGAAAAACGATGTGAATTTCGTTTTTCTAAGACCTCGCGATATTGCCACCTATGTCAGCCACGGCGTCCTGGATCTTGGCATCACGGGACGGGACCTTGCCATCGACAGCCGGATTCAGACAGCGGAGGTGATGTCTCTGGGGTTTGGGAAGTCGGCCTTTTATTACGCGGTGCCGGCCGACAGTGCCCTCACCCCGGATGATTTTTCACATATCCGGGTGGCCACATCCTATCCCAACTTGGTCAGGGCGGATCTGAAGCGCCGGAACATCCCGGCGGAGATTGTGCGGCTCGATGGGGCCATTGAGATTTCCATCCAACTGGGAGTGGCCGAGGCCATTGCGGATGTGGTGCAGACCGGCGGAACGCTTAAGGAGGCCGGGCTCAAAATCGTGGGAGACCCCATTTTGGAATCGGAAGCGATCCTGATTGCGCGTACGGAAGATATCTGTGAGAAAAAGGGAGTCCAACTGTTCATGGACCGTGTCCGGGGAATCGTAGTGGCCAGAGATTATGTGATGGTGGAATACGATGTGCCGGAACGCAACCTGGAAAAAGCCTGCCAAATTACCCCGGGTATCGAGTCGCCCACCATCTCGCCGCTCAGTAAAAAAGGGTGGGTGGCGGTTAAATCGATGACCCGGATCGAAAACGTCAACCGGATCATGGATCGACTGACCGATATCGACGCCAAGGGGATCATCGTCACCGATATTAGGACCTGCCGGATCTAAACATTGGTTCTGTTTGCTGGAAAATCGATAGCAAGGAATTTGACAAAAGAGCAAATCAGGCATAGATTCGGGACATAACGTTCTTTACCATACGGTTCTCACCACCTTCGTGAACCGTCCTTTTTTTCACTGTCATCTGGCGGTGAACACCACTATGGGGGCGAAACGGATTCGACGGGGGCAAAGAAGCGCCGGCTGCATACCGAGCTTTCTCGTCCGCTCGTTAAACGACGGGTACTAAACGTAATTGCAGACGATTATAATTACGCCGTAGCTGCTTAAGCAGCTACCGTTCCCCCGGGAGATGCCTGCGACCCCGGACGGAGCGTCGACTAGCAGGACCGCCGACCCCGGCTGCCTGGACCGGGACCGGTTAAATCCACAGGATAAGCGGAAAGGGATCCGGTTCGGAGGAGACCTTTTTCGTCGAAAACCAAAATCCGGAATAAGTATGTAGACGCCTGTGTGGAATGTTTTCGGACGCGGGTTCAACTCCCGCCGCCTCCACCAGCCTTCGCTTAGAGCGCAGCGAGAAGCGAAGGCTGCCGCGACGAAGCCCGCAGGGCGAAGGCGGGCACATAACGCTTCAAATAAAACCGCTCCAAGCTACGGCTCGGCACGCCAGACTTCGCTTCGCAGCTACGGCTCGGCACGCCA
>CAZWAE010000354.1:0-2981 GCA_964631805.1 uncultured Desulfobacteraceae bacterium | reverse complement strand
TCCCCCTCTTCAATTGACGAGGCGGACACCACCTCTTCCCATGTTTGACCTTTCATCCAGAGGTACAGCGTCGCGGCTGCTGCCCTGGAAAGGGTGCGGGTTTCGAATCCCCTGGAGGCCATGTGACGCTGAAAGGGCCGCAGGCGCTTTTCCACCTCTTTGAAAGCCGGCATGAGTTTTCGATCTGAGTGTTCTGACGACTTCTTCTCTTTGATGTCCCGGTCGGTCACAATGGCTGCAATGATTGCGGCCAGCACGGTCGGATCTCCCGTTGGGAATGCCGCTGTCCTGAATCCCTCTGCAATGATCAACGGTTGGTCCACCCGGAGCCGTGATGCCCATACGCCATCTTCAGTCAACGCACCCTCTTCTGTCACGTAGGCTTTTTCAACCAGGAACGCCAGATGTTTCCTGAATTGGTCCGTTAGAACCGCCACGCCATCCATTGCGGCATCACGATTCCTGTTTTTCTTCCCGGTCTTTTCTATGAGATAAGCGGCAAAAGAGCGTCGCAGCAGATCTTCCACCTGGTCCGGAGTATGGGACAACAGCAGGTTCAGGACCATGGAAAAATTGACATGGATACGGCTGAACACATGGGAAGGGGGGGAACCGATCAGACGTGCGGCATGGCGAAGGTCCATATATTTTCCGGGAATGGCCATGGCAAAACCGATACGGTCCATACCCCGGCGGCCCGCCCGTCCAGTCATCTGGTGAAACTGCGTGGGGTCCAATGGGAGGAATTCCTTTCCGTTGAACCGATCCGAATTGAGAAGCACCGCTGTCCTTGCCGGAAAGTTGACGCCGGCCGCCACGGTGGAGGTGGCAAATACCGCATCGAGCAGTCCCCGGGTCATCAGGTTTTCCAGTAAAAGCTTCCAGGCGGGCAACTGCCCGGCATGGTGAGCGCCCACAGCATTTTTTTCAAGCAGCTCCCGTTGCCGGTGACGGGCGATGTGAGTATTTTGTCGGGTCAATTCATGGATTATCGACAGGCGTGTTGCCTCTGTTTCCGGGTTGCCGCACCGATTGCCCCGACACATTTCAACGGCATGGTTGCAGTCGGATCTGGATTTTAAAAAGAAAAGGGCCGGCAATAGCCGGTATTTCCTGAGAATTTTGAGGATATCCCCAAAGGGGGGAAGTCTGGAGGGTGGCGCCATTAGCAGTGGGCGTTTATCTCCAAGATAGGTCCGGACCTTTTTGTGCAGACGGATGCGATTCTTCTTATCTTTTGATGTGGTCAGGGGAAACAGGGTTCCTGTGGGATGCAAAAAAAGGGGAGAGAGTGGCACGGGTCTGTTGAACTCCCGGACCACCTGGCAGGAGCGATGGCGGACCGAAGAGAGCCAGCGGGCAATGTCGTCGGCATTTCCGATGGTGGCCGATAACATCAGAAGGGGAATCCGCCTAGGGAGATAGATCATGGTCTCTTCCCAGACAACGCCTCTCTCATCATCTCCCAGATAGTGCGCCTCGTCCAGTATGACAAGGTCAGTGGCCAGGGTTTCACCGCGATGCATGGCGTCATAGAGCTGGTTCCGGAGAATTTCGGTGGTGCCGATGATCACGGGGGCGTCGGTATTTTCTTTGCGGTCTCCCGTGAGGATTCCCACCCGGTGAGCTCCGTAAATGTCGGCAAATTCAGTGTACTTTGAATTGCTCAGTGCCTTGAGGGGGGAGGCGTACCAGGCCCGCTGCTCCTTTTCGAGAGCGAGCGCGATGGCTTGCTCTGCGATCCAAGTTTTACCGGAGCCAGTGGGGGCGGTGACCAGGCAGTCGGACTGCCGGATGATTTCAAGCGCCTCCAATTGGAAGCGGTCGGGTTGGAAGGGTTTTCTAAAGGGGGTGCCGATTTCGGAAAACACCTTTTTTAAGGCGGCGTCCACTCCGGGTTTGAGGGTCGGGTACTTCCGTTTTCGGGAGGGTTGGCGTCCCTTTCTTCCTTTGTATTTTTTATACCGGAATCCCGGTTTCATGAAAGACCCAGGATCGTGATCATCTCTTTTACAATTCCCCTGGATGGGGAGTCGGCAGCATAAGGGGAGTCTCCGTTGAGGTCTGCTTCGATCAACGCATCATCGTAGGGCATGAATCCGAGGAATTCGAAATCCGCCAGATGTTTTTTTAGAAAGGTTTCGTCCTTATCCCCCCGTATCTTATTGCCTACCACGGCGATATTTTTCAATCCGATCTCCAGGGCGAGCTGATGGATGTGCCCGGCCGTATCGATGCTGCGGCGGCCCGGTTCCACGACGACGATCAGCTTGTCCACCGCCTGGGCGGTTGCCCGACCCAGATGCTCGATCCCGGCTTCCATATCCATCACCACCACTTCATCCCTTGCCAGGACGATATGTGTCACCAGGGCTCTCAACAGCGTGCTTTCAGGGCAGATGCATCCGGATCCCCCCTTTTTTACGCCGCCCAGACGCATGAGCTTGATATTATCCAGTTTGGCCGACAAGGCGTCCGGCAAATCATCCACCTTGGGGTTCAGTTTGAAAAAACCGCCGATGGTGCCGGGCTGGGCTTCCGTACGCTCGAATATCAGATCCTTCATTTCGGCTATAGGGGTGATGCGATCAGCATCTGGAATCCCCAGGGCTGCCGCCAGGTTGGCGTCGGGATCCGCATCGATTGCCAGGACATTTCGGCCCGTTTCATTGAGATTTCGGGACAGCAATGCTGAAAATGTGGTTTTGCCCACGCCTCCCTTTCCACTGACTGCTATTTTCATAGGGTTTCCTTTCCGTATGTCTTAGGTTCCGGAGCATCATGTCTGCCCGCTTCTGCCCATCGGTTGAGATTGTTGTTAGATCCCAATATAACACAGAATCCGCTTTGGGCAAGTGCGAGGTCCCCATCGGATCAAATCCGGGCCGGTGGTTTTAATTTATAGAGTAAACCACGGCCTTTGGCAGTGAGACTTGAAAAGGCTTTGCCATTACGAAGAGATGGATCGCAAAAATACGAAA
>CAZWAE010000353.1:0-3081 GCA_964631805.1 uncultured Desulfobacteraceae bacterium | reverse complement strand
GCGACTGCACCCGCTTCAATTATACCCATCAATACAATCACCAATTTTGTTTTAGTGGTGGCTTCCAATATGTCAAGCTCTCGTTTTACGAGAAAGGAAAAGAGAAGCAGGAACAGAATAATGATAATCTTCACAAACAACGTTGTAAGCATCCACCCGATTTTTTCAGATATAACTTCGCTGATATTCCAAAAAACACCAAAGAAAAAGGCCCCTAAAACGGTTTCCTTAACACCTGTTGATAGTTGAAAGCTTCTATTTTTAATATCATTCCAGTTTAAGGATGCTAAAGTAGCCCCGGAAATAATCATAACAACGCCTATGGACTGCAGCGGCGAAAGCCTCTGGCCCATAAAGATAAATGCGATGAGCATTGTAAACACTGCCCACAGGTTCATGATAGCGGCAACAATCGATATGTTCCCAATCTCAAAACCTCTCATAAAAAACAGGTATCCGGCAGAATAGAAAAGAGCGGCAATGGGGAGTAAAATGATTGTTAAAACCGGGATGCTAAGGGGAATTGTAAACACTGAAAAAAGCAGAAGGATAAAAACCAAGCCTGCCAATTGGGACCAGAAGAAAGTTTTATAAGGACCGATCTTTTTGGAATAGACCCCCGCGAAAAAGTCATATATTCCCCACCCGAACATTCCCGATAATCCGGATAATAGACTTATGAATGCCGAACTCATGTGTGTCGTTTATCTTTGCCGTTATTTAGAATAGGGGGATCTCGATCTCCGGGTCGTCCACTACGGCATTGCGGATGAGATCCTGAAGATCCGACCGGATCCGCCTCCGGATCTCAAATGACGGCAGGTCTTGAAACGTGTGGGCCGATATCTCCCTTCCGATGATGTCCAGTGCCGCCGCCTCGCCTTGAAGATCCCCGCATTGGGCGTCCAGGAGGATTCCGTTTTCAAAATAGAAACTGCCCTTTTCCATACCCGGTGTATCCACCTCGAAAACACAGGAGATACCCTCCATTTCAATCATCTCCAGAAATGATACCACCGGCAGAACATCAGTCAGGCTATGGGGCTCTTTCCGGTCGAGTGCCGCCACGATGGCAAGGGCGAGATCCTCTGCATTAAATGGTTTCTGGAAAGCGCGCAAAACGCGTTTCGGCAGCTTGGCCTTGATGCGGGAGGTTGCATAGGAGGTCATGATCATGCAGGGGATGGCGGAATGATAGGTGTGGATGTAGGCCAGCAGCATCAAACCGTTCACACGGGGCATCTGGATGTCCGTGACCACCAGGTCGAAGGCTTCCTCTCCCAGTTCGACGATGGCCTCCTGACCGTCGCACGCTGTCACATACTCAAATCTTTCGGCATACCGGTCGAATGTTTTTCCCAGCATTCTCAGAAGAATGCGGTCGTCGTCCACAACCAGAATCTTTTTCATCCGTCACCTGCCAGTTCCTAGTTATTTGCAGCGCCTCCCGATTTTTTACGTGCTGGGAAAAACCCCCTTTGAGTCGGAAAATTCTGCCGGTCAGATAATTCAATGGCAATACCCAACGGCCGCATGCGTCCAAAACGGGCTTTCTCCGGGAAGAATCGTCTATCGATTACCAAATCGTTGAAAATTTGACAATAGGGTAGTGAAAAAATGCCGTTCCCAGGGACATCCCATGCCGCAGACGGCCTTATCCTGCCGTGCCGCAGTCCGGGACCGGTTCGCCCCAACCCGGTTTCTCAGGCTAAAATGCTCTATCAGCACCGGCTGGGTGTTCGGCCGACTGTTCATCTTTAATTTCAGGCACGCGTCTTGCAACACATAATCCGGAAGAGAGGAAATGTAACCATAATGCCAATCACCACCAGTCATTTTCATGTGCCGCCAACCGGATCGCGTTTTCCCGGGATGGATGCCCGTAATCGCCGTCTTGCCGGTCCCGCGCCTTCTACCGTTCAGGCACAGCCTGCCGGTGCACCTGAGCACCGTTCCGCACTTCCTGAAAATTTGGAGGGAATCGCCCCGAAAAAGGAAACATCCGTTGAGCCGGCTGCCGGCACCGGAACGTCCGAAACCGCCTCTTTTTCCTTTCTTGATCTCATCGATATCATTAACCCTCTGCACCATATTCCCGTTATCGGGACCATTTACAGAGCCCTATCCGGTGACGAGATCAAGGCGCCCGCACGCGTCCTCGGGGGCGGGATATTCGGAGGACTGGCCGGAGCGGCATCCGGGATGCTGAATACCGTCCTGGACAAAATCACCGGAAAAGATTTGGGCGAACACCTGATGGCCCTGTTCAACATCGACGAGGCAGACCCAGCAGATAAAATGGCTGCCGGAAATGGCACCAATCCTCTTATAGCAGTTCACGAGACCACTCGCAGCACCGGTGCCGATGCGGCTTCCGGAACGGGAGGCCTTCCGGAATTAACCTATCATATCGCGCGTGAGAGAGGGGTTTCAGACCCGTGGGAGAAGGGTGCCCGGGGCTCTCTGCCCCCTCTTCACGGATCCCTCGGTAACCATGTGCCCGGGTTTTCCGAAAGAATGCCCGCAATGCTGGCACAAGCGATTGAACACTATGATCAGGCCGGCCGAATTAAAAATCCCTTCCCCGAAGATAAGGACCCCCAGGACAGGCGACGACTGGACCTGTTTTATTAGCCCCCGGCATGAAACCTTTATTGTATTTGCCTCTTGATCGGGCCGTTTCTTTGTGCCACATTCTGATAAGTTGCCAAATGCCGGCGCAAAACCAATGAGCGATCAGGAAGGAACCGCCATGAAAAAGCTGAATATTCTGGTTGTGGACGACGAACCGAGTGTGTGTGAAGTGATTCAAGAACGGCTGGAAATCGCAGATTACCAGGTGGAGACGGCTGAAAACGGAGAGGAGGCCACGGACCTCATCACCCGTCACCACTATGATGTGGTTCTCACCGATTTGAAGATGCCCGGAGAGGTGGACGGAATCGGTGTCCTGGAGGCGGCCAAGGCCAGAAACATCAACACTGAAGTCATTCTCATCACCGGCCACGGTTCCGTGGACAACGCCGTCAAAGCGATGAAAAAGGGGGCAAACGATTATCTTCGAAAGCCGATCAACCTGGG
>CAZWAE010000352.1:0-3134 GCA_964631805.1 uncultured Desulfobacteraceae bacterium | reverse complement strand
GGTAATAGATCCGGGTCAGATTCACGTCGGGAACGACATGAATATCGCTGGTGCCTAGGACAAGGCCCTTTTCAACCAGCAGATCGGCCAATCTGACGATCTGGTTCTCTTCGGCAATGGCATCACGCGCACCGGGACGCGTGATCGCATCGATATCATCATCCAACGTGAGGGCGGTTTTATAATAGAGTTCAATGGCATCGTCGATCCATTTTTTCGGAGTAATGTAGGCCTCAACACGATACCCGGTCAATCGGGACAGTTTGTCGCGTGCAATGACATCAAAAGGATTTGTCGTGGCCGCCTTGAGGATGTTACTGTCGACGGCAATGGGAAAGATCCCGTGCTCCGATACAAACTTAAACGGCACGGCCTCAATCATCGCCTGGTCGATGGTCACGCCGTCCAAATCAAGCAGTTTGGCACCGCTTTGGACGGCAATGGCCATCTGAAGCTGCTCTTCGTTTACCCAATCCAACCTTCGCAGGATGTCGCCCAGCATCCCATCCGTCTTTTGGGTTTCTTCAAGTGCCATCACCAATTGATCGGCATCGATAAACCCCAATTCCACGAGGATGTCGCCAATACGTTTTTTCTGTTCTGCGGCCATATCATCTTCCTGTGTACAATTTATATCATATCAAATTTCATTTACGACCGTGTATTGCTCTTTACTGCGACGGGTTCGCCAAGTAGGCGCTGATGCGATTTACTCTATTTAAAATCGCATCAGCGTCTTCTGCAAACTTTGCCATGGCCAGGCATTTTTGATAGTATCGGAGAGCGGTCTTGTAATCGCCCATTTTGTCGTATAACACGGCCATATTGTAAATCACAAAGGGGTGCTCGGGATTGAATTCTTCTGCCTTCCGATACCATTTAATCGCTTGCGCCGAATCCCCCAGCTGGCTGAACGCCACTCCCCTGTGGAAGCAAAGGTCGAATGTCTCGCCATCGCCATTCCTGCGTACCCGACCCAGGTAAAAAATGGCTCTTTCGGGCCTTTTCAAACCGATTTCACTGATGGCGAGGTTCATCAGGATTGCCGGATCTTCGGGCTCCCGAATCATCATCCCGTGAAGGATATGATTGGCTTCTAAAAATGCTCCTGATTGGATATAGGCAGCTGAAATATTGATGAGCGTATCTTTATGGCCGGGATATTTTTTCAATACCGCCCTGTACATGGCGATCGCTTGGCGGAGACGATTTTGACGATGGTAGTTCACCGCTTTCAGGAAAAAGGGGTTGTTAGACGGCTCCGGATCATCTCCGTTACCGGTATGTCCTGCGGGTTGACTTTTCCATCTTAGCAGTTTGTTTCTGCCTTTGTTCGGCGGCCGCTGCGGCGGATCGGTAGTGGGAATGACGGCATCATCGTCCGGTCTTGGCACTTCGGGTGTGGATATTGTTTTCGCTTCAGCCGTTGTTGGGGCAAGAGCAGGTGCAGAGTGTCCGGATGCTTCCCTCTTTTCCTCAACCTGTTCAGGTTTGACTCCCGGTTCAGAAATACCGGATACCCTCTTTAGATTCTCCTCGCTGGTGTTTTGCTCAACGGCAGAGTTCATATTATCCGCGGAGGCGACTGTGGCTTCATTGGATTTCACCACCTGACTGGCAACAGAAAAGTTTTCCGGATATTGAACTCGGGGCCCGATGCCTGAAGGTTTTGGGTCCTCGAAATAATCGGAACGAACAAACCCCTGCCACACCCAAAAAACACCCGCAAAACTGAGCAATAGGAACGGAATGATGATACCGTAAACAATGATCCGCCACTTACGCCTTACTTTGCGCTCCGTTTCAAACAGCGGAACCCCTTTCCCGCGCTTGGTTTCCCGGTCCTGTTTTCTCAATGCATCATTCAGTAAGCTCACACCTGTCTCCAACGGATGGCGTCCACTACCGCAAGACCACGGAAACGTTACCCACATCCAGGCGGTTGACATCTCCAGCCAGTAATTCAGCCCCTTTCCGGGTCACGAAAATACCCATATTCACCACAAATCTACCATTCTCACGCCTTACTGCAACACTGCCAAATCGCTGTTCCTCCAGTTTTTCAGTCAAGGCCCGGACCGCTTTCAAGGAATCCACCGGTCCCACTGCAACCGTCCAGGGCATGGTGACGATGAGGGATTCGGCCAGGCCATGCTTCGCCTTGTATTCGAAGGCGTCCCTTTTGGATTTGAATCCTCCGGTGAAAACCCGATACCAAATCCCTTTCTCCCCAAGATCCACAGGGTTCCATTGAACATCGGTCATTTTTTGCTTGAAAATCGATACCGCCTGGAGCGTATTTGGCAGGGTTTTATAGGAACCGAGCATTAATGCGACCGGAAGATGTGTGGGGCGCCCTTCACCGGTTTCTCTTTCTATAAGGGAAATACTATCCGGTTTGATCCGGGGCTGTTCCAATTGTGTTGCCGTCAAGTCCATACCCATTGAACCGGCAATCTCTCTTTGACCAAGCACCGAAGCGCTTTTCTCCTCCTGCACGGACGACTCCACCTTTGCGTACGGACCGTTCATCGGGGAAGATGATGGCCGATCTGAAACAACCGGCATCAGTGTCTTCTGATTTTCATTCCTCCGAACATTTTCCGATTGCCCGCTTCCCCTTATTCGTTTCGTTGATTCTGACCCGATATTCGGGCTCGACTGTATCCGTAAAGCTGAGCTATCGATCCGCCCTTTTGCGACTTCTGCTCCGCTTCCCTCCCCTTCCCGCAACGACGACCGGTGACTTCCAACATTCCTCTTCTCTTTTGGCAAAGATTCGGGCGCAATGCTTTTAGCGGTTCCCGGGGGGCTTGGTGTCAATCGTTTTTTATCTGGTGGTTGATCGATACGGTTTGATTGAAGGGTGTTGGGATAGCCGGACGACCCGACCCGACCGGTTTCAAAATATCGATAACCTGTAACGCCGATGAGCAGACCCATCGCCAATGGCACGACCCAACCGAAGTGGTATCTCCATCGGATTTTGAATGGGGCATGCCCGGCAGAAGAGGACGAGTCGGCATTCGTGGCCAGGGTGATGGGACCTAGTTCATTCAACGCCTTTCTCACATGACTGGATCGGATGCAATATTCGTTGGATATGTATCCGGCAGTCAGCGCATAATCGCAAA
>CAZWAE010000351.1:0-3143 GCA_964631805.1 uncultured Desulfobacteraceae bacterium | reverse complement strand
GGGCACTAACAATTTCTTTTACAATTCTATACCGGGACGTTATAAATTTATCCAGTTCTAAATCGAATATGGGGATAACCGAATCGGATGAAAAAAAGATACCGTGATCTCAACACCTATTTAAGAAGTGTTTTCGGGTGCAGGGTTCAAAAAATCACCGTGGATGCCGGCATGTCGTGCCCCAACAGGGACGGTACGATCTCCCGGGGCGGCTGCACCTACTGCAACGACCGGGGTTCCGGAACCGGTGCCCATACGGACGGGGTCTCCATCATCAACCAGCTGACAGAAGGAAGAGACCGCCTGGCCCGGCGATACAAGGCAAAAAAATTTATCGCCTATTTCCAGTCCTATTCCAATACCTATGCGCCCTGCGATATCCTGCGATCCTTGTACGACGAAGCACTTTCCCTGCCCGATGTCGTCGGCCTCTCCATCGGCACACGTCCCGACTGCGTCTCCGATCCGGTTCTGGATCTTTTGGAAGGGTATGCGAGGTCGCATATGATCTGGGTTGAATATGGGCTGCAATCGGCCAACGATGCCACTCTGGCGGCCATCAACAGGGGGCATGATGCCGCATGCTTCAAAAGGGCGGTGTCGGCAACCCGAAAAAGGGGAATCAACATCTGCGCCCATATCATTTTGGGCCTTCCGGGAGAAACCCGAGACCAGATGATGAGAACCGCCGACTTTATTTCCGATCTTAGAGTGGACGGGGTGAAAATCCATCTGCTTTATGTGGTCAAGGGGACGAAGCTGGCGGAACAATACCAAAATGGTGGATTTACCTGCCTTAAACAGGGGGAGTATGTGGAATTGGTCTGTGATTTTCTCGAGCGCCTGCCCCCGGATATGATCATACAGCGCCTGACCGGCGATCCTCACCGTGAGGAGCTGGTGGCACCCCTTTGGTCGCTGAAAAAAACGGAAACCCTTTCCATGATCGACCGAACCCTTGAGGAAAGAGATGCGTGGCAGGGAAAGCGGTGGGGCGGTATGGCTTGACTTTCCTTCGGACTTTCCTCTATAGCTACTTTATAGCTTTTTTGTGGTTACCATCTAAAAATTCCCGGAATAATACCCGGTGGATCACCTGAAAGGAGGCCCGGCAACCATGCATAAATTTACAGTCCTGGTTGAATCCAGACCCTTTTGCGTATTTGACAATTCAGCAATGGAAAAACTTCAGGGAGAGGATATCGAGATCATCGATATTAGGGGGTCGGGGGTCGATGACGGGGATTTCGTCAAAGCCCTGGCAACGGCCGACGCTGTTCTGGCAGGAAACGACCTGCGCATCAATGACGCTCTTTTTAACATGGCGCCCCGCCTGAAGGTAATCGCCAAGATGGGGGCCGGACTGGACACCGTGGATATCGATGCCGCCACACGCCATAAAGCCATCGTGTTTCATACGCCGGGGGTCAACAACCAGGCAGTGGCGGACCATACCTTTGCACTGATTCTCGCCGTCGCCCGGAAGATTCTGTTCTGTGACCGCAGCCTCCGGGAAAAACGGTGGGAACACACCCGGATCATGGGGCTCGAGATCTGGCAGAAAACCCTCGGGCTTATCGGACTCGGCGCCATCGGCCAGTGTGTGGCCCTTCGCGCCAAAGGGTTTCAGATGAAGGTGATTGCCCACGACCCTTTTTGGCCGGAATCGTTCGCCTCAGAACAGGGCATCGAAAAGGTTGAGATCGACGAACTGCTCAAGACCGCCGATATAGTCAGCATCCACTCACCACTGATGCCTGAAACCGAGAATTTGATCGACAGCCGCGCGCTGGGTCTCATGAAACCGACAGCCCTTCTCATCAACGCCGCCAGGGGGGGGATTATAAAAGAGGCTGATCTGTACCAGGCGCTGATGGAGGGCGAGATCGCCGGCGCCGGCCTTGATGTTTTCGAAAAGGAACCCCCGGCCGATTCTCCGCTGATGGAGTTGGAAAATGTCGTTGTAACACCGCACACAGCCGCATTTACCCATGATGCCATGAACGCCATGAGTGACGGTGTGGTGGACCAGCTCATCGATTACTTAAAGGGAAGCAAACCAGCCCATGTCGTAAATCCGGACGTGTGGGAAAAGCATGCTAAGGGATGACCTGGAAAAAATCGTCCGGGTGATTCTCGATGCCGGCAAAATGGCAAGAGAGGCCCGGAATCGATCCGAAAAGATCCGATTCAAAGCACACGGGGATGTGGCGACCGCTGCCGATCTTGCTGTCAACACCCGTATTATCGATGGCCTGCATCGCCTTTTTCCCGACGACGGCATCCTCTCTGAAGAAACGGGAAAGGAAGAACCCGGACGTGATCGGGTTTGGGTGCTGGATCCCATCGACGGCAGCAAGCACTTCGCTATCGGGATCCCGTTTTACGGCATCTCACTTGCGCTGAAGCATCACGGGAAGTACTGCCTGGCCGTTGTCTATTTTCCCGAAAGCAGAGAGTTGTTCACTGCCGTTGAGGGTCGGGGCGCTTACCTCAACGGCGTCAAAATCCATTGCAGTGCACAGAACCGGCTGGATAAGGCCCTGGTCTGCATCGAAATCCCCTCTCGCCACGATCACCCCGAAGACCTGGACAGCGGCCTGTCAAAAATGAGGGCGATCATCGAAAAATGTTTGAGGGTGCGGATCCTCGGCGTCTCCTCCATGGGGTTGTGCTGGTGTGCGGCTGGCCGGTATGACGCCTATGCGAACCTTGGCTCCTTTACCAGTGCATGGGATACGGCAGGTGGGGAGGTTATATGTAAAGAGGCGGGCGGTATCCTGTCCCGGACAGACGGAATGCTCATCTGCGGTAACCGCTCCCTGCACGACGCCCTGGCCGATTTGCTATCCTAACAATAGCCAGTACCCATCCGCGGCAAACAAATTGGCGATTAAAGTGTCCGATTCAGAAATGAGCAATTTTTTTGTTGAGCAAGGATCGATCCGCCGTCGCCCAAATGGGCTATGGCGGGACAAGCAAGTAACCGGTCGCCTTGTGGGGGCGTAGCTCATAGAGCGAAGCCTCAAGCCGGATAACCCGAGGAGGACGCCGCTCAACGGAAAAAGGGCCTTTTCTGGACGGACAGTAGTTAGTGTCCGTCCATAAACAGTAGATTTTCGAGCACGAAAATTTCAAAACAG
>CAZWAE010000350.1:0-3145 GCA_964631805.1 uncultured Desulfobacteraceae bacterium | reverse complement strand
ATTTAAACGAATCGTCATTTTTTTACTGATATTTCGTCCAGGCACAAGAATATGCCGTGTTTCTCGGGAGGTTATGGAGTCGGTTAATTTACTCCATTTTTGAATCCATCTGCCGCAATCGTTCCGCCAGCACACGAAGAACGTGTAATGAAAAAAACGGGTTTTGCTGAACCATTTTGATAAACCCCTGCTCATCCACGGCTGCCAATCGGCAATCGCTCAACGCCACTGCACTGGCGCTTCGGGCCTTGGTGTCGATCAGTGCCATCTCACCCACAATGTCTCCGGGGTATGCCTCTTGAATGGATTTTCCGCCCACTCGTATATCGACCCCTCCTTCGAGTACGACATACATCATGTCTCCCGGCTCCCCTTCGCTGAAAATAAAGTCTCCCGTTTGGTATTCTTCTGTTTTTTCCGCTTTTCTGAACAGGTTCAATAGGTTCAGCATGATTTGCTCCTTTCATAAAGGTAGGTCATTTCGGAAAAGCTACGAAACAAAGACGATTTTGTCAAATAGTCTCATCTGGCCGGGTTTGGGCCTCTTTCGATGACTACTGTCTTAATAGATTTGTTAAACCTGTTAATCGTTATCACTCAGATATTGTTGGCAAGCCAAGATGAGAGCCCCTTTCGTCCCATCGTTCCCCAACTTCCGTTTATTGACTTTCAGACACAGTTGATAGAAGGTGGTGTGGTTAATGACAGCAGGTATCCAATCTGAGGGGGTGGAAAAAAATGAAACGAATTGTGTGTCATGGAGATAGCCTGACCGAGGGCGCTGATATTGAGGCGGCATACCGATGGCCCGCCCTGTTGCAGAACGCATTGGGAGCGGAGGTGACCAACACCGGTATCGGCGGGGACACGACAGCCGGACTACTGAGTCGCTTCCCCGGCGATGTGGTGGCAGCCAAACCGGAGGCGGTAATCCTGATGGGCGGCACCAACGATCTCTGGTGGGGCCTTCCGGTCAATCTTGCGATGGCCAATCTTTATTCCATGGCCTACCAGGCTCAGCACCACGGCATTGCGCCACTGTTCGGGATGCCCCTGCCCTTTGTCAGGGAGATGGCTGAGAATCAACCTTTCAGGCTCCCGGAGGTAGGTTACCGCCAACTTCAGGTGAATATCAACACCCTGGTCTCAAGACTGAAAACTGCGGCGACAGACAGTGAGATCCCGGTATTGGATTATTATGATCTTTTTACCGATGACGGCGGATCCGTTCAACAGAACTATTTTCTCGAGGATGGCCTCCACCTCAACAGGGAAGGACACCGACGGATGGCCGTCCGATCAACCCAGATTTTCAGAGAACTGTTCCTGTTGCCATGAATCTGCGGTGCAACTGTGAATATAATCTGAATGCCCCATTGCTAACCGATACGGGTCATTCAGGATTTTCAAGCACGCCCCGTATACATTCCCTCATAATCCAGTGTGCAAAGCGGTGTTTCGTCAATACCGCATCCCGCGTTGACCACCTCTCCGACATAAAGGGTATGATTGCCCGGCTGGTAGTGTTCCTTGATCCTGCTCTCGAACCAGGCAACGGAGGAGAGCAAAATCGGGCAACCGGTTTCTCCGGGTTTCCAGTCAATGCCGGAAAATTTTTTTGATGCATCCGGCCCTTTGAATAGGGCGAGCAACTCCTGCTGCGAGTCTGCGATCACATGCAGCGAAAAAATACCGCTGTGTTCGAGAAGATGATGGGTATACCGGTTGGGATGGACCGCCACCAAAATTTGAGGCGGATCGAAGGAGACCTGTGTCACCCATGAAGCGATCATTCCATTGACAATCTCTCCATATCGCGTTGTGAGGACGTAAATTCCATAGGTCATCTTACCGAAGGCGTTTAACCATATCTTGTTCATAGCGGTACTCTCCTGTCCTATTTAATTTTCGATCACATAGCGGTTAGGATATCGTATTCGCGGGTTTACCTGCTATCCAGATGGTATGCCTCCCTCCTTTCCCGGGTTTGCGTGCGCTTACGGTTGCGATTTCCGTCCGGAATCCGCAGTGCTTCAGGCGACGGGTGAAACCCTCGTCCGCTTGGGACGACCAGACCGCCAGAATCCCTCCGGGCCGCAGAGCGGAAAAGGCCGCTTTTAGACCAGATCTGCGATAGAGACCTTCATTGGCTTTTCGCGTAAGCCCTTCAGGCCCGTTGTCGACATCAAGCAGTATCGCATCCCATGCGGATTTTTGTTCCCCGATGGTTTCCGCCACATCCCTTTCTTCAACCAATACCCGGGGATCATTCACGGGCATTCCGGCAAGGTGTCCCAGTAGATCCCGGTTCCATCTCACAACAGCCGGTATCAGTTCGGACACGGTGATACGGGTGTCCGACATCGATCGCTCAAGTGCCGCCGCCAGGGTGTAACCCATGCCGAGACCACCGATGAGAATTCTACAAGACGATTTACGATTCATCCGGTTGCATGTGAGCTTGGCCATCAATTCTTCGGAACCATGGCGGCGGCTGTTCATCAGCTCTGTTCCTGCCGTTCGGATCGAAAATTCAGCGCCCCGTTTCAGGAGGGTGATTTCTCCTGCATGTCCGGGGATTTCCGCCCGATCGAGTTCTTCCCAGGGGATCACACGCTTCTCCTTAAGCAGTAGATTCTTCCACAACAGTCAGGATTGTCTTTCCCATGTGCCGGCCGCTCTCCATCAGCTTGTGGGCATCGGCGGCCCTGGCAAGCGGAAACCGGTCGTGGATCAAAGGCCGGATGCGCCCTTGCCCCCGGTGGCATCTCTTAACATCCGGACAAAATCCTGTTCGCGATAGTTGATGGCGACATCAGCGCCGAGGGATTCGCATACCCTGCATTTCTCCGTGCTGCCAGCGGTTGCTGCTACCCAAGCCCCTGAGGATTTGGCCATCTGGATCGCTGTGGTCCCGATGCCGCTGGTGCCGCCGTGCACCAGGAAATACTCGCCGGGTTGCAGCCCCGCCCGATCAAAGACATTGGCCCAAAAAGATATCGTCCAGTAAAGATATGCGTTCCCGATCTATGAATTGTTTCCGGAACCCCAACGCGCCAAACCGTCCGAGATCTCCTCTTTCACAGGACCGTCGCTCTTTTTGAAAAAGCGTTTCAGGGCCTCATGGGCCTCCGGCTGGTCAAAC
>CAZWAE010000349.1:0-3191 GCA_964631805.1 uncultured Desulfobacteraceae bacterium | reverse complement strand
GGCGTTCTCTTCTCGATAAACGCCTGGATCCCGGCTTGCGCGTCTTCGGCGGCAAGGTTCATGGCAATGGTGTGTTTGGCGTAGTGGAACGCCTTGTCATCCGATGCGTCGATCTGGGCGTAAAATCCCTGTTTCCCGATGGCCAGGACAAAACGGCTGGCATCGGCGATCTGCAATGCCAGTTTTTCTGTTTCAGCCTGCAGATCGTCTATGGGTACGACCCGGTTGACCAGACCCAATTCTTTTGCCTCCGCCGCCGGAACGTATCTCCCGGTGAGCAGCATCTCCATGGCGGCTTTCCGTCCGATGGCCCGGGAGAGTGCCACCATGGGGGTGGTGCAAAACAGCCCGATTTTGACACCGGGCGTGGCGAACCGTGCACCCTTTTCTGCAATCGCAAGATCGCACCAGGCCACCAGCTGACATCCGGCCGCCGTCGCAATCCCCTGGACCTGGGCGATGACCGGCTGGGGCAGGGTGTGGATGAGCTGCATCATCTGTGTGCACTGGTCGAAGATGAGTTTATTCTCCTTCATCCCCTTCCCCGCCATCTCGCCAAGGTCGTGCCCCGCACAAAAATGTTTGCCCGAAGCCCTGACAACGACCACTTTCACCGACTCATCCATAGCCACGTTGGTCAGTGCATCCGCCATTTCACGAATCATCCTTTTGGACATGGCATTGATTTTTTCCGGCCGGTTCAGGGTCAGATAGGCGATGGGGCCTTCGGTTGTGAGCAGGGTCTCTTCGTAGTTCATCGGAACCTCCTTGATAAAAATGATCACATAACATAGATAATCCATCGGTAACAGGTGCCCAATGGACAGTGATGCCGGTTGACAGCGGTCATGATCGTGTCAATTAGTTGAGCAGTCCTGACGTTTTTCGAGCGAACCTATGATATGGGCGTAATGGATGATCCAGCGTAAAAGCTTATGCTGTTTGAGCGCGTTAGAAGTCGTTAGGCTTTCATCTTTTCACCTCTGGAGATTAAAATGGTACTTCATCATACCCGCTATTGGATCCGCTATCTATATTTATTTATTTTTCTGCTCATCCCGCTTTCCTGCGACGACGCCGGACATCAGGCAAAAACACCCGATCCCTCATCGAAGCGGGTCAAAGCGGTAACCGATGCCGATCATTTTCGCCAGATTATCAGCACCGCCGGCGATCGCCTGCTGGTATTCGATTTTAACGCCGAATGGTGCCAACCCTGCAAAATTCTCGCTCCCATCATTGAAGCACTTGCTGAAAAATTCGATGACCGTGCTTCTTTCTTCGAGATCGACATCGACCAAAACCGTGAGTTGGCCTCGGCCGCGGGGGTAAGGGGTGTTCCTTATGTCCTGTTCATTAAAAATGGTCAGGCGGTCCACTCTTTGATGGGACTGCACCCGAAAGATACCTATAAGCGGGCCATCGAACGGTTCTCCGTGGCTGACGCCGCCGTCAGGAAAACCGATACCGCGGACGGCGAAATTGTCGAAGGGATAAGGGTTATCCGGCGCTCCACATCCACCGCTCTGGACAACCTGTACGTGTACCGGGGGGAAACCGTGAAACTCGTCATTGAGGATATCCGGTTCCCCTATACCATCCATATACCGGAATATGGGATTTCCAAGGCGGCCGAAGAGGGTCGGAACCTGGAAGTCCGGTTCAAAGCGAAGAAAATCGGGATCTTCCCGGTTTTCTGCAATGGAAATTGTCCCACCGGCGACGGCGCTCAATACGGCCGGATTGTGGTGATGCAGTATACCGCTTCCGGCACCACAAAGTACAGTGAGTTGTCGGCACAACAGGCCAAGGAACTATTGGCGAAGTCCGACCTGCTGGTCCTGGATGTCAGAACCCCCGGAGAATATTACGGCGGACATCTGGAAAACGCCCTGCTCATCCCAGTGCAGCAGCTCGAAGCCCGTTTAAAAGAGATTGCGTCCCATAAGGAAAAGGATATTCTCATCTATTGTCGATCCGGGAACCGCAGCACGGTGGCCGCCGAGATTCTGACAAGGGGTGGCTTTAAGAATCTCTACAATCTCCGCCGCGGTATTATTGAATGGGAGAAGATGGGGTATAAAACCGTCAAGTAAAGAAGCCCTACCCGGAGGGCAGAGTTTTGGCAATATATTTTGAACATTCAAAAATTGTGATTTTAGATTCTTGCCCGCCGCTGGCGGGTGAATTTCGAATTTCGTATTTTTGCGATCCATCTCTTCGCAATGGCAAAGACTTTTCAAGTCTCACGGTCAATGGCCGTGGTTTACTCTATAAATTATTTCAGGAAAAGAAATTCCGGTTGGGACCGGTGGTAACGGCCGGGGGATGCCGGAAAAATTTCACGACCCATCTCTCTGCCGCTGCCATATCCGCTGCGTTCTGGATGCCGGAATAAAGGGTGTGGCCAAACTGAAAGTTGGCTGAAAAATAAAAGGCGAACTTCTTGAACCGGCTGAGTGCCCGTTTGGGATCAAAATGTGCGCCGAGCAGGGCCATCAGACGAAGGGCAGCAGCCCTGTAGCTGTCAGGATCCGGTTTGTATTGCCCCAGCCATTCCGCAAAAATCCAGGGGTTTGCCACCGCCATTCTGCCCAGGGCAATTCCGTCACACCCGGTTTGTTCCATCATTTTCAACCCGTCATCCGGAGAGAATACATCTCCGTTCCCGAAAACCGGGATAGACACCGCCTCCTTGACCAGGCCGATATACGCCCAGCGGGGAGGGCGGGAACGCCGATCCGGAGCAACCCTCGGGTGAAAGGTCAGTGCATCGGCACCGGCGGTTTCAAATCGCCGGGCAAGCCGGACTGCCGGAGCGGGATCATCCCTCCAACCGGTGCGAAACTTGACCGTTAGGGGAATGGATACCGCTTTCCGGACAGCGGAAACAATTCGTTCGGCCCTGTCCGGTTCCTTGAGCAGAGCGGCCCCCCCGCTGTGCCGGCAGATGGCGGCCACAGAGCATCCGAAGTTGATGTCCACACCGAAAAACCCCTCATCCTCGATCCGGCGGGCCGCGTCGGCCATCTCGGACGGCACCCTCCCCACAATCTGCCAGGCGAGGCGCCCGTTTTCCCCGTCCCGCCACCTGAAAATGGGGGATGTATGCCTGTTTTCATGGGGCAGGCGCCTGGCACCGCACATCTCCGAAAAGAGCAAACCGTATCCGCCGTATTCGGAAAGAAGTT
>CAZWAE010000348.1:0-3201 GCA_964631805.1 uncultured Desulfobacteraceae bacterium | reverse complement strand
CGGTGTCTGAACAATCCGTTGTCCGGGGCAATTTCGATGCTGTGCCGGCAGAAGGTCGTGCTGATTTCGGGATTTTCACCCACTTCACTCATCAGAAAGCCCATTGCGGACAGCGCGTCCGGGTCGTTGGGATTCAACTTCACCGCTTTTTTGTAGGCGGAAAGGGCTAAAGCGGAATCACCCATGGCCGCATGGCCATCGCCGGTGTACCGATGCACAATCCCCGCGTCGGGCTGGAGACGGGCTGCTTTTTCCAGATAACCCAACCCTTTTTCAGGATCGCCCCCGTCCAGATAAAGCTTGCCGATCTGGAACTGCACCTCAAATATCTCATTATCGATCTCTTCCGCTTTGAGGAAATGCACAAGGGCGTTATCCGCTTCCGCTTCCATCGCTAAACAGATGAGTCCCCGGTTGTAGACCGCCATGGCCTCATCCGGATCCAGATCGGCCGCCCGGGAAAACGCCGCCGCCGCTTTTTCATTTTCCTTGAGAACACCGTAGCAGACGCCCAGGCTGTTGTGAATGTTCACGTCCAGGGGATCCAGTTCGAGCGCCTTTTTAAACTCCTCTATGGCGCCTTTAATATCGCCGGACTGATACAGTTGATCGCCGCTGATATTCATACTGACGGCATCGAAACAGACCCGGCTTCCCGGTCCGAAGAAAGTGGCATGATCCAGCGCTTTGCGGGCGTTGTCGAGAACCCTGTTTTTGGGAAAATCGATGGTGGGATAACGCGCAATCCCGATGGTGACCGATCCGGCATCCTCCTCCCGTACCCTTCGAATGATGCCATCGGCGGTTTCGATCCCGCGACCGTCGTTTCGGGCCGGAAAGACGGACCCGAACAGATCCATCCCCAGCCAGCCCCAGACACCTTCTTTCTCTTTGCATTCCCGTTGTACCACATGGGATACTTTGATCGCTTCGTCTACAAAAACAGCGTCATCGCCGCCGTTTCCCCCGTCGATTCGAATGACCAGGGCATTGAAACGCTCCATCCCTTCAACATGGTGCATCGCTTTTTCGAGAAATGTGGTTCCGGCCATCATCTCCGGGAATGCATGTGAAAGAGGTTCGGCAAGGTCCGGCATCCGGGTGTCCGCCGTGCTTTCCCTCGAACGGGTTTCGCTTTTACAAAAAAGGAACTGGTGATCGGAGCTGCAACTGCGGTGTAGCGTTTTCGCTGGTTCGGTCATGATCGGGCCTTTGGGTGCAAACGTGAGATTGCGTTGTAAATGATATCCGTTTCATTTTCCTGCACACATCTTAGATCCAATATATACCGGTCTTCCTCGATCCGGCCGATAACGGGCGGCGTGTCGTTGCGCAGATGATCCTCCACGTCATTGGGAGAAAGGCCGGCAACGCGCACGGCTACGCCTTTACTGGGAAAATCCAGCTGGGGAAGAGAGCCGCCGCCGGCTTTCGAAGAGATGTCGACAAGCTGGACGGAAATCGCCGTGCCGTCGATCTTTTCCAGCATTGCGGCGAGCTTTTTTGCCTGTATTTCGATGTCGTCTTTACTCCGGGTAATCATTCGCAGCGTGGGGATGCGGGCCACCGCCTGCTGTTCGTCCCTGTAAAGGCGCAGTGTGCTTTCCAGGGCGGCCAATGTCATCTTGTCCACCCTCAAGGCCCGTGTTAAGGGATTTTGTTTGATACGGTCCAGAATCTGTTTTTTCCCGACAATGATCCCCGCCTGGGGGCCGCCCAGCAATTTGTCCCCGCTGAAGGTGACGACGTCTACCCCCGCGGCCACCGACTCCTGGACGGTGGGTTCCTTGAACAGGCCGTATTTTGAAAAATCGATAAAGGTTCCGCTTCCCAGATCCTCCATGACCGGGAGCTGGTGGCGGCTTCCCAATGCGACCAGCTCATGGAGAGAAACGGCGGTGGTAAAACCGATTATACTGAAATTGCTGGTGTGGGCTTTGAACAAAAGCCCTGTTTCACCGCCGATGGCTTTCTCGTAATCGGTCCCATGGGTGCGGTTGGTGGCGCCCACCTCTTTCAGCGTGCAGCCGCTTTTTTCCATCACATCGGGAATCCTGAACGACCCCCCGATCTCCACCAGTTCCCCCCTGGATACGATAACCTCCCGCCCTTTGGCGAGAGTGTCGAGGCAGAGAAGAACGGCACCGGCGTTGTTGTTGACCGCCAGGGCGGCTTCTGCGCCGCTGATTTCACAGATGATCTCCTCAACGGCGCTGTACCTTGATCCGCGGCGACCTTTTGCCAGATCGTACTCGAGGTTTGAATACCGGGTGGCCGTGGAGATGGCATGTTCTGCGGCCTCATCGGACAGCAGCGACCGGCCGAGGTTGGTGTGGACGATCACCCCGGTGGCATTGACGCAATGGACCAGGTTAAGGGACATGGCCGAACGGACATGCGCTTCAAGCCGCTCGATAAGGGCCTCGTCGGAAATGGGGATTCCGGAAGATCCCTCAGCATCCTTTAATATGGCTTGCCGGAGCCCATCCACCAGAGTGCGGGCCGCACCGGCAACCACCGATTTGGGGACACCGTCGAAACGGGCGTCCGATTTTGCGGCTTCCAGGATGCGATCGATACCCGGAAGCTGCCTGAGCAATGTTTGTTTGTCTTTGTCGGATGCCATTTTATCCGTCTGCGCCTTGAGATTTGAATCGAAAACAGCTCGATTCGGGTTTCTGGCCTAGGCCGCTCGCACCGGTACCGATAAGATGCCCGGATCTCGATGGACCGACCGTCGCCGGGTCACGCCCTATGCGGCGCGCCCTTGAAAATTAAGCAGAATTCATACCATTTACCATGGGGCGGTTACAATAAATTTCTTCCCGGGCATTGCGGTATGGACACGGTGGCGGAAAGGATGGTAAGGGATCCGGTAAAGAATCCCTACCCGGAGGGCAGGGTTTTGGTAATCCCCAGCGAGGTGCTTTGTTGGAAGTTCTTTTTTTAGACACAAATGGAGACTTCGTATCATGAAGATCAAATCCCCCAAAGACTACATCATTTTCCCCCTCGACGTTCCGACCTTTACGTCAGCCAAAACCTATATCGAGACCCTGGCCGATTCTGTGGGAATGTTCAAGGTGGGGCTGGAACTGTTCATCCGGTCAGGGCCGGACATTATTCGCCATATCCGTCAATCAGGCCCGGCAGGCGTGTTTCTGGATCTCAAGCTCCATGATATTCCCGTAACCGTTTCCC
>CAZWAE010000347.1:0-3248 GCA_964631805.1 uncultured Desulfobacteraceae bacterium | reverse complement strand
AATACGAAATCGGTAAAGGTTCCCCCGATGTCGCAACCCAGACGATACGCAGTTTCCTGTCCCATTCCCCATATCCTCGGTTAAATGGCAATTAAAATAGAGCGGGCTCTTTCCACTCGCCATATACATCCCGCAGCACGCCGGTCATCTCCCCCACTGTTGCATAGGACCGGCAGCATTGGACCAGTGCCGGCATGACATTCACCTTCTCCCGTGCATCCTTTTCAAGGGATTTAAGCGACCGGAGCACCGCCTTGTTGTCCCGCGTACGCCTCAGTTCCTTCAACCCCGAAACCTGCTTTTCCACCCAGGTTTCGTTGTATTCATGCAGGTCCACATCCATGGCGTCTTTATCGTCATCGGTGTACTTGTTCACACCCACCTTGACATATTCGCCGCTCTGGAGTCCCTTTTCATATTCATAGGCCTGGGCAGCCACTTTTCTTTGGATGTACCCGCTGGACACTGCCTGGACCATGCCGCCGACCTTCTGCATCTTCGACATCTCTTCTTTGATCTTTTCCTCCATCTGTTTGGTGAGGGTTTCGATGAAGTAGGATCCGGCAAGCGGATCCACCGTGTCGCGGAGGCCCACCTCCTCCATAAGGATCTCCAGGGTGCGAAGTGACAACAAGGCCGCCCTTTCCGTGGGAATGGTGTACGCCTCGTCAAAGGAACACAAGGCTGTTGTCTGAGCCCCGCTCAGGGCAGCACCTAATGCATAATAAGCGCCCCTGATAATATTGTTTTCCGGCTGTTCCTTGGTGAGCCCGCTCCCACCGCCGCCGAACAGTCCCCGTAAAAACAGCTTTTTCTTCTCCGTGATGCCGTAATCCTCTTTTAACATCACGGCCCAGAGTTTCCGGGCCGCCCGGAATTTGGCGATCTGTTCCCACAGGTTACCGAACACGTTCAGGTTGAAGGAAAACCGCCCTACAAAATCACCGGGGTCGATACCCCTGGCTTTGACGTTCTCGATGTAAGCCCTGCCGATCTCCATGGCACAGCCGATTTCCTGGGCCGGATTGGCCCCCGATTCCCGGATGTGATACCCGCAAATACTCACCGGATTGCACCGCGGCAGTTCTTTAACGGCATACTCGATGATATCCCCCGTAAGCCTCACACCGTCATCCACAGGAAAAATCCAGGCACCACGCCCGATCATCTCCTTTAAGATATCGTTCTGCGGGGTGGCGCTGATCTTCTCTTTCGGGAATCCGAATTTTTCCGCAACGGCCTGGTACATGGCCAGCATAATGGAAGCAACGGCATTGATGGTAAGGCCCGATCCGATACGATCCAGAGGAATTCCCTCGAAAGCGGTCTCGAAATCGCGAAGGGAGTCAACGGCCATACCCACACGCCCCACCTCTCCCAAGGCATGCGGATCATCGGAATCGTAACCCATCTGGGTCGGCAGGTCGAAGGCGACATTCAAACCGGTTTGCCCATGGGAGATCATCCACTTGAACCGCTTGTTGGTCTCTTCGGGGGTGCCGAAACCGGTGTACTGACGGGTGGTCCATGCGCGGGAGCGATATCCCTGGGGGTGCAGACTCCGGGTGAAGGGATACACACCGGGGTCCGCCAGATCCTTATCATAGTCAAACCCCACCTCATCAAGATCTTTGGGAGTATAGACCGGTTTCACCCGGATACCCGACTGGTAGATCACTTCCTTAACATCATCTCTTTCACCCTTGACGTATTTTGCTACACCCATTTTTTCCTTCCTTACCCCGACTCCCGCCGGTTCTTTTTTACGTCTTTTCGGCCATGCAATTCAACCGCCGGATACAAGCCCATCCATGTCGGCCAATAACAATAAATCTGAAAACAGCCCGATGTCAAAACAGATTCCGAATACCGCCGGTAATCTCTTCAAAGGAGGTTCCACCAGGGAAAACGGCATTGATGCCGATCTTTTCTAATTTTGGGATATCCTGCCGGGGTATGACACCTCCGACAACGGTGTAAACATCCTCCATCTTTTCTTTTGTAAGGAGTTCCTGCAGCTTTCGGCAGATGGGAATGTGGGCTCCGGACATGATGCTCAATCCGATGACGTCCACCGCTTCCTCCATGGCCGCAGCCACGATCTGATCCACCGTCTGATGGAGTCCGGTATAGACCACTTCCATCCCGGCGTCCCTAAGAGCCAGCGCCACAACTTTGGCGCCCCGGTCATGGCCGTCGAGACCAGGTTTTCCCACAAGTACTTTTACTTTTCTATCCGCCATGTCCAAACCTTTCGGTATTCCCCGTCCTCCTGCCGACGGTTTTACGGCCGGAACCTCCCGTTTTGCCGGAGCCGGGAATGATGAGAGTTATTCTTTCAACGGAAAAGATCGTCTCTGGTCATACCGCCCGTTTGTCCAGATCCTCGAGTACGGCCGCCTGCCCCCTCAAGATATGGTCCCTGACCAGGCTCTCCACGCCTTCGGCATCTCTATTTCGTATCAGGGCCAGCATCATGCGGTGGTCGTGGTTGCTGGTTTTGGCAAGGGTTTCTATTTTCAGTATAATCTGCCTGAACCGGTAGATCTGGTCCCTGAGGCCGTTTATCATTCGTATCAAACGCGGACTGCGGCTCAGGGCATAAAGCATATCATGAAATTCGGTATTGATCACTGGCAGGGCATCGAGATTTCCCTGTTCCAGGCACACCTGGAATTTGTCAATTTTTCGCTCCAGCGGAACCAGATCTTTCTCCGTGTGTTGGATAGCGGCCAGCCTGGCGGCGTAGCTTTCCAGTACGCTTCGGATGCCGAAGGTCTCCTCGATATCCTCACGGGTCAGCCCCAATACCGTAAACCCCCCCTTCGGCCTCTTTTCCAGGAACCCTTCTCGTTCCAGCTTGTGTATGGCCTCTCTAACAGGCGTGCGGCTGATATCCATGGCATCGGCGATACGGCTTTCAACCAGACGCATACCGGAAACCAGTTCCCCGTTGATAATCGCCTGTTTCAGGTGCTCGAAGACATGCTGTCCCATGGATTTCCGAACGGACATCTCCCGCGGAGGCCCCAAATCATAGAATTCTTTTGCTTTAGCCATGTTGCGTCGCTTTCGCAATCGATGTGTCATGGGTGATGGGTTATGGTGTTGCTTATCCCTGCCTGATTCCGGAAGCCCCGCCGGTAACTCGAAGCAATTTGATAGATAGTGCCCATCCGTCATTGACAAATGGGCTGTGAAAGTGTCCGATTCAGAAATGAGCAATTTTTTCGCTGAGCAAGGACCGA
>CAZWAE010000346.1:0-3252 GCA_964631805.1 uncultured Desulfobacteraceae bacterium | reverse complement strand
TAAAGGCGCCTTTCTCATGCCCGAAGAGTTCGCTTTCCAGAACCCCCGGCGCAAAAGCGCTGCAATTTGCCGCAAGAAAGGGGTGATCGCCCCTGTTGCCGGTGTCGTGGATCATTCGGGCCAACACCCCTTTGCCCGTTCCGGTCTCCCCGCAGATCAGCACCGTGACGGGAAGATCTGCCACCTCCCGGATAGCATTCAGAACCTGCTTTACCGCAGGGGAACGGCCGATGAGCGAATCGCTAAAGGACCGTTGCCGGATTCGCTCCTGCCGCAGCCAACCAATCTCCCTTAACAATTCCTTCTTGGCAATCGCCTCTTCCACCGTGCGCCAAAACAGGTCCATCTTGTCGTTCAGCGGTTTTTCAAAATAGTGGTAGGCGCCCCCTTTTACGGCGGCCACGGCATCTGCCAGAGATCCGAAAGCAGTGATGAGAATCACCGGAACTTCGGGGTAGGTATCCTGAATAAGTGAAAACAACTCTATCCCGCTCATCTCCGGCATCTGTACGTCGGTCACCACAAGATCCACCGGTTCTTTGCTCATCACCCGCAGGGCGCGACGCGGCGAGTCAAGGGGGGTCACATCGAATGCGGCGCACTCCGGCTGGGCCATGAATAGATCCAGAAAGGCCTGGTTATCGTCTACCAGCAGTATTCTCGGTTTGCCCATGGCGAATTGAATGTTGTCTTCGATAGCGGAAATTCACTGCAAACAAAATGAGACAATGGCCCACTCGTGTCTTTTTGTAACATCCCCGCACGTCCGGAAAGGGGCTTTATCGTCACCTTTTGTGACAGCCCGGTCATCCCAAACGACAGGGCGTATTAAAACCCTAATATTTCAAATGGTTATAAAACAAAAGCGCGTCAAGAATTGGCATGCATATTGCTGATACAATGCGCATGGTCCAATCCGAAATTCAAGATCCGGTGAAGTGGAGAACTGCCACGAAGTGTTAATCCATTTCCCCGGATCAGGCAGATTGTTTTTTTAACGGCCGGAATGTCGGCCCGTCCAGATGGTTCTTAAGCAATAAACCGTAAAATTGCAACCTATGGAAAAGGAGAAACCAGAGATATGATGTTAAAAGAGAGGACACGGGGGCCGCAACCGGTCAAATCCGGAGAAGAACCGCTTTTTTTCAATTCTCTTCCTGACGGCAACTTCGAGACGAAGCAAAAGCTGCGTTCCGTCATCGAAAATGAGCAAACAAAAGAACACGCGGTTTCAGCCGAGCTTTGGTTCACCAAAAAGAAACTGAGCGCCGTAACAGAAGAACTGGAAAAAACCCATGAAACCTTAAACGTATTGAATGGAGTTCATAAGCAGGAATCAGAATCACGGAAAGAGGAGATGTTGTATCACTTCAAAGAGCTCGTAGAACCCTATCTGGAAAAGCTCAAGGCTTATAGCCTTGAGCCCAAACAAAAATTGCTGGTGGAAGCTCTGGATTTGGAATTGAAGGATATCTTCTCTCCCCTGGCGAAGCGGCTCACGTCCTCCTATTATAATCTCACCGCAGCCGAGATAAGGGTTGCCAACCTGATTAAACTGGGAAAGACATCCCAAGATATCGCTTTGCTGCACGGCCTGTCCCGGCGTACGATAGACAGCCAGAGGCTCAGCATCCGCAAAAAGCTGGGCCTGAAAAACAGATCCACCAATTTAAGAACCTTTCTCATGCGAATAAGATAGTGCCTATCCATGAATAAATACACCCTGCATGCTCCCGGCGCAAAAGGGGATGAGACCGTCCGGCACAATGCCGGAGGGCCATCCGGAGGAAATGAAAAAATACTCCTGGTTGACGATGATGTACACGTCATCACCCTGTTGCAGTTATGGCTGGAACGGTTGGGTTACGCCGTCGTTCCCATCCAGGATTCGCAGGAAGCATGGGCGCTGTTGCAATCGGATCCGGATCAATTCGATCTATTGTTGACGGATATGATCATGCCCCTCCTGACAGGTACCGAATTAGCAAAAAAAGCGATGACCGTACGCCCGGAACTGCCGGTCATTCTCTGCACCGGGTACAGCTATATGATCGATGAAAAAGCGACCAGGGAGATGAGAATAGCCGCCTTTGTGGTAAAACCTGTTCGCTTAAGCAAGCTGGCCGGGATCATCCGAAAAGTGCTGGATAAATCATCATGATACAATACGGCCGGTTTTCTCGGAATCTCTCTGGAGCCTTGCCAGGTAACGGGTGACATGAACCGGATAGCGCACTTTTTCGGAAATGGCTTTGTACGCATCCGGCAGTTGTGAAAAGTTGCCTTCAAACCGGTTCCGAATCGTTTCGATGGAATCAAACGAGTGCGTCGGTTTACCGCCGGTCATCACCTCATCCAGCAGGGGTCGCGCATTTTCCATCCTTTCTGCACGGGAGGCTACCGTATCCTCTTTATACCGGCCCTTTTCGTCGAACTTTCTGTAAACCTGCTTTGGTCCGGCAAGGGTCTTTTTCCCCGGGCTCAATTTCCGGATATCCCGGTTGCCGCATCGCACCATCTTGTACACAATGTCCAGGTAGGGCGCATCGGCGGAGACCCCCATTTTCGTCCCCACGCCGAAGGCATCGATCCTGGCGCCCTTAGAGATCACTTGGGCAATTTTGTGCTCGTCAAATCCGCTGCTGGCAAAAATTTTAACATCGGCAAGTCCGGCATCATCCAAAATCCGGCGCACCTTGATGCTCAGATCCGCCATATCCCCGCTGTCGAGCCTCACACCGAGGAGCCGATGGCCGTTACGCTTCATTTCAAAGGCCACCTTTGCCGCATTTTCGGCGCCCTCCAGGGTATCGTAGGTATCGATGAGAAAAACGGAATGCTCGGGAAAGGTATCCGCATAAGCGGCAAATGCCTTTTCTTCATCAGTGAAGGCCCCGACAAAAGAGTGGGCCATGGTCCCGGAGATCGGGATGCCGTACCGTTTACCGGCCAGCACATTGCTGGTGGCTGAGAACCCGGTAATGTAGGAGCTGCGGGAGACCTTCATCCCGGCATCCGCCGCCTGGGTTCTGCGAAGTGAAAAATCGATAAGCAACCGGCCACGGGCCGCATGGATGCATCTTGCCGCCTTTGTCGCGATCAGGGTCTGGAACCCGATGGTATTGAGAAGATAGGTTTCGACAATCTGCGCTTCCAATAAGGGAGCGGTAATCTCCAGAATGGGCTCTTCGGGAAAAAAAATGGAACCTTCCGGCATGGCATGAACATTTCCGGTAAAACGGGTTTTTTTCA
>CAZWAE010000345.1:0-3264 GCA_964631805.1 uncultured Desulfobacteraceae bacterium | reverse complement strand
TGACCGCCTGATAAAAAAGTTTGAGTTGATTGAGGTTCACGACCCATAACCTGGAGTCATAGATAAATAAAATAAGTCAATTGATTTACATCGCCGGATCGATTTGTTTAACCGTTATTCAATGAAATTGTCAATCGCAGAAGTGTGCGAATAGAAGGTTAGGATAAGACAATATAAGATCAGGCGCAGGCAATAATCATCGGCGGGGGTATTTTTGGCGGACAAAGAGGAACTCACCAGCGCACCACGTTTCACTCCGTGGGGCTGGTATCACAGTTCCGGACATCCCCTTCCCTCATGCGGGTGATGAACTACACCATCGGCCTCGTCTGCCTGCCGCCGCATTTAGCCAAATCGGGCATTTCCCTTAATCACAAAGCGCATTGCCTTAATGATTTGTAGCCTGAAAAAAGATGTGATAAGAATAAGAGGTATAGAAAAATGGGGGCAAGCATTTTTTTTCAACCCTAACAGGTTAAGATTGGGTAAGTGAGATAAAGAGTTATTTCCAATGAATGAACCCGGCCTTTAATCCCTGCCACCATGGCATCGACTATCATTTCTCAAATCCCATCCATGAACAGGCGGCAATGAAAAACATTACAACCTCACACAACCACATCATAAAACTGGTGGCTCTTGCGGCAATCTATTTTGCAACAGGCAAGCTTGGCTTGACGCTCTCCACGGTGGGGGGGGTGGTCACCTTGGTATGGCCGCCAACGGGTGTCGGCCTGGCGGCAGTGCTGCTTTACGGACACAGAATGTGGCCGGCCTTGGTTGCCGGAGCCTTTTTAACCAATGTTACATCCGATGCCCCCGTCGGTTTTGCCCTGGCCACCGCCATCGGCAACCCGCTCCCGCCTCTTGTGGGCGCATGGCTGCTCAGCCGTGCGGATTTTGATTCTGCCATAAACCGGATAAAAGATGTATTGGTTTTAATTTTTCTGGGAGCATTGGCACCGACGACATTAAGCAGCTCCGTAGGAGCGTCGGGCCTTTTTTTCACCGGCATGATTTCCGGGCCGGACTTTTTTCACACATGGCTCACCTGGTGGCTGGGCGATACGCTGGGGGTTTTGATGGTGGCCCCGGTTCTCCTCAGCCTCGTGAAACATCCTTATCTGGACTGGGACCGCCACCAATGGGTTGAAGCCCTTATCTGGCTGCTGTCGTTTTTCTGCATTATCTCTGCAGTGTATCACGATTGGTTCGATTTTTCGGTCACTCAGACACTCATTTACCTCTCCTTCCCATTGTTGATTTGGCCCAGCCTTCGGTTTGGAACAAAAGAAACAACACTGGCAGCCCTATTGATAGCCTATTCGGCTGTTTGGTACACGAGTGAAGGCGCCGGCCCTTTCACCATAGGGACGATGTCAGAACGCCTGGGACTGCTATGGTCTTTTATGGGAGCCGTCACAGTAACGGGCCTGTTCTTGGCTGCAGCCATGTGTGAGCGTAAAAGGGCTATCAAGGATTTGGAAAACCAACGGGATCGTCTTGAAAACGAAGTTCTGGCGCGCACTGCCGATCTGAGCAAAATGAATGCAACCCTTGTGGAAGAAATATCGGAACGCAAACAGGTGAATGAAAAGTTGCGTCTCCAGACCCAGGTGATTAAACAGGTCCACGATTCGGTGATCTCAGTGGACATGGATGGTATCATCACCAGCTGGAACAAAGGGTCCGAGCGTTTGTTTCACTTTTCGGCCAAAGAGGTGCTGGGCAGACATGTCGCAACGGTTTATCCGGAAGAATCCCACGAAATGCTGCGAAAAGAGATCATCCCGAACCTTCTGTTCCAGGGTAGTCTGGAAATGGAAACGACGCTCATTCGCAAAGACGGAAAGGCCTTCGATGCCATGGTATCTCTTTCTGTGCTCAGAAACGATTCCCAGGAGATCACCGGCATGATCGGTTATACCCTGGACAATTCAGAGCGGAAGCAGGCCGAAAGAGCATTGGCCGATTCGGAACGACGGTTGGCCGATATTGTCGAATTTCTACCTGATCCCACTTGGGTTATCGATGCCGATGGTCGGGTAATTGCCTGGAACCGGGCTATGGAGCGGACAACCGGAATCGACAAGAAAGAGATGATCGGAAAAGGGAACAGGGCGTATGCCGTCCCGTTCTATGGAAAGCCCCGACCTCTTCTTATCGACTTGGTGTTGAAGCGTGACAGCCAGTGGGAAAAAGAGTACCTGACACTTACGGAAAGAGACGGGTTGCCGGTTGAAAGCGAGTCGTTTCATCCATCAATGGGAGACGGGGGGCGTTTTTTTTCAGAAGCAGCCGGGAGGCTCTATGATGCACAAGGAAATATTGTGGGTGCCATCGAAACGTTACGGGATATCACGACTGCCAAGCGGACGGAACAGGATCGTGAACGGCTGATCACAGAATTGCAGGATGCCCTGACCAAAGTTCGTACGCTCAGCGGGTTGTTGCCGATCTGTGCCTCCTGTAAAAAAATCCGGAACGATGAAGGTTACTGGGATCAAATTGAATCGTTCATCAGCAAGCATTCCCACGCAGAATTCAGTCACAGTATCTGTCCGGAGTGTGCCAGGAAGTTATATCCTGACCTGGATATTTATTCGGAATGAATTGATTTGCGATTCATTTCCCTTGCAAAGATGAACATGCTGCAAAATGTATGGCCGGAGCTCAATTCCCTGGACGAGCTATATGATCGCCCTGTCCCGCAAACTGGTGCCCCCGATGAATGTCAGGAACGGAGATGCATTGGGTGCCCGGGGTGAACCGATACGCTGGCTGCCCTACGGAGAAATACCACGCAGCTAGCATCAAACCCATTGAGGTTGCATAGCGGGATTTAATACTTATTGTCTGCTGGTTGTTCATTCCCTGGCCGGAAAATCGACAATTCCGGTGGTTAGGGCTCGCGCAAAAATTACTTAACATTTTATGCGCCCATGCATCCCGCTTGGCGGTGTTGCGAAAGCTCGGAATATACCAGATATTCCTGCACTTTCGCGCCTTGCCAACCGGGTGCCTGAACACCTAAAATCTGTCAACTTATTTTTGCTCGAGCCCCTAACGGGTAGAAACGAACGGAGTAGAGGAATGAGGCAGGAGAAAGACATGCGGCAGGATATCGGAGACGGGATCGGGAGGAACCGATGAAAATCCTCACCGTTTCCGATCGCGTGGAACCGATGCTGTACGACCATTTCGACCTAAAGAACTTTCCCGGTGTGGAGATGATCCTTTCCTGCGGAGACCTTCCCCCGGAGT
>CAZWAE010000344.1:0-3271 GCA_964631805.1 uncultured Desulfobacteraceae bacterium | reverse complement strand
CCCTCCTGCATCAATGAAAATCCGGGGCCGCTGGTGGCGGTCATCACCTTGTGTCCGGTGAGGGAAGCGCCGATAATGGCACAGATCGACGCAATTTCATCCTCCATCTGGATAAACCGGCGACCCATCTTCGGCAGTCGAATGGACAATTGCTCCGCGACCTCCGTGGAGGGTGTGATGGGATATCCGGCGAAAAAATCCAGCCCGGCATAGAGCGCACCTTCCACGCATGCCTCGTTTCCCTGTAGAAACTTGATGTTTTTGCTCATTTTCTTACCTTTGTGTCCGTTTTTGCCGCAGCATTTCATCCGTCCTTTGAATCTATTTCCTCAACAACCACCTCTATTGCGAGATCCGGACACCGGAGTTCACATAGCTGGCAGGCGATGCAATCCTCAGGTCTTGCGGGGATGACCTTCTCCGATGCGTTTAATTCCAAAACGTTCTTCGGGCAGAACTCCACGCAAATGCCGCACCCCTTGCACCAATCCATGTTGATGATGTGTTCCTTCAATTTTCGCTTGGCCATAACCGACGTCCCCTGTCGTACCGACACTACGAAACCAAATGCCGTTTCGGGTTAAAATTATATTTCCAGGTCAAACAATAATACCGTTGAAAGTCAAATAGTTTTTCCGACCGAGACCGGAAACCGGGGGGCGGCTTATAACCCGGTTGCAGATGGTTGTAAAGCTTAATCTTTCCGCATCAGCTTTCTTAATACATAGGGAAGAATGCCGCCGTGGTTGATATAATCGACTTCCACTTCCGAATTCAGCCGGGTGATCACCTCAAAGATAACCTCGATCCCGTCCGTTTTTTCCGCTTTGACAATCAATTTTCCCAGGGGCTGAATGTCGGAAATTCCTGAAATAGAAAAGGTTTCCGAACCGTCCAGGCCCAGTTTTTCATAGCTGTCGCCCTCTTTGAACATCAGGGGAAGCACCCCCATTCCCACAAGATTGCTGCGGTGGATGCGTTCGTAGGATTGAACAATCACCGCCCGTATCCCGAGCAGATTGGAACCCTTTGCCGCCCAGTCTCTCGAAGATCCGGTGCCGTACTCCTTTCCCCCCAGCACGACAAGTGGTGTATCCTCTTTTTTATACGCCATGGCGGCTTCGTAAACCGGCATCTCCTTTTTTTGGGGAAATTTCAGGGTAAAGCTCCCCTCCTTGGGATCCACCAGTTTATTCTTGATCCGGATGTTGCCAAAAGTGCCCCGCATCATCACTTCGTGGTTTCCCCTGCGGGATCCGTAGGAGTTGAAATCCGCACGCTCAACCCCTTTTTCCACAAGGTACCGGCCCGCCGGATAGTCTTCTGGAATGGCGCCGGCCGGAGAAATATGATCCGTGGTCACGGTGTCACCGAGAACCATGAGGGATTTGGCACCGGCGATGTCCTCGGGTTCATCTACATCCCGGGAAAATACCTTAAAATAGGGCGGGTTTTTTATATAAGTCGATGATTCGTCCCATGCATAGGTGGTGCTTTCGGTAACTTTAAGGTCCTGCCAGAACTCATCGCCGTCAAAAATGCGACCGTATTCCTCTTTGTAAAACTCCGGTTTGACGTTGGCGGCTACCAAGGCGGCGATCTCCTCCTGATCCGGCCAGATATCGTCGGCATACACCGGCTGGCCGTTGGGGTCGATGCCGATGGGCTCGGTGTATAGATCAACATCGATCCTCCCGGCCAGGGCAAAGGCCACAACCAGCATGGGGGATGCCAGGAAATTGGATTTTATGTTCTGGTGGATCCGGGCTTCGAAGTTCCGGTTGCCGGAGAGTATCGAGGCCACGTTCAAATCGTTGTCGGTGATGCTCTTTTCGATCTCGGGATGCAGCGGCCCACTGTTGCCGATGCAGGTAGTACAGCCGTAGCCCACCGTATGAAACCCAAGCGCATCCAGAAAAATGGAGACACCGGCCGCATCGAGATAACGGGTGACCACCTTGGAACCGGGGGCCAAAGATGTCTTTACATGGGCCGGCACCCTGATTCCGTTGCGGATGGCGTTCCGGGCCATCAAGCCGGCGCCCATGAGCACAAACGGGTTGGAGGTGTTGGTACAAGAGGTGATGGCGGCGATGACGATGCTGCCGTCTCCGATCTTCATGGGCCGGTCGTTGATCGTAAGATCGATCACCCGCTGGTTGACCGGTATGCAGCGTTTTGCCCGTTTGGTCCGGCAGCCCGATTCATCGATAAAAGTGGATATGCCGGCGGTGTCGGTATCGCTTTGATATTCGCAGCCGGTAATGTGGGCGAAGCTTTCCTTTAAATCCTGCAGTTCGATCCGGTCCTGGGGCCGGGCGGGACCTGCCACCGCCGGTTTTACCGTTGACAGGTCCAGTTCCAGCACGTCGGTGTATTCCGGATCCTTTTCCCCCGTGTAAAATAGCCCCAGACTGCGTGTGCAGGCTTCCAGCACCTCCGCCTGCTCGCCCCGGTTGGTTAGCGTAAAGTATTCCACCGTCTTTTCGTCCACCGGGAAAAAGCCCATGGTGGCGCCGTATTCCGGGGACATGTTGGCGACCGTGGCCCGGTCCGGTACGGAAAGCTTCTTCATGCCCGGGCCGAAAAATTCCACGAACTTCTCCACCACCCCGGCTTCCCGGAGCATCTGGGTGATCTTCAGGACCATGTCCGTTGCGGTGGCGCCCGGCAGCAGTTCTCCGGTGAGCCGCATTCCGATCACCTCGGGTATGGACATGTAGTAGGGCTGGCCCAGCATCACCGCTTCCGCCTCGATGCCGCCGACCCCCCAGCCCATAACCCCGATGCCGTTGATCATGGTGGTGTGAGAATCCAGGCCCACCACGGTGTCCGGGTAGGCAATCCTATCGCCATCCAAATCGGTGGTGAGAATCGTTTTACCCAGGTATTCCAGGTTCACCTGGTGACAGATCCCGGATCGGGGGGGGACCAGGGAGAAGTTGTCGAAGCTTTTTTGGGCCCATTTTAAGAACGTGTAGCGTTCTCCATTGCGCTCGTATTCCCTGGCGACGTTCAGCCTCGGGCAGTCGGAGGTGCCATAATTGTCCACCTGTACGGAATGGTCCACGACAAGATCCACCGGTACCAGCGGGTTGATTTTATTGGGATCGCCGCCCATCTTGGCCATGGCGTCCCGCATGGCCGCCAAATCCACTACGGCCGGCACACCGGTAAGATCCTGCATGAGCACCCTGGCAGGGTGGTAGGGGATCTCCACCGGTGTATCGTACTGCTTTTGCCAGTTCGCGATGTTGGTAAGATCCTCCTC
>CAZWAE010000343.1:0-3288 GCA_964631805.1 uncultured Desulfobacteraceae bacterium | reverse complement strand
CCTGTTCGGTTGGCGACACAAATCGAGATATGATCCTTATTTGTAAACCTTGTCCGCCGCTTTCAGCATCGCTTCAGGGACCTTGACGGCCATCATATCCGCAGCCTTGAGATTGATGTGGAGTTGGAGCTCTTTCTGGGTCTCCACGGGGGTGTCGCCGGGGCTGGCGCCGTCAAAAATCCGCTTTGCCATGGCACCGGTCTGCCGCCCATGCTTGTAGTAATCGAAACCCATGGCCGCAACACTGCCTCTCCTGACGGAATCGACATCGGCGCTGAAAAAGGGAAGATCGTTTTCACCGAAAACTTTCACGGCGGACTCCAGGGATTCGACAACGGTATTGTCCGTGGGAACAAACACGGCGTCCACTCTTCCCACCAGGCTTTTGGCCGCCTGATACACTTCGCTGGTTTTGGAGACCGTTGCGTCCACCACTTCGTAGCCCATCTCTTTGCCTACCTTGCGAAGGAGCTGCACCGAACTCCGGGAGTTGGTCTCTCCGGAATTATACATGACCCCGAGTTTTTTCATGCCCGGCAGAAACTTCCGGATCATCTCCATATGCTGGGCCAGGGGAAGCATGTCCGAAACACCGGTAATGTTGCCCCCGGGATGTTTCAGGTTTTTGACCAACCCTGCCAGAAGCGGATCGGTGACCGCCGTAAACAGCATGGGGGTTCCTTTCATATGGGGCGCCTTTTTCAAGGCCTGGGCACAGGTCTGGGCACTGGGGGTGGCGATGGCGATAATAAGATCGGGCTTTTCGCCGATGATCTGGGTGCCGATCTGCCCGGCGGTGGCCATGTTGGCCTGGGCATTGTGGACATTGTATTTGATCTGAACCCCTTTTTCCTTCATGTAGTCCTGAAACCCTTTAAGCACGGCATCGAGGGCCGGATGCTCCACAAACTGACTGACGGAAACGTTGAAGGTTTTGGCCTGGACCATGGGCACTAGTATCAGCAGGATGGCCGCGATAAGGGTTATTTTTTTCATTTCTGTCTCCTTTTGATAAAATGATTAACGATGGGCAGGTCTGGATTTTGTTGAAACAGGTATTTCCGGGGACTCTAAAGGATAATTCCCCGGGTTGTCAATAGAGCGATCCAGAAGAGAATACCCTTCCGGGAGCTAAATACCAGTTAAGCTTCTTACCATACGGCACCCTTTGGTTCCGGCAACCTGACGACCGTGGACTCATGGCTGGCAATATACGTCTGTCGGCAGTTTCACTGAAGCCAAATTCGGCCTTCACCGGAAGCGTATTATTTTTAGCGGTTCCCGGTAGTTTGCCCTGCACACAGAATTTTCAGTTGACCCAGGAAAAGGAAAAAGCTATATAAGGATCGGATATTTTGATATAATATGAAATATTGGCACACGTCATGGGCACCTTAAGGTCGATACGACCGATTCCCTATGGCGAATTTTCTGTTAAAAGCCTCAATCCTTCATCGTTTCATTCATCGTACCATGCGTATTCGCCGATACGTTTTCGTTGAGTTTTTTTTATTTCAGCTTAACGGGGAACAGTGGAATTGATTATGAAGCATGGGAAATCGACACAAAAGAACAGTGATAAGGGAGAATCGAACCCGGTGCATGGTGTGGTTATCGTGGGTCGCCCGAAACTTCAAAACACACTTCTGGCTGATTATCTCAGAAAGGCGGCGGGGGTGAACTGCTCATGCCGGTCGGATTTCGAATGGTTTTCGCTCTCCTCCGCAGCATCCGGCCAGTGCACCATGATTCTCTGGGATTGTCTGGACAACGATATGGAACAGCTATGGAATCGGTTGTCCAACGATCTTCGCTGGAATCCTGCCGGCATCCATGTCGCTCTTTTAAACGTGCGTTCCGGCCTCGGTCTTGAAAAAAATGCTATGAGATCAGATGTCCGGGGTGTTTTTTATGAAAAAGATTCTCCTGAGATCTTCCTCAAGGGCGTTCAGGCCATCTTCAACGGAGAGCTGTGGTTCTCCAGAAAAATTCTGGCCGGGTATGTTAAGGGGAAGGAACGATCTCACCCGCCGGACCCATCCCATTGGGAGGCATTGACCCCCAGGGAAAAGGAGATACTCGCCATGATCGGCTCCGGCGCCACCAACGAAGATATTGTTCGGGAGCTCTGTATCAGCCGGCATACCGTAAAAACGCATATATACAACATCTATAAGAAAGTGAATGCCTCCAATCGCACCCAGGCGGCACTCTGGGCGGCAAGAAATATATAACCCCAAACTTCCCGCCTGCCGTCTGCCAGTGGCAATCTAATACAAACAACCTAGAATAATCGATTCGCAGCAGCATCACTCATACGTTTTCATTAGAAAACCTTCCCGTACGCTTTCGAAAAATAACCAATCTGCCCGATTGTATTTTCCCCGCACACAACGTTAGCTATTATCCGACGAGAAATACCCTAACCATCATCGAGGAGGTTCCGCTTATGAGACGGTTTATCCGTGGATGTGCAATACTCGCAATGGCGGTGTTCGGATCAGGCCTGCTGACCGGATGCGAGACCGTACAGATCGTGGCGGGGACGGCAACCGTGACGGGGGTGGGTTCCATACTGCCCAGCAACGAAATGGAACAGATCTACTATCTAGGCGTGTTCGATCCCCATGAACAGGTGCCGCCGACCATCTACCGGGTCCGGGTGCGGGGCCAGGCCAGTTCATTCAGCCGGATGAAGTTCGCCTCCGGATGGGTTAAGGCCGAACTGATCGATACTCTCGGCTCTAAAATCGCTTTCAACGATGAAAATGACAATCTGAAGATCAACCCGGGAGAGAAAGATATCCTCGGTGAACTGGAGACGGGAAGACGTCTCATGCTGTTCGGCCCCGAGGGTTTCAGGGAAGCGCCAAAAGATCATCGGCTGGTCATTGTCATGGGGGCGAGCCCCGAGGATTTTTTCAGCGCCATAGATGACTCCCTTGGGGTAATCTCAAAGGTGCAGAGTGAACAGCGGGATTCAGAACTGAACCGGCTGCTGTTCGAGGCGCTCATCCACGCTGAAAACGAAAGGACCAACCTGGCGCGTCTGAAAACCGATATAGATTCCGCACTACCCGAATCCAAGGAGGAGACCCAATGAGACGAACGGTGTTCAGATACGGTTTAGCGCTGCTTTTGGGGGGGGTGTTGTTACTGTCCGGTTGTGCCGTGATGAAGGTGGACGTGGATGTATACAAGGGACCCATGGCCAACCACGAGGATGTCCAGATGGAGCAGATGGCCGCCATGGCCATCGGGGCCAAGCCATTGTTGATCGAGTTGCGG
>CAZWAE010000342.1:1591-3305 GCA_964631805.1 uncultured Desulfobacteraceae bacterium | reverse complement strand
TATCCGTCAAGAACGAATCAGATCTGCTGCGGGGGCGGCGGAGGGGCACTGGTGACCGGATATAATGCGGAACGGGTCCATTACGGCCGGCGAAAAATGGAACAGATCAAAGCCACCGGTGCCGATATGATCGTGGTACCCTGCCACAGCTGCCACGGCCAGTTCAACAGCATCAAAAAGGAGTATGGCATGACCGATCTAAAGGTGAAATACCTCTGGGAGGTGGTAGCGGATTGCTTGGTCATATAAAATTTCATTAAATTCCCCTAAAGGGCCGGTCCCCGAAAATGTCGGGCAGTTGCTCTTCCGCTCAACGCCCCGCTACCTGAAGGAGCGCCCCCGGCCGGCCACTTCACCTGGATTGACTCTGATATTTTTATGTGGTTTAAATCTGTTAGTCGAAACGCCTTTGGTATTCACAATTTCGGCCCGGAGCATTGTATCATGGAGACTCCCCCACAAAATGGATGGCGGATCGTCCTGATCGATGATGAGGCGGACATCCGCGAGGTGATGTCACTGACCCTCAGAGATGCCGGATATCATGTGGATACCGCGGCCGACGGCAAAGCGGGGTTAGCCCTGATCAACAACACCTACCCGCAAATCGTGGTCACCGACATCCGGATGCCGCAAATGGGCGGGCTTGAGGTTTTAGAAAAAATAAAGCAGTCGGGCCGTGATACGGAGGTCATCGTTGTCACAGCCTTCGGCGATATGGATCTGGCCATCCGGGCATTGCAGCAGGACGCCTCCGATTTTATCACCAAACCCATCAACGACACCTCCCTCCACCTCGCACTTCAACGGGCCAGGGAACGGTACACGGCCCGGAAGCAGGTGCGGGATTACACCGCTCTCCTGGAACGTGAGATCGAAGACCAGGCCCGGATCCTACATCGGGATAAAATGGTATCCCTGGGCCGACTGGCAGCAAGCGTTATTCACGAAATCAACAATCCCCTTGCCGGGGTACTCAACTACATCCGTCTGATGTCAAAGATCCTGAAAAATGGCCCCCTCGCCGAGGACCGCCAGGAAAAGTTTAAGGGCTATCTCGACCTGGTTGAAAGCGAGACCGACCGCTGCTCTCAAATCCTCTCCAGCCTGCTAACGTTCTCACGCAAAACACCGCTGACCTATGGCGAAGTGGACACCGGCATCCTGATAAACAAAAGCGTCATGTTATGTCGCCACAAGATCGAACTATCCCAAATCAACCTGCTGACAGAATTGGAAAAAGGGTTGCCGACACTGAAAGGCAACTTCAACCAACTGCAGCAGTGCATTATCAACCTGATTTTCAATGCCATCGATGCCATGCCCGCCGGGGGGAAACTTTACGTTACCGGCCGGCAGGATGATGAAAAGAGGGCCGTTGTCATTTCAATCCGGGACACCGGAAAAGGGATTCCCGAAATGGATCTGCCTTACATCTTCGAACCTTTTTTCACGACGAAAAGTGAAGGGTATGGGGTCGGACTAGGTCTTTCCACGACCTACGGCATCGTTGAAGAGCATGGCGGCGTCCTCACGGTAGAAAACAGTCCGGGTAAAGGGTGCACGTTTAACATGACATTACCTGTGGGGGACCCGAACAGGTCCTGAACCGTCAGGGTGGAATATTCAAAATGGTGGAGAAGCACGATATTATTGATTCCCATCTGTCGTGTCGACAATGGATAGATACACTCGACGAATTGAGCATCGGTGC
>CAZWAE010000342.1:0-1491 GCA_964631805.1 uncultured Desulfobacteraceae bacterium | reverse complement strand
ACCGCTATACGTTCCACGATATGATCGGCAAGGACCCGGCAATTCAAAAAATCTTCGAAAGGGTCAATGTGGTCGCCAAAAGTGATGCGACGATTTTGATAGAGGGTGCCACCGGAACCGGCAAGGACCTTCTGGCAAAGGTGATTCACAACACCAGCAAACGCTCAAAGAAACCGTTTATCAAAATCAACTGTGCCGCCATTCCGGAAAACCTGATCGAATCGGAGGTGTTCGGTTATGTCAAAGGGGCCTTCACCGGTGCAGACCGTGACAAACCCGGCCGGTTCCAGGAAGCCGAGGGGGGAACCATTTTCCTGGATGAAATCGGTGACCTGCCGGTTGCCCTCCAGGCGAAACTGCTGCGCGTTCTCGAAGACAGGGAGTTTTATCCCCTCGGCAGCCGAAAGACCCGGAAAGTGGATGTCAGAATCATTTCCGCCACCAACAGGGAACTGGACAAGATGGTGACTGAAGGGCTGTTCAGGGCCGATCTTTTCTACCGGCTCAATGTCTTGCGAATAGGACTGCCACCGCTCAAAGACAGAAGCTCGGACCTCCCGCTTCTCATCAGACACATTCTCCGGCAGTTGTGTGCGGCGAATCAAATCCCCATCCCGAACATTTCCAGGCAGGCCATGAAAATACTTCTGAACCTGGATTATCCGGGTAATGTCAGAGAACTGGAGAATATCCTGGAACACGCTGTCATTATCTGCCAAAACAATTTGATCCGGCCGGAGCATCTGCCCGATTACACATCTCAGCAACCCTCAACTTCGGAATCCGGACCGGTTACAACTGGAAGTGGCTCCGATGAACCGGAGCGCAGGGAAATTATCCGTGTACTGAAACACCACAAGGGGCACCGCGCCAAAACAGCCGCGGCGCTTCGCATGGACCGCACGACCCTGTGGCGAAAAATGAAGAAATATCACATCTCCAACTGCTGACCGGCATAAAGACTCATCTCCCTTAAATCCAGCTGAGCGCAACTAATTGCACAATCGTTGCACAACACTCAATATCCATAAATTATATTTATTATCAATATATTATATAATCTTTCCCTGCCTTATGTTGCACAAACCTGCAACACATCCCGCGTTCCAAAACATTCCTGTCAAGCACCAAGAAGAAATAATCTTTCGATATCAAAAGGTTATGAAATCCCGATGAGATTGGCACATATCGTGCTGCTTACGATTTCAACCTTTCATATTTGTCAGGAGACATCATGGCGACCCCATACAAAAAGGTCCTTCTGGTTGTAGATCAAATGGACTTGGAAGTGTTTCTCTCCAACCTTCTCGCTTCAGTCGGGTACAAGACCGCTGTTGCCGCGGACAGAACCGAAGGGCTTAGCAAAACCATGACTGAAAAACCGGATCTCATCATTATCGATATGATGATGCCCACAGATCAGGGGATCAAGCTGTACCGGACCCTTAAATCCGATGACAATCTGACCGGACTCCCCGTCATCATGCTCTC
>CAZWAE010000341.1:0-3312 GCA_964631805.1 uncultured Desulfobacteraceae bacterium | reverse complement strand
ATAAGACAACATGTCGTGTACAATTTTGAATCAGGCCGATCAGCCGATCCGGGGATACCAGGCAACCGGTACCGGGGGCTTCAGCGAGACCCATCTCCTCGCAACTGTCCCGACACACCGAAATTTCCGCTATCTTTTTTAACCGCCCGGCCTGTTTCCCGTCTGCCAGTAATACGCCTCGGCCGGAGAAGTGCACATGGACAAATATGCCTTTTTCATGGGCTGCCCGGGCTAGCCGGAAAATATGTTCCGGGAAGTTGCACGTATTGACCAGAATGGCCAATGTTCGCCCTTCGTTAATAGATCGGCATCCCATCGCTTTTTAATCCCTTACCACCAGCAGACAATTTTTTCGTGATTGAAAATGGCATCGACGACCCTGGGCCAGTCAACGGGTGTTTGGGACACACCGTCATCATAGAGCGTTATCACCGTCGCCCATCGATCACCGGCCATGGTTTCAATAAGTCTTTCGACCGTATTATCAGGTGGGTGGGGGAGTAGATGAAGGGTCGTTTCCATCAGAAGTGCACCACAAAATCCACATCTTTCAGCATCCGCGCCACCCGCTCAATGGGAACGGATTGAATGCCCTTGATAGTAAGATCGCTTTCCCCACAGGACAGGCACTCCACCTGTCGCGCCCGGATGCTGCGCATAATGGCGCGTTGGGTTGATTCCGATAGATGGGTTTCATCCAGCAAAACCAGAAGATGGACGGGCATCCCCTCTTCGGTGAGCGCATCTAATGTCCGCATACCCGCGTTAAACAGGTGAGCGTCCCGAATGACAACCGCCGTTCTTTCTACCATCCCATTCTCCTCGGACCCAATGTCCACACTGTTGTCTCCACACCCATATACATCAAGGGGTGGATCATTTGAGCAGCAATGAACGTGCCAATATGGATATACATTTAAAATATAAATAGTTATCGAATTTATAATAAGACTTGAACCCATGTTAAAAGGGTATTATGTTAACAGTCGTTAACACTTTGGGTTTACACCTCAACTTTCGGGATTCGTGACCCAGCGCAATGAATAATCCGATTATCGCCGGGTGAGATTGATCATGGAAATATCAAAATACTGGAAAATCATTGTGGACACCCTCCAGGACGGTGTCCTTGTCGTGGATCCAAGTGGCGTCGTCCAGTCCATGAATCCCGCTGCCGAACGATTGACGGGGTACAATACAGCCGAACTGGTGGGCAAGTCGTGCCGATTACTGGACTGCACGGGATGCAAAATCATCGGCAAAGGAACGGGGAAGAAATGGTGCGCGTTGTATGCCAAAGGAAACGTGCGCGCCAAAAAATGCCTGATTACCAACAAAGATAACCGGAAAGTCAATATCGTCAAAAACGCTTCCATTCTCCACAATGATGCCGGCGAGATTATTGGTGCTGTGGAAACCCTGACAGATATGTCCGAGATCGTCAGACAGCAGCAAGAGATTTTGGCCCTTCGGCAGACCTGCCATCTAGAGGACGGGCATCACGGGATTCTCGGCAGTTCCACCGTTATGCAGGACCTCCTCGAGTTGATCAACAATGTCGCTTTAACCGATGCACCGGTCCTGATCCTCGGTGAAAGTGGAACGGGCAAGGAGTTGGCGGCAAGGGCCATCCACGAAGTGAGCAACCGCAAGGATAAACCCTTTATTAAGGTCAATTGTGCATCGCTCAACGAAAATCTTCTGGAAAGCGAATTGTTCGGACATACCCGGGGCGCCTATACCGGTGCCGACCGAAATCGAATCGGGCGTTTTGAAGCCGCCCATGAGGGCACCATCTTTCTTGATGAGATTGGTGACATCCCTTTGTCCACGCAAGTGAAACTGCTGCGGGTATTGGAGGAAAAGGAGATCGAGCGGGTGGGAGATCAACGGCCCATCAAAGTGGATGTTCGTGTAATTTCTGCCACCAACAAACATCTCGAGACACTGATCGAAACCGGCCAGTTCCGGGAGGATCTTTATTTCAGGATCAACGTCTTTCCCCTCAACATGCCGCCCCTCAGGCAGCACCGGGAGGATGTGCCCCTCATCGTCCAGAGCTTTATTCGGGAAAATAATGCCAAGGCAGGGAAAAAGATCCTGGGATTGACACCGGAGGCCATGGAAATACTCACCGCCTACCGATGGCCTGGCAATGTTCGTGAACTTCGTAATGCCGTGGAATACTGCTTCGTATTGTGTCCTTCGGGGGGAATCGATATCCAACATCTGCCACCCAAAATCACCGCCTCGAAGAGTTTCGAAAGCAAACAATATCCCAAACGGATGAACCGGGATGACAAGCGGAACCGGTTTCTCCAAATCCTTCGGGAAACAGGGGGAAATCAATCAGAAACGGCCAGGCGTCTAAAGGTCAGCCGGGTGACCGTCTGGAAACATATTAAGAAACACGGCATCGATCTCAAAAAGGATCTGTAACGGGAAAGGGAACGAAATGGCCATTGATGTGCTGGTTGCCGGGCGGAATTGTATGGACCACCTGGCCGTGATCGAAAGTTGGCCGGATGAAGACCAGAAGCGATCTCTTGCCCTCAGGGTTGTGGAGGGCGGCGGCCAGGGGGGGACATCCGCCTGCTGTATTGCAAGACTGGGCGGCCGTGTGGGTTATGTCGGCAAATTGGGCGATGATCCGGAGGGTCTTTTTTGCCGGCAGCGCCTGGAAGCTTTTGAAGTGAACACCGATATGATCGATGTGGTAAAAGAGGGTAAAACCCCTGTCGCCTATGTTTTCGTCACACGCGCCAGCGGCAAGAGAACCATTATATATGAACCGAACACGCTGCCGAAACTGACCCTGGAAGATCTGCTGCCCGCCATTGAACTTAATCCTTCGGTGCTCCTGCTGGATCCCGAAGTTACCTACTTGGCCGGAACGCTAAAATCGATTGCTGCCGGCAGAATCAAAATCGTATACGACTGCGAGAGATGGCGGGAGGGTTTGGAGGCGATGATGGCGGCAGCGGATTATTTCATCCCTTCGGCCATCTTTCTGGAGGAAAAACGGCTGGGCTACGGCGGTCTGGCCTTTGAGGCGAAAATGACCCGTCTGAAAAAAAAGATCGGGGGGGTATTGGTGGTCACCCGTGGGGGCAGGGGCGCTTACTATTTTTCGGAAAATCGGCTTTACCACCAGCCTGCACCGGTCATCGCGGTCAAAGATACCACCGGTGCCGGGGATAATTTCCATGCCGCCTTCGCCCTGGCGCTCAGTAACGGTGCCGATATCCATGAAGCGGTGCGCTTTGGTGTATCGGTTGCTTCCCTTTCGTGCAGGGAATATGGCGGACGGAT
>CAZWAE010000340.1:0-3358 GCA_964631805.1 uncultured Desulfobacteraceae bacterium | reverse complement strand
CCCCCCGAAAAGGTTTATAACACCTGTCTGACGGCCATCGATGGCGGGATTGACATCCTCGCACCCGGTTGCGCCGTCCCACCGGGAACCCCAATAGAGAATTTAACGGCGATGGTGGCTGCAGCAAAAGCGAGATAAACCAATGTCTTCAACTGGGGCCGATCCAAAAGAGTCTGAATTCCTGAAAAGAGAGAACCCAGACCGGATGAATGTCGGACGGCCTATGTGGGGGAGACGAATCTCTTCGGACAAATCTCTGGGGTTGGCAATCGATCTCGGCACCAGTGGTTTCAGGGCCCAGTTTCTCGATCTCTCCAAAGGTGGAGATATCCTTTTTTCCATGGCAACCCGGCGCCATCCCCTGCCCGGCGCCAACGTGATGGATCACCTTCATTTTGCCCTCGAGGCAGGCACCCAAACAGCCCGGCAACTCATCGTTACCGCCGTGAACCGTATTTTGGCTGCGGCGGGGTGTGATCCGGAAGCCATCCATCGAATGGCGGTGTGCGGCAACCCGATACAGCTATCCCTTTTTCAGGGGCTCGAAATCCGGGATCTTGCATACGCCGGAGGGCGAAAGCTCAAAAAGCTGGGGGTAACGTCCCCCAACCGGAATGCGAGGATGATAAACGCCCGGGAAATTCCGGAACTGGTCCTTTCCCCCGAAACCGGGATCCTGATCCCCCCGGCGGTTCAACACGAGATCGGGGCGGACGCCCTGGCGCTGATCCTCCGAGCCGGGCTTGAGACCCGTTCCGACATCTGTCTGGCCATCGACTATGGTACCAATGCCGAGATGGCCCTTGCGGTGGATGGGGCGATCTACACCGGCTCGGCGGCTGCCGGCCCCGCCCTGGAAGGCCAGCACATCAGCCATGGAATGCTGGCGCTTCCGGGGGCCATCAGCGATGTAAACCGGATCGACGCGTCGACGGACGAAACCAGCAGCCAATGGCAAACGACCATTCTCGACCAACGGCTGATCGGCACCCCCGGTGAATTTCTCCACATGGGGTCTGGCCGGGTGTTTAAACAAAAGAGAAAACCCAGGGGCATCACCGGAACCGGTGTTGTCGCTCTGCTGGCCGAGGCTGTTTCCGCAGGATTGATCCAAAGACCCCGCATCACGACCCCGGACGGGCATCTTCATCTCTCGTCTCGGATCCATTTCAGCCAGACAGATCTTTCGGAAGCCGGGAAAGCCATCGGCGCCATCCGGGCTGGGATGATTACCCTCTGTCGGGCTGCGGACATCTCACCGGCCGACATCGAGACGATGTTTATGGCAGGTGCGGCCGGAACCGGCATGGATCCTTTAAAAGCCAGGGCGGTGGGACTGCTGCCCTCTTGTGCAAAACGGGTCTGCCAGGTGGGCAACACCTCCCTTTCGGCGGCCCGGGATCTCCTCCTTATACCCGAGGCGCTTTCGAACATGCAAAAAGCGGCGGATCGACTTCGGACAAACCACTGCATGTTCGCCCGCTCTGAGGCGTTTAAAAATGCTTACCTGCTGGAACTTTCCTACTGGGACGAGGGTCTGCCCTTTTCCGAATACAATCGTTTTCTTGAACGTTTCGGCCTGCCCGCCTGGCCGGACCCGCGGGATCAGGCCAGGCCCGGGATCCATCGAGAATCGGAAACCGTCGGACCGGAAGGTGAAAAATGGATCGTCACCGAGCCGGCGGATAGCGGGGCAACGGTCTCCTTCAGCAAGTGCAGGGGAACCGCCCGGTGCGTGGCGTCCTGTCCCGAAACGGCCCTATCGCAACACCCGGAAAAGAGTCGTCTTCTCACATTGAACTTGTCCCTATGCCGCGGTCCGGGATGCCGGATATGTGAAACTGTTTGCCCCGAGCGCGCCCTTAAATGGGATCGTTTTCCCGATGCGCTTCATTCCAACCCACACGGCCCACCCCCTGAATAGATGGGGAGGGTACCGGATATTACCAGTATTTCGAAGCGGGACATATCAGAGCTGATGCAGCCATGGTACAGATCACCCCTCCCGATCCGTCAGGCTATTGCAGTTTTGGCGTCTCACTGGATGTGGCCCGGCTTGCCATAGAACAGGCGTCATTGAAAATTGGCGAAATCAATCCACTGATACCGACGACATTCGGAGATACCTTCATACATGTTTCAGCGTTTGATGTACTGATTGAATCCGAGGACCCCCCATTTTACTTTTCCAGATGGCCGGTAGATGACGTGTTCGATAAAATCGCGGGCAATATTGCCCCCCTTATAGAAGACCGATGCTGCATTGCCTTTTCCACCGGATCTCTTTTTGAAGCACTCGGAAGTCACCTCGCCGGCAAGCGCGACTTGAGCGCCCATTCCCCGTTTTTTACAGACGCATTGATGGACCTGGTAAAATGCGGTGCGGTAACCAATCGTTACAAAGAGTTCTTCAGGGGGAAATCCCTGACCTCATATGCTGTTGGGACGCCGGAGTTGATGCGTTGGCTTCATCAAAACCCCCTGGTAGAATTCCAGAGTATCGACAAGGTTTACAACCCGGCCGTTATCGGAAAGAATTCTCAATTCGTTGCGGTGCATGCTGCGCGAAAAGTAGGTCTTTCCGGGCATGTGGCACTGCATACCGGCAAGGGCAGTATCTCTGCAGGGCCTGCCGAAATCATCGATATATTTTATGGGGCGGAAATTTCCAAAAACGGCCGGACCCTTATAGAATCTGTCACGAAAGGAGATCACCATGTACATAAACAAATTGATGACATCGGAGGTCGTCACCATCGTCAAAAATGCTGATATCATGAAAGCAAGGGAGTTGATGCTGGAAAACAATTTCAGGCATCTCCCGGTAGTAAATGAATCTAAACAATTGCTGGGTATTGTTTCTGACAGCGATCTGCTGCGTGCTTTCATCAATGTTCTCGGAATTAATGAACCCGGCGTGCTCTTAGGGATTGTCGCCGATGAAAACGCCACTGAAATGAAAAAGATCGTGGATACAATGGTGGAAGAGAATATCACATTCGGCAGTATTATAGTGGTCAGGCACTGGGATAAGGGGAAACGAGCCGTCTTCCCTTATCTTCTCAGCCAAAACATTGCCGTTCTAAAGAAAAAGCTTAAAAATATGGGCTTTTCACTGCTCGACCCATCGGAATGGATGGACGCTAACTAATGATTTCCGAAATATGACAAACCCGCGTCTTTAGGCCATGTTTCCGCACGCCGTAGGAAAGATGCAAAACACAGGCAGGGCAGGAGGTGGCAACCACATCGGCTCCGGTGGAGTTGACGTTGGCGATTTTGCGATCCAGAACCCGGCTGTATAGATCGTATTGAGACAATGCATAAGCGCCGGCCCCGCCGCAGCACCAGTCCGCTT
>CAZWAE010000339.1:0-3395 GCA_964631805.1 uncultured Desulfobacteraceae bacterium | reverse complement strand
AGGCGTGCGCTGACGATTCTGGAACAGTTTCAATATGAACGCCCGAGGATCGACATCCAGCGGGCGAGATATTTCACGGATTCGATGAAGGCGACCGAAGGCCAACCCCTTGTCCTGCGCTGGGCCAGGGCTTTGAAAAACATCGCCGAAAAAATCGAGGTGACCATCGACGAATTTCAACTCCTGGCAGGTCGCTGCGGCTGCAGGGGAAGATACGGCATCCTTTACCCGGAACTTGACGGCGACTTTCTGGATACCGCCATGCGGGACCTGCCCGATCGCGCAGAATCGCCCTTTATCATCGAAAAAAAGGATGCACGGGTGGTGGAAACGGAGATCAGCCCCTACTGGAAGGGCCGCACCTTTCACGAACATCTCAATGTCCACCTTCCCGAAGAAACCCATCGATTGACCTACGACGACACGTTGGGCGCATTTTCCCGCTATATCGTCAACGAGACCGCCTCGTTCCGGTCCTCACTCCAATGGGTGCATGATTATGAGAAGGTGCTGAAAAGAGGCTTTGGCGGAATCAAGGCTGAAGCCCTCGACAGAATCAGCGGACTCGACCCATTGAGCCCGGCGGATCATGTTGAAAAGCGTCCGTTTCTCGAAGCGGTTGTGATGGTCTGCGACGCCATTGTCACCTGGGCGCGACGGCACGCCGCTCTCGCCCGCCGTCTGGCCCGGGAGGAAGCCGATCCCCTCCGTAAAGCGGAGCTTGAAAAGATCGCCGACAATTGCGATCGGGTTCCCGAGCACCCGGCCCGGAATTTTTATGAGGCCGTACAATCCCAATGGTTTACCCAGATGTTTTCCCGGCTGGAACAGAAAACCGGCACCATTATCTCCAACGGACGGATGGATCAATATCTCTATCCTTACTACCGGCGGGACAGAGAAAAAGGTCATCTGTCGGATGAAAAGGCCCTGGAGCTGCTTGAGTGCATGTGGGTGGGTATGGCCCAGTTCATCGACCTTTATATCTCTCCTGCCGGCGGGGATTTCAACGAGGGCTACGCCCATTGGGAGGCGGTCACGGTGGGGGGGCAGACCCGGGACGGACGCGATGCCGTCAACGACCTCACCTATCTTCTGCTGCGATCCAAACGGGAATTTCCTCTTCACTATCCCGATTTGGCCGCGCGCATCCACGCCCGCGCCCCGGAGCGCTATCTGTGGGAGGTGGCAGAAACCATAAAGGACGGATCCGGTTTCCCCAAGCTGATAAACGATGAGGAGGTAATACCGCTACATCTGGCAAAGGGCGCCCAATTCGAGGAGATCTACGATTACGCCGTATCCGGTTGTGCCGAGATTCGCATGCCCAACCGGGACACCTACACCAGCGGGTGTGCCTATATCAACTTTGCCGCGGCCCTGGAGATGACCCTCTACAACGGACGCATGGAGAAATACGGCGACCAGCGCCTCGGTCTCGAAACCGGTGATCCCTGCGAATTTGCATCCTGGGAAGAGTTCTGGAACGCCTACACCCTACAGCAGGTCAATTTTATCCGGAATGCATTCATTCAGCAGCACATCATCATCGGCCTGCGGCACCGGCATTTTGCCGCTCCCCTTGCCTCTGCCCTGCATGACCTGTGCATGGAAGACTGCAAAGACCTTCATACGCCGACAATTAAAGGCGGGATCGATCTGGGATATTTTGAATGCATCGGATACGGTACGGTGGTGGATTCCCTGGCCGCCCTTAAAAAATGGGTGTTCGAAGAAAAGAAAGTGACCATGGCGGAGGTCATCGCCGCCTTGAGAAACGATTTTAAGGGCTGCGAAGAGATCCGGGGGATGCTCCGCAGCGCTCCCTGCTACGGAAACAACACGCCCTATGCCGATGAGATTGCAAAAGCGGTGGACCTGGTTTCCGAGGAGTATACCCGTACCTATGCGAAAGAGGTGGGGGTTCATCTGGATCTCAGATACGTGCCCTTTACTTCTCATGTTCCCTTCGGCCGGGTGGTCAGCGCCACGCCCAACGGCCGGAGGGCCTGGCAGCCGCTTTCCGACGGCAGCTCCGCCTCCCACGGCGCCGATGTCAACGGCCCGACGGCGGTGTTGATGTCGAATTTCAATTCCAAAAACTGGAATTTCAGGGAAAGGGCGGCCCGGCTGCTGAACGTCAAACTCAGCCCCGGCTGCGTGGCGGGGGAGGCGGGCACCGAAAAACTGGTGGCGTTTATCCGGACGTTCTGCGACCTGAAACTCTGGCACATTCAGTTCAATATCATCAACAGAGAGACCCTGCTGGCCGCCCAGCGGGAGCCCGAAAAGTACCGCCATCTCATCGTGCGCATCGCCGGGTACAGCGCCTATTTCACGGACCTGTCCGCTGATCTTCAGGATGATCTGATCATGCGCACCGAACATGGGGCCATTTGATGTATTTACCTGAACGTAAAGCAGGGAAGTAAAGTGACAACCTTTTACCGAAAAAACGCGAATTGATGTCAACCCGCAAAAGCGATCCGACCGGTCTTATTTTCAACATCCAGAAATACTCTTTGCATGACGGACCGGGCATCCGGACCACCGTGTTCCTGAAAGGGTGCCCGCTCAGATGCGCCTGGTGCAGCAATCCGGAATCTCAGTCAGACAATTTGGAACTCATCGTCAATACCGAAAACTGCCTCGGTCCAGCCAAATGCAGGCGGTGTGTCGACGCCTGCCCGGAAGGGGCGATCACACAGGGACCCGGCGATACGATCCGGATCGACCGAAACCGGTGCCGGATCTGTGCGGAATGCGCGAAAGCATGCCCGAACAGGGCGCTGTCTGTTTGCGGTGAGGTGAAAAGTGCTGCAGAGGTGGTGGCCGAAGTGGAAAAAGACGGCCTTTTCTATGCCCGCTCCGGGGGCGGCATGACGCTGAGCGGCGGGGAGCCGCTTCACCAGCCGGCATTCGCTCTGGCGCTCTTGAAAGAGGCGGCCCGCAGAAGAATCGGCACCGCCGTCGAAACCTGCGGATATCTCCCGTTCGAGGTGTTGGAGAGTGCATGCCGGTGGACCCGACATCTCATTTACGACATCAAAACCATGGATGCGGCAAAGCATCGGATCTCCACCGGAAAGGACAACCGTCTCATACTGAAGAACTTTCGCCGGATCCGGAAGTATTACCCGGAACTATCGATCCGGGTACGAACCCCGGCGGTGCCGGGTTTTAATGACCGGGAAGCGGATATTCGGGCGATTCTGGAATTTATCAGGGAATTTCCCGGCATCACTTATGAATTGCTTCCCTTCCATTCTCTGGGCAGCCACAAATACGGCGGTCTCGACCGGAAGTACGATTATGGAAATGCAAACCTTTCAGAGACCCGGTTCCGCCGTCTGAGCGATGTTGCTGAAACCCACCGCCCTATGGAAACATAGAGG
>CAZWAE010000338.1:0-3428 GCA_964631805.1 uncultured Desulfobacteraceae bacterium | reverse complement strand
TGGAGACGGGCAGCGTTTCCATCATCATCGCGGCCGCCGCCCTTTTCGGGTGGGCCCTTTCAAACGAACAGGTGCCCCAGCAATTCGCATCAATGCTGGTTGAACACATCTCCTCCAAATGGATGATCCTGCTTTTGATCAACGTGATGCTGTTTGCCATGGGGATGTTCATGGACAGTATACCGGCCATCATGATCGTCACCCCGGTTTTCTTGCCGCTGTTCAGGATGCTTGAGATCGATCCCCTGCAGGCCGGTCTGTTCATGAGTGTCAACCTGATTACCGGCCTGGCCACACCGCCGGTGGGATGCTGTTTGTTTGCCGCTTCGGTGATCTCAGGGGAATCCATGGAAAAGATCAGCAAGGCGGTATTGCCTTTTCTGGCAGCCAACATTGTGGTAGTGCTTCTGGTGACCTATATACCCCAGATTACGTTGTTTATTCCGTCATTTTTCAAATAAGGGTCTGTCCGACCCGCAAACCGAACAGGTGCCGCTGAATATGACAGAAAAGAATGAAACCATTTCCTTGAAAACCAGAGCTTATGAAAATCTTCGATACCGGATTATCACCCAGGAGCTTCCGCCCGGGGAGCTGTTAAAAGAAAAAGAACTCATGGCCCGGTACCGGATCGGCCGGACCCCGCTGCGGGAGATCCTCATCGAACTGCACCGCCAGGGGCTCATCCGCAGGGTCCCGAGGTCCGGCACCTGGGTCGCTCCCCTGGATATGAACTTTGTCCGGCAGATTGCCGAGGTGCGCATTCCCCTGGAGAGGCTGGCTGGTGAATTGGCTGCTGAGAGAATATCCCGGGAACAGTTGGAGCAGCTTGAGGGCATTCTTGTAAAAGCCGAAGCGGATAAAGATGCCGACCTCCAGGAACTCATCCAGTACGAGTTCCGCTTCCACCATGTTGTTTATACTGCGACCCGAAACCAGAAACTGGAGGAACTGCTCCTGGAGTTTCAGGCCATCAGTTCCAGGCTCTGGCACAACCTGTTTTTCACCAAGGAGCATCTGCAGCGCATGTTCGACGATCAACGGACCGTTCTTTCTGCCCTGCGTGCGCGTGACGGAAAGCGGTGCGGAGAACTTCTGGTGAAGCATACCCAGGCCTACTTCGGCCGGATAAACGGACTTAAACGATCTTGAACGGCCTAAAGATGACCATAGAGGATGTCTGATCATGGAAAATCCCGGTACAAAGATGCTGTATCTGTCACGGCGAGATGTGGAATCGTTGAATATAACCATCCCGGAAATCATCGCCCGTCTCGACATGATGTTTGTGGAGAAGGGAAATGGGCGGGTGGAGATGCCGCCCAAGCCTGCCATCCATACCAACGGGGATGCATTTCTGCACGCCATGCCGGCGTTCATCCCCGGGCTCGGTTCGGCGGGAATTAAGTGGGTGGGCGGGTATCCGGAAAATTACAAGCAGGACCTGCCCTATATCACCGGCCTGCTGGTGCTCAACGATACCGAAACCGGTGTACCCTACGCACTCATGGATTGCGCCTGGATAACGGCCATTCGGACAGCTGCTGCGACCGCCCTGACCGCCAAGTACCTGGCACTGCCGGATTCGTCCGAGTTGGCGATTCTCGGCTGCGGCGTCCAGGGGCGCTATAATCTGGAAACCCTAAATGAGTGTTTTCCGCTTACCCGGGTTCGGGTCTTCGATATTTCCCAAGAGACGTCCCTGCGGTACGAAACGGAGATGGGTGAGCGCTTCGGCATGGATATCACCATTGCAGACGATCCCCGTGAGGCAGTCGAGGGTGCGGATATCATCGTGACCGCCGGTCCGTTTCTCCAGGATCCGCAACCGGTGATTCCTTATGACTGGATACGCCCGGGCGCCCTGGTATGTCCCCTGGACCTGGATTCCTATATCCAGCCGGAAGTCTTTACCCGATCCGATTTTCTGTGCACCGACGATCTCAACCAGTTCAACCATTTCAAGGCCAACGGCCTGTTTTCGACCTGTCCCGGGCACCTAGCCGAACTCTGCGATGTTGTCACCGGTGCCGTCACGGGAAGGGAAAACGATTCCCAGGTGATCACCGCCATCAACATCGGAATCGCCCTGGAGGACATGGCGGTGGCGCCCATGATCTATGAAAAGGCGATCAAAAAAGATGTGGGGCTGTGGCTGGATCTTTAAAATGATGACAATGGAGGATATATGCGATTTGATCCGAAAAAGGTGGCGATTCTGGGCGGCGGTCACGGCGCCCACTGCATGGCCGCCGATCTTGTTTCACGAGGTTTCAAGGTTAACTTGTTCGAAATGCCGGAATTTAAGCGAAACCTTGACCTGCTGTTCGAGACGAAAACCATCGAAATCGACGGGTTGATCAAGGGGAGATATGTACTGGAAACGGTCACCTCCGATATCGATGAGGCCATCGACGGGGTCCGCTTTATCCTGATCGTCACACCCGCATTCGCCCACAAGCCCTATGCCCGTTTGCTCAAAGACAAGGTCGATCCGGATGGGCAAACCATCATCCTTTATCCCGGTGCCTTTGCTGGACTTCTGTTCAAGACGATTCTGGGTGATGGCTGCCCGGTGATTGCCGAAGTCAACAACCTGCCCTACGATACCCGCCTGGTTGAACCCGGAAAGGTGATGCTATATGGTCGCAACCCCGTTAACATCGCTTTTATGCCGGCAGACAGGGGAGAGGCAATGTTTGCACAGGTAAAGGCCCTGCATCCCTTCGTGCGTTTGTACGAAGACGTACTGGAAGCCGGTCTCAGCATCGTAAATCCCGCCTTCCACGCGGGGCTCTGCCTTTTTTCCATCAACGACATCGAAAACTGGCCCAAAAGGCCCTTTTATCTCTATGAGCACGGCGTGACACCCTCTTCCGTTAAAATGAACATGGCGCTGGATAACGAAAGGAAGGCGATCGGCCGGGTATTCGGTTATCATCTCAGGCCCATCGAAGATTTCTCAAGCCTGGCTGACGGATATACCTGGCGGGATTTGTACAAGGCGATCCACGGTGATATCTCACTGACCTCCATTTCGGGCCCGCATGATATCCAGAGCCGCTATTTGACGGAAGATGCGCCCTACGGCCTGGTTCCCTGGAGCCATATCGGCAGGCTGGCCGGCGTCAAAACCACCTATATCGATGCCATTGTCAATATCTACAATATCATACATGAAAGGAACTGGTGGGAAAAAGGCCGGAACATGAATGATCTAGGTCTCGATGGGATGAACATTCCAGAGATTAAACACTATCTGGGTAGCGGAGAAAAATAGGATTTTAACGCCCTCAATGCTATCCATGCTTCAGTGCCTGAGCTTCACGATCGCCCCGGCTGTCGGTCATGGGCCTGTTTTCAAGCCCTCTGCCTGAGTCGGGCGAACTGCGTGAACTGAATGCTCCACTTGCGAAGCTGCTGGCCCG
>CAZWAE010000337.1:0-3432 GCA_964631805.1 uncultured Desulfobacteraceae bacterium | reverse complement strand
GGACAGAGGTGGGGACGTAGGTAAAATTGTAAAATATTAATCGTTCGGTGGGAGAACATGCTCTTATGAACGTTGAGACGACAGACCTCATTTAATTGTTCTGTTTTCCACGCCCGAGAGCAAGTTATTATCCTTATCCTTTTTTCTCAGGCATCTTCCAGGAGGGCGGCCTCCTCTTTTCCCTTTTTTTCATCCACGAAATAGAAGATGACGGCGCCTGCGATAAAGAGCAGTGAAATGGAAGCGATGCTGATGCGGGATGCCAGGATGCCGACCTGTTCCGCCTGCCCGGGAGTGGGGGAGGGCGGCATAAGCCAGTTTCGGGCCATGAGCCCCACGCCTCCCATGAGGGCCGGGCCGATGATGGCGGCGAATTTTCCCAGCATGTTATAAAAACCGTAGAATTCTCCGGCCTGGTTCCGGGGGATCAACCGGGCGTAATAGGAGCGGCTCAGGGCCTGGATCCCTCCTTGCACGCATCCGATGAGGCCGGCCAGGAGAAAAAACTCCCGGGTCGTCGAAATCAGGGTCGCCCAGATAGTGACCACCATGTAGATGGCCAGGGCCAGGTAGATCGATTTCTTGATGTCCCAGCTTTGCCCCAGTTTACCGAAGACAAGGGCCGCCGGAAATCCGACAAACTGTACCACCAAAAGGGCGGTGATGAGATCGTTGGCCTTGAAGCCGATGGAGAGGCCGTAGGCGACGGCCATGCGGATCACCGTGTCAACCCCGTCGATATACAGCCAGTAGGCCGCCAGGAACAGCATGACCGTTTTGAGATGACGTACCTTGCGAAAGGTCCGGATCAATTGCTTAACGCCCTCTAATGCGGCCTGTTTCATGGAAACGGGTGCTATCGCATCGGTTTTTTCAGGCACCCACAGGATAGTCAGCAGGCTGAATCCTCCCCACCAGACCGCCACTGTGACAAATGACCAGCGCACCGCTGCTGCAGCATCCGGCAAGCCGAACCAGCCGGGATTCAGGGTCATGAGGACATTGATCAGAAAGAGAAGACCGCCCCCCAGATATCCAAGGGAGAAGCCGAAACCGGAAACGTAATCGATCTCGTTTTCATCGGCCACCGACGGCAGCAGGGCGTCGTAAAAAATATTTGCACCGGAAAATCCAATCAGCCCCATGGCGTACACAAAGATGGCGGCAGCCCACTGACCCTTGTCGATGAAAAACAGAGCGGCGCTCATCAGGACACCGAGATAGGCAAAAAGGATCAATAATTTTTTTTTGGCGGATCCCCGGTCGGCAACAGCTCCCAGAAAAGGGGCGGAAAGGGCGATGATCAGGCCGGCCATGGAGTTGCCGAACCCCAGCTGTGCCGTGCTGACGTTGACATCTGTTCCGTAGCTCCACCATTGCTTGAAAAAGATGGGAAAAAATCCGGCCATGACCGTGGTGGCAAAAGCGGAGTTCGCCCAGTCATACATCGCCCATCCCCACACAGATTTTTTTTTCGGGAGGATCATCCGGCTGCCTGTCCTACATTTTCCCTGAACGGAAAATGGAAAAAATGAGCCACATTCCGAGGAGTGTGGCGATGATGTAGCCGATAATTCCGAAGAGGCCTGTCAAAGAGATGCCGTTTAATCCCAGAATTCCGATATTCAGGTCGAGCACCGTCTGGGAGGAGTTCAGGATCAGGGATGCGGCGATGATGGATGCGGAGATGATCATGCCCACGATCAACCGGTTGAGTCCCTTTTCCAATTTACCGCCCATGCTGTCCAGTCCGGTGTGCCGGACCTCCATGCCGTGCCGCCCTTTTGAGACCTGTTTCAGGATGTCGTGGAGCATTTTGGGCAGGTCCTTCATGTACCCGCCGAAACTCCGGATGCCAACCTCCATCTCGCGGAAAACCTTGCGGGCTTCATGGCTGCGGCGAAGCATCTTTTCGGCAAAGGGACGCGAGACTTCCAGAATGCTCGCATCGCTGTCCAGGATTTTTCCCAATGCTTCCCCCTGAATGAGGGTTTTAAACAGGAGCAGGAGGTTTCGGGGTAGCTGAATCCGATATTTGAGAACTAACTGCATCACCTGATCGTTGACATCCTTGACCGAGATCCGTTTGAGGCTGCGGCCGTAGAACTGTTCGCTGATGTCTTTCAGGTCGATGCGGAAACCCGCTACGTCCATCGTATCTTCATTGACCAGTCCGGCATCGATCAAGGCTTCCATCACCATGTCGTAATTGTGCTCGGCATAACCCAGAAACAGGTTGGCGATCTGCCGCATCACCTCCTCGTCCAGGTATCCGATGATGCCGAAGTCCACGAGGCTGACCCTGCCGTCGTACATGACGATGGTATTTGCCGGGTGCGGGTCCGCATGGAACAGGCCGAACTCCATCAGTTGCCGGGCAAAATTGGTCAGGCCGATGAGCGCCACCGCCTTGGGATCGATGCCGTTTTCCACCAGGGCCTCCACCTGGTCCATTTTTATGCCGTCGATATGTTCCATGACCAGCACGGACCGGCTCACGTAATCCCAATGGACGGCGGGGATGTGAATCTCCTCTATGGGTTCGAAATTGGCGGTGAATTTTTCCATGGCGCCGGCTTCGATATACATGTCCAGCTCCTTGAAAATAGTGCGCTCAAACTCCTTGACCAGATTGACCGCCCCGATCATTCGGCCGACGGCAAATGTTTTTTCGATCTTTTCGGCGAAATAGTACATGAGCCGGACATCTTCCCGTATGATTTTGCCGATGCCGGGCCGGATCACTTTTACGGCCACTTTCTCGCCGGTGTGAAGTTGGGCGGTATGAACCTGGGCCACGGATGCAGCGGCTATGGAATTCTCATCAAAAGATTTGAAAAGCCGATCCAGCGGTTCTTTTAATTCCGCTTCGACCACTTTTTTAATCGATTGAAAGGATACCGGCGGTACACTGTCCTGCAGTTTCTTGAGTTCTTCGGTCAATTCCGGGGGAAACAGGTCGGCGCGGGTGCTCATCAATTGCCCCAGCTTGATAAAGCTGGGACCGAGTTCCTCAAGTATCAGCCTCAATCGACGAGGGGAGATGTAACCTGCTCTCGAAATGGACGGGGAAAACTTGAGATTTGTCTCATCCCGCTCAGCCCGGGAAAAGAGGCGGTTGACCAGGTCGCCGAAACCATGTTGGATGAGTACGCGGGTGATGCCCGCAAAGCGCCTGATCCCTTTTCCGCGATAGATTCCGTTGGAAATTTTCATGGGCGTTCCTTTTTTCGGTAGGGTCTGCTGCAAACTGTCGAAGCAACACTGTTGGAAAGATATGCAAGGCTCTACTTATATCAAACCTGCCCAAAACTCAAATCCTTATCCATCGGCTTTTTCCTTGACATACAGAATTAAGGGAATATCCTGGCGTGAATCTGAAGTTTATCCGGCAGGAAATTCAACACACCCAATTTGAAAAATATTTGCCGT
>CAZWAE010000336.1:1619-3443 GCA_964631805.1 uncultured Desulfobacteraceae bacterium | reverse complement strand
CAATTCACGGATTCGCCCGGTGGCTTCAAATCCATCCATCTCCGGCATCTGGACATCCATGAGGATCAGGTCGATATCGCCCTTCAAGAATGCATCCACCGCCTCTTTTCCGTTCTGCGCCAGGATCACCCGATGGCCCCGGGATTCCAGAAGTTTTATCGCCAGGGTCTGGTTGATGGCATTGTCTTCGGCCAGCAGGATGGTCAACCTTTCCCGCGCCTCCTGAACGGTGTGGGAGGTGATGACCGCCGGTTTTGTTTCATCTCCAAGGCCCATGGTCATCATGATAGTATCCAGAAGGTCGGTCTGTTTTACGGGTTTGCTCAGATATCCGGAGATTCCCGCATCCCTGCAGCGCAGGGCATCCCCCCGCAATCCCACGGAGGAGAGCATGATAATTTTCATGCCCGCGCCGGAAGGGGCGGTCTTGATCCTTCTGGCCACCTCAAACCCATCCATTCCCGGCATCTGCATGTCCAGCAACACCAGCCGGTAGGGATTTCCGGATTGAACCGCCAGATCCGCCATGGCAAGGGCCTCTTCGCCCCCGACCGCGGCTGACGGATCGAGGCTCCAGGCGGCCAGCATCTCGAGGAGCAGCACGCGGTTGGTGTAGTTGTCGTCCACGACAAGGACGTGCAACCCGGAAAGTGCCTGCCGGTCAACCGGCAGGAAGCCGGCCGGCTGGGGGCTGCCCACCTTGAAGGGGGCCGTAAAATGGAAAATGCTCCCCGGTCCCCCCTGGACTCGGCCGCCGGCTGTTGGCGATTGGCCATTTTTTTTAAGTTCGGAGCCGGTTTCCATCTGAAATGGGTTCGGGCTTTCCACCCAAATCCGCCCCCCCATCAGTTCCACGAGCTGCCGGGAGATGGAGAGTCCCAGACCGGTGCCGCCGTATTTTCTCGTGGTGGAACCGTCCACCTGCTCGAAACTTTCAAATATGGAGCCCAGCTTGTCTTTCGGGATCCCGATGCCGGTGTCCGATACCATGAAATGGAGCAGCACCGAACCGTCCGATTCGGCTTCCGTTTCGACCCGGAGGACGACCTCCCCCTGCCCGGTGAACTTGAGGGAGTTCCCCGCCAGGTTGACGATAATCTGGCGGAGCCTGCCCGGGTCGCCGATCAAGGCGGAGGGCACGTCCGGCCGGATGTGGCAGGCCAGCTCCAACCCCTTTTCGTGGGCCTTTAAGGCCAGGGTGTCGGCGGCATTTTCAAGGGTGTTGCGCAGGTTGAAATCGATGGTTTCCAGCTCCAGTTTTTCGGCTTCGATCTTGGAAAAATCAAGGATGTCATTGATCAGGGCCAGCAGCGAATCAGCGGACATCTTTGCCATGTTGAGATATTCCCGCTGCTCGGGGTTCAGGTCGGTATCGAGGGTCAATTCCGTCATGCCGATGATCCCGTTCATGGGGGTTCGGATCTCGTGGCTCATGTTGGCCAAAAACTCGCTTTTGGCCCGGCTGGCGGCCTCGGCGGCCTTTTTCGCCCCTTCCAGTTCGGCCTGGGTTTGTTTTTGCGCGGTGATGTCCTGAAGATTGACCACGATGCCCGCGGGTGCCCCGCCCTCATCCCGGAGCATGGCCGCCCCGATCCGGACATCGAGAACACGGCCGTCCCTGGTGAGTCTCCGGCTTTCAAACCATGTCAGGTTCTCACCATCAAACACCGCCTTGATCGCCTTTTGGGTTTCAGGCACCGCTTCCTCCGGAACAAAATCGATCCGTTTCCCGGCCAGTTCTTCGGATGTCCAGCCGAATATTTCCGTAAACGCAGGGTTCAGGTAGGTCACCTGCCCCTTGTTGTCGTATACAACAAAGGGATC
>CAZWAE010000336.1:0-1519 GCA_964631805.1 uncultured Desulfobacteraceae bacterium | reverse complement strand
CGGCACACCGTTTGTGAGCAGGCAAACGCGGGTACCGTCCTTTTTCAGGTTCCAGTTCATCAAATCAACGATGGGTTTTCTTCCGGACAATATCTCCCCGAATTTTTTTCTTATGCTTTCCGCCTCATCTTCAGGCATGAAATCGAAGGGTGTCTTCCCGATAAGCTCTTTCTGCCCGTAGCCGATTACTTTCTTCGAATTGCCCGAGGAAAAAGTATATCTCCCCTCCGCATCCACTTCCCAGACCCAGTCCGCCATGCTGAAGGAGATGTCCCGAAACCTGGCTTCACTCTCTTCAAGCTCCTGCAGCGCCTGCCTGCGGCGGCGCCTGGTTTTTGCCAGGTTGTTCAGAACAAGCAGTATGGTCAGCAAAAAGATAACGGCCATGCCCGCCAGCACCACCGAGGATTTCCGGTACAGCCCGTCCAGTTCCGCCTTTCTTTTGGAAATATCGTAATACAGCTCAAAGGCGCCGATGAATTTTTTCTCTTTCCGGATGGGCACATAGGTTTCCACCACATCCGCTTCGAACCGCTGACCTTCTGCGGAAATCCCGTTTTTCCGTATGTATTTGGTATAGACGTTTCCTTTGGCCACCTCCTTGAAAAAATAATTGTTTTTGTTCAACCTTCCGATTTCTCCCGGTTCTGTTGAATAAATGATTTCACCTTTGTCCGAGAAAAGCTTTACCTTCATCAATCCGAAATCGTCCAAAAGCCTTCTGATCTTGTCAAAGTTTTTAATGGTTTCATATTCATAGTTGATCTCCGTTACATCCCCGAGCAGTTCGCCTGTCAAATACTGCGCCACGCGGACCGCATCGTCTTCCGTGTTGCGAACCAGTTGCCGGGTAAAAGAGGGGTAGATGTAAAAAGCGTCATATGCCGGCAGGGCGGTGGTGACAAGCAGCGATACCAGCAGGATATTTCTCAAGTATCCGATCCTAAAAAAGCTTAAAAAACCGTCCTGAGCTTTTGAAGTCGACATGTTACAGGTCTCCCGAGGTTAAGGATTTATGCTGCCGGAATCGAAATCCGGGTAGTGTTTTTCGAGACAATCCGGGCAGATCCCGTGGCTGAATTGGGCCGGCGTCATGGCCTGGAGATAGTCCTCGATCCGGCACCAGAAACCTTCATCATCACGGATGTTTTTGCAGTGGGCGCAGATGGGGATCAATCCGCTCAGGACCCTGACATCCTCAAGGGCATGATGCAGCTTTTCGATCAGTTCCTCGTTTTTTTCCAGGGCCATCTGCCGAAGCCTCATCTGCATTTCCAGGTTTTTGTTCGCCGCCACAAGCGCGGCGGTTCGCTCTTTAACTTTTGCTTCCTGCTCGTTCCTGGCTTTTCGGAGTTCCGCATTTTTCTGTTTGAGCGCCTTTACCTGATGGTTCAGGTCGCTTGCATACTTTATCAACTGGCCGTGTGTGTCTTCACCGTTCATAATTTTCATCTTTCTTTTGGTCCATCACAACGAAGCTGCAAGCCGGGTTTCGGTTATCGGATGCTGGATACTGGAT
>CAZWAE010000335.1:0-3490 GCA_964631805.1 uncultured Desulfobacteraceae bacterium | reverse complement strand
TTCAGAAGGCCATTCAGGCGGGGGCGGAAGCGATTGTGGTGTCCTGCCCCCTGTGCCAGATCAACCTGGACCTCATTCAAAAGGAGATCGGCGGGCCTGCTGCCCCGGTATTCTATTTCACCGAATTGCTGCGGCTGGCATTTGGGGGGGATACCCCGCGGAAACGATTCAAGACCCATATCACCGATCCCGTCCCGCTGCTTTCAGAAAAGGGGTTGATGTGAATTCTCCATTAAAGGAGCTTTACCCGATGATCAACCGGTACGAGAGAAAATCCAAATGACACCCTCGGTTCTCCCCCCCATTGGCAAAGCCATAGTCGTTGGTGGCGGAATCGGCGGAATCCAGGCCGCCCTGGATCTTGCGGACACCGGTTTTTATGTGTATCTGCTGGAGAAATCCCATACATTGGGCGGCACCATGGCGCAGCTGGATAAAACCTTTCCAACCAACGACTGCTCCACCTGCATGTTTTCTCCGAAACTGGTTCAGGCGGCGGGAAATCCCAATATCGAGATCATGACACACTGCCGTTTGCTCGACCTCGAGGGGGAGCCCGGCCGGTTCTCGGCCCGTGTCGAGGTGCTTCCCAGATACATCGATGAGGAAAAGTGCATCGCTTGCGGGCAGTGTGCCGAAAAATGCCCCAAAAAAGTGGCGGATGCCTTTAACGGGGCGTTGTCTAAAAGAAAGGCGGCATTTCTGACATTTCCCCAGGCCGTCCCATTGAAATACGCCCTGGATGCGGACCATTGCCTCTACCTGAACAAGGGAAAATGCGGCATCTGCAAGAAGATCTGCCCGGCAAAAGCAGTGGATTACAAACAGAAGCCGAAAACCGTCCAACTGGCAGCAGGCGCCGTGGTCATCTCCACCGGTTTTGAACTGGCCCTCACGGAGAAGGAGGGCGAATTCGGTTATGGACGGTATCGCAACGTGGTGACCTCTCTCCAGTACGAGCGTCTGCTTTCCGCCACCGGACCCTTTGGGGGGCATGTCAAAAGGCCCTCCGATGGAGAGATCCCCAAAAAAGTGGCATGGATCCAATGCGTCATGTCCAGAGACGCTTCCAGAAACCGGCCCTTTTGTTCCTCCGTCTGCTGCATGCATGCCACCAAACAGGCGGTGATGACCCGGAATCATGAACCGGACACGGAGGCGACCATCTATTTTATGGACGTGCGTGCCCAGGGGAAGGGATTTGATGATTACGTGGATCGGGCGAGGTACCGCCAAGGCGTCATCTACCGCCGCTCCATGATCTCCCAGGTTTACCTCAATTCGCAAAACGAGAACCTGATAATCGAAACATTTGACCATCACCTCAATCGTAAAAAAGAGGAGGAATATGATCTGGTAGTGTTGTCCAGCGGATTCAAACCGTCCAGCGGCTTTGCCGAACTTGCCACGAAACTGGGCATCGTCAGCAATCCATACGGATTTCTTCAGGCTGCATTCGATACGCCGGTTTCCACATCCCGGCCGGGTGTTTTTGCCTGTGGTGGCGTTGAATCACCGAAAGACATCCCGGAAACCGTCATACAGGCAGGTGCGGCAGCCGCCGAAGCGGCGGTGCTCATCAGCAGTGCCAGGCATAGCGCCGTAACGGTTGACGAGAAGCCCACCGAGGGCTCCCTGGACCGGGAACCGAGGGTGGGCGTATTTGTCTGCCACTGCGGGACCAACATCGCCGGAGTGGTGGATATCCCTCCGGTAGTGGAATATGTCAAGACGCTTCCCCATGTGGCCTTCGCCACCGATTTCATGTTTTCATGCTCAACCGAAACTCAGCAAACCCTGGTGGACCTGATCGTCAAACACCGGCTCAACCGTGTCGTCGTAGCTGCCTGCTCCCCCAAAACCCATGAACCGCTGTTTCAGGACACCTTGCGCCAGGCGGGACTGAACCCATACCTTTTCGAACTTGCGAGCATTCGGGACCAATGCTCCTGGGTCCATCAGAATGATCATCCGGCGGCCACCGAAAAATCCAAGGAACTCATCCGGGCGAGCGTGGCCAGAGCGGTACGATTGGAACCGCTCACTGAAAACAGCTACCCGGTGGTCAACCGCGGGCTGGTCATCGGTGGCGGAGTTGCCGGTATGACGGCGGCGTTGATCATTGCCGACCAGGGGTTTCAAACGCACCTGGTGGAGGAGAGTGATCAGTTGGGTGGATTCGCCCGTCATCTCACCGAAACCCTTGAGGGGAATTCTCCGGCGCGCCTGATCCGTTTTCTTGACGAACGCATCAGGCGGCATCCCCAGATCACCCTTCATTTGAACAGCCAGCTGATGGACCATGGCGGCCATACCGGCGCATTCAGGGGAACGATTGAAAGCGGTTCGGAGCGTTTGGACGTTCGATATGGGGCGGTGGTGGCCGCTACCGGCGGACAGCCGTACCAGCCCGTTGAGTACCGCTACGGCAGGGATGATCGAGTGTTCACCCAGGTGGAATTTTCCCGTCGAATGGCCGAAGATCCCAATTGGGCCGGCCGGATCAATCGGGTTGTGATGATCCAGTGTGTGGGCTCGCGCAGCGATGACTTCCCGCTTTGCAGCAGGGTCTGCTGTTCGGCGGCGGTAAAAAACAGCATCAAGTTAAAGGAGATCAATCCCGACGTACAGGTTGTGGTGCTGTACCGCGATATGAGGACGTCTGGCTTCAAAGAGCTTTACTATCTCAAGGCGCGAAAAAAGGGCGCCATGTTCTTTCGATATATTCCGGAGGAAAAACCGGTGGTGAGGGAGATCAGGGGCGTGTTATCGGTCGATTTTACGGACAGAGGTTCCCATCAGGATTTCCGTGTCGAACCGGACGTGGTCGTACTCAGTTCGGGGATCCGGCCCAGTGCAGGCGCTGATCAGATCAGCCGTCTGTTGAAGTTGCCTCGGACGGACGAAGGATTTTTTCTTGAAGCCCACGTCAAACTGCGTCCCGTGGAATTTGCTTCCCCGGGGATTTTCTTAGCCGGATTGTCCCATAGCCCGAGGTTTTTGGAAGAGACCATCACCATGGCGAAAAGTGCCGGCCAGCATGCACTCAAGGTACTCAGCAGAGAACAGATGACCACGTCGGCGGCAGTGGCGGTGGTGGACGAGAAACTTTGCGCCACCTGCCTGGTCTGTGTACGGGAATGTCCGTTCAACGCCCCGTTTATTAACTCGGAAGGCGTTTCCGAGATACCTCCATCTGCATGCCAGGGGTGCGGGATCTGCATTGCCGAATGCCCGGCCAAAGCCATTACCCTGAAACATACCACCGACAGTCAGATCAATGCTAAAATCGATGCGCTGCTGGAATCCGGGGCGTGTCCCCAACCGATATAAAACCCTCCATGCCAATAAACAAAATTGCGGTGGAACCAAGGGTCACAAAGAGGAAACCAGATGAATACCTATGAAGTTGTATTTCTGCCCCAAAACAAAAAAATTGACGTTGAAGAGGGTGAATATCTGATACGGGCAGCCCTTGACGCACAGGTGC
>CAZWAE010000334.1:0-3590 GCA_964631805.1 uncultured Desulfobacteraceae bacterium | reverse complement strand
AGAGCGGGAATTAATACCTCGTCATCTCCGTTCTTTACAACAAAAACGTCATTACCCGCGGTGGGAATGATCGACTCGACACATCCGATATAATCATCATCCTTCGAATAAACTTCGCATCCGATGATATCGGACCAGTAATAGGTGCCATCTTCAAGCTCGGGGAGCAGTTTTTTCTCCACGAAAAGCTCAGCCCCAGCCAACGATTCGGCCTGGTCACGATTTTCGATGCCGGACAGGAAGACCAGAACTCCCCGGTTATCCTGTTTTGCCTCACTGACGGTGTACGCCATTTCCAGGCCCTCTTTCCCGACGGCCAAAATGGAGAAACCCGGTGCCAACACCGTAAAGGTCTCCCCGTAAGGATGAACTTTGAGGGCGCCCTTCAAACCATGGGCTTTCGCTATTTTCCCGATTCTGACATAATCCGGATTACTCGAAAGCGGCGGATGGGACCGCTTGCCGCCTTCGTTGGGATTCAGCGCAAAGGAGGGAGACACAATCAACTCCGGATCGGCCCTTGAAAAAAAGATACGGCCCCGCCCACAGGAGGGGAAGACACAATTTTCCGGCCATACAATCTACTGGGAGACGGATGAAAAACGATTGAACAGACGTTGATTTCCTGTCACTCGATAATTTCAAGCACCGTACGTTTTTTGATCTTTGCGGATGCGGCGCTTAAAATGGTCCTCATGGCGCGTGCCGTCCGTCCCTGTTTTCCGATCACCTTCCCCAGGTCCTCTTTGGCCACCTTTAGTTCCAGTACCGAAGTCTGATTTCCCTCCACCTCCGATACTGCAACCTGTTCCGGATTATCAACCAATGCCCGCGCGATGTAACTGATCAGCTCTTTCATAGCTCCATCTCCTTTGCTGGTTGTTAGAGAACAAGGGTAAGAAACGTTATGCAGATTCCGCGAACAACCCCTCTTTTTTGATGAGGCTTTTAACCGTATCACTCGGTGAAGCGCCCTGCTCCATCCAATACTTGACACGATCCGCCTTCATAACAACTTCCACCGGATCCTTCAAAGGGTTGTAAGTCCCTACATTTTCGATATACCGGCCGTCCCTGGGGCTCTCGCCGTCGGCGACAACGATCCGGTAAAAAGGCCTTTTCTTTGCGCCATGTCTTGCCAATCTGATTCTAACCGCCATTTTTCTCTCCTCTAGAACGGAAGCATGCCCCGGCCGAAGCCGCGCATCCCCCCCTTGTTTATTTTCTTCATCATCTTTACAACCTGTGCGTAATTTTTTAGCAGCCGGTTGATATCCTGAATCCGTGTTCCACTTCCCCTGGCTATTCTTTTTCGACGACTCCCATTGATAATGGTATGCTGCCGCCTTTCCTGCGGTGTCATGGAGTTGATGATCGCTTCTATTCGGACCAGTTCGCCCTCATCCACTTCAAGATTTTTAAGTTGCTTGACCTTGCCCATCCCGGGTATCATCTTGACGAGATCGGAAAGAGAACCCATTTGGCGAATCTGAATCATCTGGTCCCGAAAATCTTCCAGGGTAAACTGATTTTTCCTCAGTTTTTTTTCCAGCTCGGCGGCCTTATCCTCGTCTACCACCGATTGGGCCTTTTCGATCAGGGTGAGGACATCACCCATTCCAAGGATCTTCGAGGCCATCCGTTCGGGATGAAACGGTTCCAGATCGCTGAGCTTTTCCCCGACACCGACAAACTTGATCGGCCGACCCGTGACCGATTTAATGGAAAGTGCCGCCCCCCCGCGGGCATCGCCATCCAGTTTGGTGAGTACCACACCGCCGATATTCAAGGCTTCGTTAAAGGCCTTTGCAATGTTCACGGCGTCCTGGCCGGTCATGGCATCCGCCACAAGCAGCGTATCGGAAGGGTTCACCGCCGCCTGAATCTGAACCAGCTCCTCCATCAGGGTTTCATCGATATGAAGGCGTCCGGCCGTATCCAGCAAAAGGGTGTCACACCCCTCCCGCTGGGCCGCAGTTCTGGCTTCCAGGCAGATCCCCACAGGATTCATCTCGCTGGTGGAGGGATGCACCGGAACATTTAACTGCTCACCCAGTTTTTTCAACTGATCGATGGCAGCCGGCCGATAGACATCCGCAGGCACCAGATAGGGTTTCAGCCCCTTGTTCCGGATATGAATTGAAAGCTTGCCGGCTGTGGTGGTCTTGCCGGACCCCTGCAGCCCCACCAGCATCACGGATACCGGCCGGGTTCCGGACAGATCCAACTCTTCATGATGTTCACCCATGAGCTGGGTCAATTCATCGTTGACGATCTTAATGACCTGCTGCCCGGGTGTCAGGCTCGACATCACCTCCTGACCCAGTGCCCGTTCCCTGATTCCGGCGACAAACCGTTTGACGACACGGTAGTGCACATCCGCCTCAAGAAGTGCCATTCGGACCTCTTTAAGGCCGTCCACGATATTTTTTTCTGATAACTTGCCGTGCCCTTTCAACTTTTTGAAAACGGCATCCAGCTTGTCGCTCAGGCTCTCAAACATAAAAGTACCACCGGAAACGAGAATTCCTAAAACACTTGAAGTTAATAGGAATATAATGCTATGTCAAGCAAAATAGTGACTATCTATAAATGGTATAAAACAGTATATCACAGTCAATGGCACTTGCAATGAATAAAACCGACATCATGGATGTGTCGCGCGATGAGATGGCAGCCTGGCTGGCCACACGCGCCGCAGCACCCTATCATACCGGTCAGATTCTCCGTTGGGTCTACCACCGGCAGGTGGACAGCTTCGACGCCATGACGGATATCGGGAAATCGCTGAGGAAAGAATTGGCCGACGCATTCGAGATCAAACGCCTTGACCTCGAAACGGTTCAAACCTCAACGGACGGTACCCAGAAATTTCTGTTCAGGCTGCGGGACGGCGAAACCACGGAAAGTGTCCTGATCCCGGAAAAAAACCGGTATACCCTTTGTATTTCCAGCCAGGTCGGCTGCGCCCAGGGATGCCGGTTTTGCCTCACGGCGGAAACCGGATTTTCGCGCAACCTGACCCAGGGAGAAATTATATCTCAGGTGCGGGACATCGCCCGCACCATCAAGGCGTCGGACACGAAGCGCCTGACCAACATTGTTTTCATGGGAATGGGGGAACCGCTGGCCAATTACCACAATGTCATCGGGGCTGTTGAAACCCTGATCCTCAAGGAGGAGGGAATGGGATTTTCAACCCGCAGGATCACGCTATCGACTGCAGGACTCGTTCCAAAATTCCGGGACCTTGGGAAAGATACAGAGATCAAGCTCGCCGTTTCCCTCAACGCCGCCGACAATGACACCCGCAGCCGGTTGATGCCCATCAATCGAAAATATCCCATAGAGCAGGTGATCGACGCCTGCCGCCATTATCCGTTGAAGCCCGGCCGGCGCATCACTTTCGAGTATATCCTGTTGAAGGGGGAAAACGACTCAATGGAAGACGCCCGCAGACTCGGCCGGCTTCTTTCATCCGTGCGTTCCAAAATCAACCTGATCCCCATCAATGAACACGAGGGATGCCGTTTCGAAAGGCCCGAAGAGGGGACCATCCTGGCATTTCAAAAGATCCTCCTCAAAAAACA
>CAZWAE010000333.1:0-3595 GCA_964631805.1 uncultured Desulfobacteraceae bacterium | reverse complement strand
ATGGGACATCTAAAATTGGTTTAGCTTCCCGGCACCAAGAATAAGGATTCAAGGGGTCGAGGATTCCAGGATTCAAGTGAAGGACGATACCTTTTGGAGATACGAATGGGTCAAGTGATATGGGTGGTGCTATAGGATCCTTCCCCCCTGTTGACAGTCCCACCTATTAACGCCTTGTATTGCTGCTTTTAGGTCTTCATTACCCCCTTGGCCCCTTGATTCCTTGAACCCTCGAGCCCTTGTCACAACCATTCGAAATCCTGTTTCAAAACCGATCGCCATTAAAAAATACGCTTCATTTTGATGGGCTTTTTTCATTATAGTTTTAAAATCAGGATTAATCAACTGCCCCGGAAACCCTCAAAAACGGATGCGTGTCCGTTCAGTGCCGAAGATCGAGGTAGATGTTGACAGCCGTTGGGATACCGATTATTTTAAGACCTCGAAATTCAAAACACCCGGAGGATCTTAATGTACTCGAAAATTCTAATCCTGCGTTTTTCAAAGAAAGCGGCAGGAAAACCGATTGTCTGTTACCTGGCGAAAGACTTCAACCTGACCTTTAACATCCTGAACGCCTCAGTTTTCCCACGGAAAGAGGGTCTCATGGTGCTCGATCTTGCAGGGTCCAGAAAGGATTTCAAGGAGGGTCTCAAATACCTGAAGAGCATGGACGTGAAGGTCCAGAACGCCTCCCAGGAAGTAAAACGCACGAAGAAAAAATGCACCCACTGCGGTGCCTGCACCGCGGTCTGCCCCACCGGGGCGCTCTCGGTCACCCCCCCTGAAATGTCGGTCGATTTTAATCAGAAAAAATGCAGCGTCTGTGAACTGTGTATCCCTGCCTGCCCCACCCGCGCCATGGTCGCAAGACCCACCAACCAGGCTTTTTTCTAGATGTCTTCCCTGACAGCCGTGGCCGTCAGCGGCGGTGTGGATTCTCTGGTGACCGCTTTCTTGTTGAAAAACAGCGGTCACAACGTCGTTGGCATTCATTTTATTCACGGCTACGAAGGAGAGATGCCGGGATCGCCATCGGTTAAGGGGCATCCGGCCAATGAGTCATACCGGCTTGCCGACCATATCTCAAAGATCGGCGACCAAACCGGGATATCGGTCGAAGTGGTCGACTGCCGGGAGTCGTTTCAAAAACATGTGGTCGATTATTTTGTCGAAACCTACCGGATCGGCAGGACGCCAAATCCTTGCATGATCTGCAATCCCAGGATCAAGTTCGGCAAAATCCTGCGGCTTGCGGAAAAGTTGGGGGCCGATTCACTCGCCACCGGCCATTACGCAAGGCGTTTCCGCGATGAACAGGGCCGGTATCACCTTCGGAGGGGGATCGACCGCAAGAAGGACCAATCCTATTTTTTGGGTTTTCTAAACCAGGACCAACTTTCCGCCGCCCGTTTTCCGCTTGGGGAGATGACCAAATCCCAGGTCATTGCATTTGCCGAAGAAAAAGGCCTTAAGCCGTTGACCCAAAGCGAAAGCCAGGACATCTGCTTTATCCGCAACAGAACCTATGGCGAATTCCTGACCAGCCAAAAGGGGTTCACCCCCCGGCCGGGTCTGATCGAAGACAGCAGGGGAAATGTCATCGGCGAACATTCGGGGCTTCATCTTTTCACCGTGGGGCAGCGCAGGGGAATCAACTGCCCGGCAACCGAGCCCTATTACGTGAAAAGCCTGGATACGGCCAGAAACCGTTTGGTGGTCGGCTTTAAAAAAGAGCTGGGGACGCGCACCTGCCGTGTGGTGGATGTCAACTGGATCTGCCCGATGCCCGTTGAACCGGTCCGGGTACAAACGCGCGTGCGTTACCGCAGCCATGCGATCCCGTCTCTCCTGACCCCCACGGACAAACAGAAAGCATCCATCCGTTTCGAGACGGTGCAAACGGCCATCACCCCAGGCCAGGCAGCGGTATTCTACCATCAGGATGAGGTGCTGGGAGCGGGCCTGATCGAACTCCCCGATGAGGCCGCATGAAGCGCTATACCATCATCACCATGGGATGCAAGGTCAACCAGTATGAATCGGACGGGCTGTCCGGACAGTTGGAAGCGCTGGGATGGACCCCGACCGGGGCGGATCAGGATCCGGATCTTGTGGTGATCAACACCTGCACCGTCACCGGAAAAGCTTCCATGCAGGCAAGGCAGGCGATTCGGAAGGCGACCCGGACCTACCCCGCTGCCAGAATCGTTACCACCGGATGCTACGCCCAGGTATCACCATCGGATATCGCAAAAATTGCCGGCGTGCACGATATCGTCGGCCAGGCAGATAAACACAACATCCCCCGGCTTCTGGAATCCCCGCCAACCGGATCGCCCGGTTTTTCCTCTCCCACGAAAAGCGATATCGGCCGGAGGAGGCGATTTGATATCGTCAACGCTCCGGTTTTCGGAAACCGCACACGGCCTTTCCTAAAAATCCAGGACGGCTGTGATGCCTTCTGCACCTACTGCATCGTCCCCCATACCCGCGGTAGAAGCCGGAGCATGCCGCCCGGCGATGTGCTGGCCCATCTGGAGGCGCTGGGAAGGGGATCCCGTCTCGAGGCCGTGTTGACAGGGATCCACCTTGGATGCTACGGCACCGATCTCGACCCGCCGACCGATCTGCCGGCGTTGTTGGAACAGATCGCCGCGCGCCGACCTATTCCCCGCGTACGGCTCAGTTCCATCGAACCCCAGGAGATGACCGAAGAAATCATCGAATGCGTGGCGGCCTCGGACACCTTTTGCCATCACTTTCATATCCCCCTGCAGAGCGGAGATGATGGGATCCTGGCCAGGATGAAGCGGCCCTACACGGCAAGGCAAATCGAAAAACGGGTCCATTCCGTCATCCGCAGGATTCCCGATGCTGCCATCGGCATGGATGTTCTGGTGGGCTTTCCGGGAGAAACCGACCGGGCCTTTGAAAACACCCGTACCCTCATTGAATCGATTCCCATCGCCTACCTGCACGTATTTCCCTTTTCGGCCAGGCCCGGTACCCCTGCCGCACGTTTTTCCGGACAGGTTCCCCCGGAGGTGAGCAAGGCAAGATCCCGGGAGATTCGAAAACTTGGGGAAGAAAAGAAAACGGCGTTTTACGGAAAATTTATAGGCCAGCCGCTTGAAATACTGGTCGAGGATAAGAGGGAACGCGCAAGCGGCATGTTGAAAGGATTCAGTTCCAATTACATACCGGTACTGCTCAAGGGAAAAGATCGGTTGAAGAACCGATTTGTGACGGTGACGCCGACCCGGATCGGAGAGGGGGGAATTCTGGCGGGTTAAATCCGTTGACACCCGTAAGATCGGCGATTATATTTCCCAAAGTTCCGGAAAAAAATACCGGGTCTAGGATCGGATATCGGTCTTCGCAAAATGGAACGAATGGCAGAAACCTGCAAATTGAAGTGAACGAATTCCGCCCGTAGCGGTGGCGGAAAAATACCCAAGGGAAGATCTCACCATAAGGAGACGCGGATGTCGAACGAGGAAAAAGCAACGGAGATATTGAAGCAGGCCATACTGCTTGAAAAGAGAGGACAGGCCTTTTACCGGACGGCGGCGGAGCAGACAAAAAACGCGTC
>CAZWAE010000332.1:0-3622 GCA_964631805.1 uncultured Desulfobacteraceae bacterium | reverse complement strand
CCAACCGTTTCCGGATAATTTTGACCAATACTTCCTTTTCCATGAATGTCTCCTTTCAGCGTTCCTGTCGAATAAATGATAGGCCGAAAAAATTCGTGCCTGCGCATTTAGCATTTAGCCATTAGCGGATAGCTAACTGCACAGATGGCAAAATTTGAAGGCCCTGTTGCTGCATTACCGTTTCCATTCCAGGACCAACTTCTGTGAATGGCGATATGACTCACAACGAAAAAAGCGCGCTTCGCCCCCCCTTTTTCCCGGGACGGCCGACAAGATTCAGACCGGCGTTCCGGCCAACCTCAATCATATGGTCGAAGTCTCCCCGGCTGACGTGCATCCATGGTTCAACGGCCAGCAACCTGCCCCCATCGGCCAACATCGTTTTGATTTCGTCAAAAAACAGGGCCGGGTCGGGGGTTTCATGAATCATATAATAGGCCAGAATAAAATCGGCCCGGCAGTCCAGTCCGATACGGTCAGGTCCACACCGGTGACAGGATATTCGCTGGGCTAGGCCATGTTTTTTCGCTTTTTGTTTCACATGATCGAGCATCTCCTCCTGGAGGTCAACGGCGTACACCCTTCCCGATTCTCCCACCCGTTTTGCCATTTCGATGGTGAAAAATCCGGGTCCGCAGCCCATATCGACCACCGTATCGCCCTTGCCGATATGGGTTCCCACGATTTTCCCGGGGTTCTGGAGCAGCTTTCGAACCCAGTTGTCCAGTATGAACGCAAATTTATGCGGACAGACATGCCCGCCGTCCTGCCTGTCGGATCTGATCCCGGACATACTCTTTCCTTTCCGCCAGTATAGGGTCACGCAACAAACCGTTATAACGATTTGTTCCGGCACCATTACGGCACCATCACGGCACACACTCATATACCATACAATCCGGCGGGAATGTCAACGGATGCCGCGATAGCGCTCTAGTTCCTACCCGTTTGGAAGCCGAAACCGCTTTTGAATTTCAATTCTATTGCTGTATTCAACTCTAAAAAGGTGTATAGGTGATATTCAGTCGACCTTGGATTGTTCCGTTTCATTACCGGATGTTTTCTCATTTTCAGCAACATCCGTATCAAAGTAGGAAGCTCACAATGAATGTTATCTGGATAACTTCGGACAGCTTCAGAAGGGATCACATCGGAGCTTACGGCAACAAGCAGATCAAAACCCCATCCCTGGATATGCTGGCAGCCAAATCGGTCCTGTTTCAGAGGCATTACGCGGCCGCTTTCCCAACCATGCCCACCCGTGCCGACCATTTCACGGGACGGTGGACTCTCTCCTTTCTGGGATGGGCGCCCCTTCCTTCCAAGGTGACCACCCTGGCGGAAATCCTTTCCGCCAAAGGACTGCACACGGCGGCGGTGGTGGACACACCCTTCTATCTGAGGGACGGCATGAATTACGACCGGGGTTTCAGAAGCTTTTTCATGAACATCGGCCAGGAGGGTTCCGGGGCAAAACGATTGAAGGACGGGCGGCACGAATCACAGGATACGCGGGCGGCGTGGCGCTTCGAATCGGATTACAACGCACCCCGAACTTTTATCAAAGCGGTCCGCTGGCTGGAGCGGCATTACAAGGAGGACTTTTTCCTGTACGTCGACACCTGGGATCCCCATGAGCCCTGGGATGCCCCTGCCTACTACACCGAGATCTATCGGCCGGACTACGACGGAGAGATCATCGAACCGATCTACGGGTGCTGGAAGGAGGTGCCGGGCTTCACGAGGGACCGGCTTGATAAGGCGCATGCCACCTATTGCGGAGAGATCACCATGGTGGACACATGGGTGGGGTATCTGCTGCGGCAGGTTGAGAATATGGGCCTCATGGAGAACACCGCCATCATCTTTACTTCGGATCACGGTTTTTACTTCGGAGAGCACGGCGGGTTGTTTGGAAAGATGGTGTACGAGAAAGGACCGGATGGAGAATACCCGACACTGGATGACTGGGACAAACAGATCGAAGGCGGGATATGGGCCTATTCTCCGCTGTATGAAGAGATTGCCCATATTCCCTTGTCCATATACCTCCCGGGCATCCCGGCGGGGACATACGGACAGTTGACTTCCGCCGTCGATGTAATGCCGACCGTGCTGGAACTTCTGGGCTGTGACATCCCCGACGATGTCGAAGGCATGTCGCTTCTACCTCAAATAAAGGATTCGTCCATCGGTGGTCGCGAATTTACCGTCAGCAGCATTCCTTTTGCCAATCCCGGTGATCCGGTTCGATCGGTGGACAATTTCCTTCGCATGCTCAAGGTTCCAACGGTGACAACCATCACCACCGAACGCCATTCCCTTCTTTACAGCCCGCAAAAAAAACAGTCAAAACTCTATGACCTTTCCCGGGATCCCGGCCAGCAGAAGGATATCATTTCAGATCACCCCGAGGTTGCCGTGGAACTTCACCGATATCTGGTAAAATTCATGCGGGATACCCATGTGGCGGATCACCTCTTAAAACCGAGGCTGGCGCTATTGATCTGATGTGTCCATGGCGGCCTCTTCACGATCTGATGTCATATTTTCAGATCCCGTTTTCAAGTACTTGACAACGATTCTAATTCACCCTATTTTGTTCTTACCAAATCTTACCAGGAGACAACCAATGGCAACCACGGTTCTTTCAAGCAAAGGTCAGGTCATAATCCCCAACCCCATACGGATGTCCCACCACTGGGAGCCGGGGCAGCGGTTTGAGGCTATAGATACCGGTGACGGAGTATTGCTCAAACCGGCGGGCCCTTTTCCGAAAACCGAAATCGAGGAGGTGGCCGCCTGTCTCCGCTATAGCGGCAAGCGAAAGACGCTTGACGATATGCAAGAGGCAGTTCGCCGGGGTGCGGAGGAGTCCGGCCATGATCGGGGTTGATACCAATATCATTGTCAGGCTATTAACCCGGGATGATGAACAGCAGTTTCTGAAAGCCAAAGAGGTTTGCACCCATGAACAGATCTTCATCGCCGATACGGTCATTCTGGAAACCGAGTGGGTGCTCCGTTTTGCTTACAAATTCAAACCGGACAATATCCGGCCGGCTTTTATCAAACTTCTGGGTCTCCCAAATGTTCATGTGAACAGCCCTGAAAATATGAGCCGGGTTCTCCGGATGTACGAATCGGGGCTCGACTTCGCCGATGCCATGCACCTTGTGGCAAGTCACCGGCACGATGCCTTCCTCACCTTTGACAAGACTTTTATTCACCGGTCCAAAGAAGTGACAAGCTGCCAGGTCAGGGAACCCTGACATTCTTTCTTTATTAGCGCCGGACCGCCTGTTTTTCCTTACCACCGCCACCAAAGAGATCGATTCTTACCGGGTCTGTTTGCACAATTCGGCAAATGTCTACATGTGGGGAACACTCGGGTTCATTGCGTTTGTTGGGTTGGGTTCCGGTTCATCCCCACGCATGTGGGGATCCAGTTTCTTTTTCTTTACCGACAGATAAAGTACTTCTTGAACATTACCATCTCTCACTGTAACCCACCTGCAATTTCCCCACGGTTTTTCGATTACCCACTGCAGGCATATCCTATTTCCCATCCGATAGAGATATACATTTTTAATCCTTTATAAATCGGCAGGTTGCGATATAT
>CAZWAE010000331.1:0-3661 GCA_964631805.1 uncultured Desulfobacteraceae bacterium | reverse complement strand
TATATCCCGGTCTTCACCCGATACTTCACCTTGACCTTCCCATCTTTGGGAACCGCCACATCAAATCGAATGGTAAAAGCATCCGTCTTTGTATACGGATGGCTGTGGGAGATGATCCGCCAGTTTCCCTGCAACGGTTCAATGAGGGCAACGCTCACGTCATGGTCTTTATGGTTTTTCAGGATCAACTCCCATTCCGACTCATGAAGCGTGGAGGTTATCTTCCGGTAGTCTGTCTGAACCCGATTGGCCGTCACATCAAAAGATTCACCGACCTTCAGAAGCACCTCCTCATCTTTGGGGGTATGAGGAATCCGGTCCTCGCCGACAAACTGGATGCTTTTATCGTCATCCTCCTTGTAAAGCCGCATGATCCCCGCCGGCAGGGGCATACCCAGACGATTTTTCTCTGAATTTTCAAATTTGATATAGACATTCACCGGTTGTTTGGACCGATCCGCATGATATTTCCTGTTGTAATAATGCCTTTTCCCGGCAACCCGCAATTCCTTTTTCACACCGGCCCTGTCCGCTTCAAGCAGGCGAACCTGCTTGATCTGTTTGTCTTTTATGGTGGTCTTCCGCTGAAGATTGTAGATGTGGTACTCAAAAAAACCCTTTTCCTCGAATTGGGGCGCAGCCGCCGATTTCATGGCTTCCATGGCATAAACCCTTTGGGACCGCATTTCCTGGACCCGGTTGACTTCTCCCGCCACCAGCTTCAAAGTGGCATCGCGGTACGCCGCCCCGCTTTTGTTGTCCAGGGTGACCCAGCCCGACAGATCCCCTGTCGTATCATTTTTGTTGAGGACCATCACATAATCGGCCCGCCAGCTTATGTTCCGTGTCAGATAGGTGACCTCCAATTGATGGGCGTTGTTTTCGCGGTTTTCGTACAGCCAGGCCAGTGTGGGCTTAGCGACAAGGTTTTCCGGCAGTTCCGGCAGCACTTTATACCCGGGGTGCCCCAGATAAATCTCCTCACCGATCCGATACGTCTGCCCCTTATGGTTGCTCAGCAATGTCGCAGCAACAACCTCCTTTCGATCTTTGAACTTGTTGAAATCGACGATCTTGATCTCCTTGCCCACATATTTATCAAGAAGCTTGCCGGCATCCATCAGGTCATATTCGTAATTCTGTTCTAAAATGGAAAACGATTTTGAATGGTTGAGGGAAACGACCCGGACCGTCTCCGGCATGATGTGGGAAGGGACATCCATGAATCTCAACTCCCCCTGCCCGGAGGTCAACTCGATATTCCTGATCTCCTTGATAAGACCCAGGTTGTTGTTGTAAACGGTTACGCTTACGGCCTTCTGGTCTATAACCCCGCTTTCAAAAAGGGCACGACCATACAGGGTGCCGGCTAAAATAAATGAGATCAGTATGGCACAAACAGCATATTTTACCTTCATACATTCCCCCTCAGTTCATTCCTGTCGAGTTCCCACCAAAACAAGGATTGTATCTGTTAAAGGAGTTGGCTCCGGGAAAAATAAACTGTTCGATTCCGCACAGCCAACCGAAAAATGATTGGATTGAAAATCATGAAAACGGGTATTCATCCCGGTGCATCGAGCTCGTCCCTGATGACCACACCAATTTTTTCCAGGGTATAAGGCTTTTTTATAAAAGCTCCGGCGCCCATTTTCTGAACAATTCTAACATTCTCTGTCTCCGCAAAACCGCTTGCAATTATCGCTTTTTGTCCGGGATGAAGGTTGGCCACCCTTTTGTAGGTCTCGGTGCCGTCAATACCCCGTGGCATGATCATATCGATGATCACCAAATCCACCGAATGATGTTTCAGATATTCCACCGCCTCTTCGCCGCTTGCCGCCGCCACCGGCGAGTAGTTCAATTTGGAGAGCAGCCCGCATGCAATCTCCCTCTGATAAGGCTCATCATCGACAACCAGTATGGTCTGGCCGTTTCCGGTGTATTCATCAATGGCAATCTTCCTGTCAGCAACCACCATACTATCCCGGGTGGCTGGAAAGTAAAGCTCAAACCGCGTTCCGTCCCGATGGCTGGTCACAATGACGTACCCATTGTGTTCCTGAACCGTATTCCAGACCACTGTCAGCCCGAGTCCGGTCCCGCTTCGCCCCATCACCTTCTTGGTATAAAACGGCTCGAAGATCCGGTCGATATCCTGGGGAGAGATCCCGGAACCGGTGTCAGCCACCATTAGCTGGACATATTCGCCTTCTTGTACTTCGGCATAACCTGCGAGCGGCTCGGCTAGATATCGATTTTCCGTCGTGATCGTCACCTGCCCCCCTCTTACGATCGATTCTGATGCATTGGAAACGAGGTTCATCAATATTTTATTCATATGCGGGTAGGAGCAGGCGATGTTCAGCAAATCGGTTTCCAGCTCGTCGATATATCGAACGCCGGGATGATCGTTTCCGAGGCGTTTGTGCTCCGGCGAATCCAGGTATTCCTTGATGATATCATTCAGGTTTAGAACCTGTTTGCCTGAAGCAACCCCCCTTGCAACGGTGAGCAGGTCCGAGACGACATCAGCGGCCCGTCTTCCCGAATCTTTTATGGTTTCGATGGGTTTTCGCAAGGGGCTTTCGGTGGGAAGATCCACCAACAGAAGATCAGGGTAGCTGACCACACCAGACAAAATATTGTTCAGGTCATGGGCAATTCCCCCGGCCATAATGCCAAGCGATTCCATCTTTCTGGATCGCTGCAATTGTTCCTTCATCCTTTTTTGCTGCGTGATATCCCGTATGGTTCCGGTCAACCCATCCGGGATACCCTCCTCGTCGAGAGAAAGGTCCGCATTTATGGAAACGTCATAGGGTTCACCCGTTCTTTTCTGGAACAGGACTTCATAATCCCTGACCCGACCTCTGGTTTTAAGCGCCATCATGAGGTTTTCGCAATCTCTGGGGTCGAAATACAGGATGTCAACACCCTTGCCGATAAGCTCCGGAATTGGGTAACCTGAAAAATCGGCTCCGGAGGGACTCGTGTTTTTAATGGTGCCATCCAGGGTGGTTTCAAAATACACGTCCTTAAAATTTTCGAATATATTCCGGAATTTCTCCTCGCTTTTTTTCAGCGCCCGTTCGGCTGTTTTTCTCTCTGTGATATCCAACGCTGTAAATGTCACCCCTTGGGACCAATCCCCCACATTCAAAGGCGTGGAACTCAACAGGATATCGAGGATTCTGCCATCTTTATGGAGCCACCGGGTCTCAACCGTTCCCGTCCCTTTATCGGTAATCTGCCGGTACTTCTCCCTGCCGACAAATTCGAAGTCCTCATCGGTGGGGTACACCATCCTCGCACCCTTGCCCAGCAGTTCCTTCTGCGAATAGCCCAACATCTCGCTAATTCTATCGTTTATCTGAGTAAAAACCCTGTCTTTCACCATACCAATTCCCACCGGTGCGGCCCTGAAGATGCTATTAAGTGTGGATTCCCTTTCCGCCAATCCTGCTGCGGTCATTCGGTGGGTTTCAATCTCCTTTTGGAGTTCCGCAGTTCTGCTTTTCACCACCTCCTCAAGATGCGCCTGCTGACGGTGCAATTGCGCGTCTGTTTTTTTTATCTCCTCGATCATCTGATTCACCGGCTCCGCGAGTTCTTGAAACTCCCTAAAATATAATCGTTCAGGATCAATCCGGGTCGTTTT
>CAZWAE010000330.1:0-3678 GCA_964631805.1 uncultured Desulfobacteraceae bacterium | reverse complement strand
GTCGTCGCATTCCTCTGAATATTCTGCGACGCCATTCCCGCATTCCATGCACAGCGTGGGAAGGGTGTCATCGTTTCCGTCGATATAGTCGCAAAGGACTGTTTTAATTTCTGTTACCACGGCGGGCGATGCCCCATCGGCCCCAGGTGGTCCCTGAGGTCCGGGTTCACCCTGCGGTCCTTCCGGGCCGGGTTCTCCCTTCGGTCCTTCCGGGCCCACCGCCCCGACAGTAAAGTCCATCGCGTCAAATTGAGAACGCGTGGGGGCTGCTATTGCTGCTACGATTAGCAAGTAGGTTCCGGGAACAAGGGGTGGCGACACGGTTGCATTGATTGCGGTACCAGTGGAGCTATCCACCGTAACGGTATATTCACCCGCTGCACCGATAGTGACCACTGGTGAACCACCAAAATTGACGCCATCGATATCCAGCGTGCTTTCCGTGGCCACCACATTTTCGATGATAAGCTGGTTGGCGGTGTCTACATCCTCCTGCTGCAGCTCAGTAATCTGAGCCTGCAGGCCCGATAGAGAAATCCGCGCATGGACGGTATTGGTTTGCCAACCAAAACCAATAGCCAGCCCAACCATTAAAACACAAATAGAAATATACCTGGGTTTTAACCTCTTTCGTGTCATCTTTTCCCCCTTTCCGATCTTATCGTTTTTATGCGTTTGATTTAGGCGCACCTCTCCCCCAGTGTGATTTGCGAACGCTGTCAGATGGCGGTACACGCTTCAATAAAACCCGGCTATGGCTTTCCCTTTAAGGCGTCATTTCGCTACGTTCAAACTAAAGAACACGATCTGCAGATCTGCTAAAGCTGATATGACTTTGGCATTACGGTTTTTAATCCTTCGATGTTCATTTCGATTTTCCTTACGACAAAGAAACAGCAAATCCCGTGTCAAGTCCATGGAACCGGCCGATTGTGTGACGAACGGTAGGAAAAGAGTGACGAACGGTCGGATGGGCGGTAAATTCAGCGGATGAGTTCCCCTGGCGGGCGGGAAGTGTGTAATAAAGTACTTAATTGTTGGGAAAGAAAGTACACAGTTTGTCTAAAAGAAGGATCCGAGGATTCAAGGATTCGAGGGTTCAAGGGGGCGGGGACTCAAGGATTCAAGGCATGCCTGCCACGGGCATGGATTTGAGGGGTCGAGGGGTCTTTTCCAGAAACTTTAGCTCACTTTAGTCACTTGTCCCTCCCCCTTTTCCCCTCTACGGCACTATCCCTCTGAAACTGGGATTCCGGAAACGTATAAAATCAAGAAACGTCCTCCTATGTTCAAAATAGATATCAAATTCAGTCAAAATTAAATGAATAAACCTTGTATTTCGTTCAAAAATATTTATAATAAACCCATGAAAAGATTCATTGAAGAGACGCTTCTTAAATGGAAGGATGAGAAAGGGCGAAAACCGCTCGTTCTATCCGGAGCCCGCCAGGTTGGAAAATCCTACGTTATCGAGCAGAACTACGGCCGGCATTTCGAACAACTGTTGAGCATCAATTTTGAGAAACAGCCCGAATTTCACAGCTGTTTCGAGTCCGGATATGATCCTCTTACGATTGTCAGGCGCATCGAGGCGCTGGCCGGCCGCAGGCTCACTACCGGAAAGACGTTGCTGTTTCTCGATGAAGTGCAGGTCTGCCCGGAAGCGATCCTGTCCCTCCGGTACTTTTTTGAAGAGATGCCGGATCTGCATGTCATTGCTGCGGGGTCGCTGCTCGAATTCACCATCGAGAAAATATCGGTACCTGTCGGAAGGGTCACATTCAGGCATTTGGGTCCCATGTCGTTCGAGGAATTTCTCCACAATTCGGGAAACCAGTTTCTTCTGGATGCCATCAGGGAGCATCCCGTCAGCAGGCCGTTTCCCGACGCGCTTCACGCCAGGGCCATTTCGTTGCTGAAAGAGTATCTGGCCGTCGGGGGCATGCCGCAGGTGGTGGCCAGCTATATCGAAGAAAAGGACTATTTGAGATGCCAGGAACTGCTGGGCGATCTTCTTGAATCCTATCTGAAGGATTTTCCCAAATACAGTTCAAAGCTTTCCGATCTGAAATATATCGATACGGTATTTTCCAGGATTCCCCACCTGGTGGGCAATCAGTTCAAGTTCGTTCAGATCTCCCGTGAAATCCAGTCGAAGTATTTGAGAAACGGACTGGATTTGCTCGAAAAAGCCGATCTTGTGAAGTGCATATACAAGACCAGCGGCATTCCCCTTGGTGCCAATTACAATCCGCGGCGCTTTAAACTGCTTTTCGTGGATGTCGGGCTGATGCAAAGGGCCTGCGATCTCAATATCGCCCGCTGGATCACGGACAGCTATAATTTGATCAATGCAGGGCCGGTTGCGGAACAGTTTGTCGGCCAGGAAATCTGCGCCAATACGAACTTCAAGCGCGAAAAGCTCTATTATTGGGCGAGGGATAAAAGGGGCAGCTCCGCAGAGGTGGACTACATGATCGAGCACTCCGACGGGGTAACCCCCGTGGAAGTCAAGGCCGGCAGCACCGGACGATTGAAAAGCCTGCAATGGTTATTGGAAAAGAACCCCGGCCTGGCCGAGGGGGTCAAGGTGTCCCTGGACAACTTCGAAAAGCAGAACAACATCCAATCCATCCCTCTTTACGCCTTCGGGAGTTGGCTGGAAAGGGTGTGGGGCAGGTGACGGCCCCATCTTCTTAATTTAACCGGGTAAATAAGATTCGTGCCTGTGTTATGTCTCATACGTTTAGATGTGCCCGTTGGACAAGGCGAATCAGAAAAAACAGAGCGAAGCGATACGTCAACTTTAGACACCTTAGTTCACTTTAGTCACTTTCCCCTATCCCACCCTGCACCTGCCGGTCGACCATCTCCTTCAACCGCGCGGCGCACCGACGGCTCACCTCCAGGGGTTCTTCGATGCCGGCCATGATTGCCGTACAGGCGCCGCTGCTGTCACGGCGGGCGCATTGGATGCGGTGGAGGTTGACGATGGTGGCGCGGTGAACGCGGTAAAACAGGTCATCCGGCAGCAGGGTCTCCCACTGCTTCAGGGTTCGGCGGACCACAGAGCGGGTGCCGTCGGTCATGTGGACGGCGGTGTAGTTGCCGCCGATGGAGGTGACGGCGGCAATCTCTCCAAGGTTGACGAACCGCTGTTCCCGCTCGTTCCGGATGAAAACCTGATCGTCTCTTTTAAATGCCTTTTCGGGCTGCGGCACCGCTGCCGCTCCCCGGCGGCGGTGGAGCAGGCGGCTGATGGTTTCAGCCAAACGTTCTGAGCTGACCGGCTTGAGCAGGTAATCCAGGGCGTTGACCTCGAAGGCCCGCACCGCGTATTCGTCGTGCGCCGTGAAAAAGACGATCTGTGTGGGCGGACGGATGGCAGGCACCAGGTCGAATCCGCTCCCCCCGATCAGCTGCACGTCCAGAAAAACCACATCGGGTTGTTTTTGTTCGAGCATTTCAAGGGCGCGGGGTACGGTAGCCGCTTCTCCGATGATCTCGACTTCCGGATGGTCGGCGAGCATGCGGCGCAGATCCGCGCGCACGTAGGGTTCGTCGTCGATGATGAGAGTTTTCATGAGAAGTGATTTCATTTGTGGAACATTTGGGGTTATCTCCAGTTTGCCTTGAGATAAGGATCCGAGGATTCGAGGATTCAAGGGTTCAAGGACT
>CAZWAE010000329.1:0-3684 GCA_964631805.1 uncultured Desulfobacteraceae bacterium | reverse complement strand
AAACCTGCCGCACATACTGAAAAATATCGGTTTCGAAATGCATCAAATTATCGGTTTCGGCCCTTTTTTCAGGCAGAGAGAAAGGAACCGGCCACGCAATGAAGGTTTGCAGATAGACATACTGGTCCATAGAAAAGGCCGGGTCCTCACCTTGATTGAATGCAAATTTTCCACCAGACCCATCGGCACATCCATTATTTCCGAAGTTGAGCGTAAAATAAAGTTTTTACGGCCACCGCGCCATTTTACCGTGGAAAAGATTCTTATTTCCGGCGGAGATGTCGGCGCCAATCTGCTAAACAACGATTATTTCCATCATATTATTGGCATAGAGGCCCTTTTTAATGGATGACTTGCGGGATTGGTAAAAGCGATCGAATCCGGATCCGGAAGCACCAGCAGCGTGAAAAAGGTCAATTGGGATGAGCGGAAGAGATCCGTGATCGCCACGCCATCCGACAGGGGAGAAATAATGCTGAAAATAAACGAGACGCCCGGTCCCGGCGTGCCAGGGTCAGGAGTTGTTCCATGAAAGTTCTCTTTATCGGCGGAACCGGGAATATCAGCGGGGCGGTGAGCCGGCTTGCCCTTCGGCGGCCGGATATGGAGCTGCATCTTTTGACCCGGGGGAAAAGCAGGACCAAAATCGATGGCGCCGGGTGCATCGCAGGGGATATCAACGACCCGGAAACGGTGAAGGAACGGATTAAACAGACCCACTGGGGCTGCGTCGTCAACTGGATCGCCTTCAACCCGCCTGATATCCAAAGAGACATCGAGATTTTTTCCGGAAACACGGACCAGTATTTTTTCATCAGCTCCGCATCCGTTTATGAAACACCGCCCCCCCGGCCCTTCATAACGGAATCCTCCCCGACGGGCAATCCTCACTGGCGGTATTCCCGGGATAAAATCCGATGTGAAGAGGTGCTGAACAGGGCGTACCGGGAAAAGGGCTTTCCGTTTACCATCGTCAGGCTGTCCCTGACCTACGATACGGTGATTCCCCTCGCCATCGGGGGATTCCACGAATACACTGTCATCGACCGGATGAAAAAGGGGAAAAAGGTCATCGTCCACGGAGACGGAACCTCCCTTTGGACGGTCACGCACGCAGAGGATTTTGCCCGGGGATTTGTCGGATTGATGGGAAACCCCCATGCTGTGGGCCACGCGTTTCACATCACCACCGACGAGGTGCTGACATGGAACCGGATGTATGAATTTGCAGGGGACGCGCTGGGTGTCCGGCCGAGGATTGTTCATATTCCGTCGGATTTCATCGTCAGGTTCATGCCGGCGCTTTTCGGAAGCCTGATGGGGGACAAATCGGCCAGTGCCATGTTCGACAATTCCAAGATAAAGCGGTTCGTACCGGAATTTGAAGCTGTGATACCGTTCAAAGAGGGGATCAAAACCACCATCGCCCGGTTCGAGGCAGATCCCGATCTGCAAATTGTGAACCCGGACACCGACGGATTGATGGACCGGGTCATTGAACTCTATGAGTCCGCTTTTTATGGAAAATTAGACTAAGTGCATCTGTTCTTAAATACGGTACCGTATTGTAAGGGAGGACGACCCATGAAGATCATGGCCGCTTTGGACCTGTCGGATTACGCGGGTTTCGTCCTGATCAAGGCGATCAAAACCGCCAAACAGCAAAACGCCAAGATGGACATCGTGGTCGTGGCCGAGGACCAAAACGACGAGGGCGATCCCGCTGAAGAGGGCGAGATCAACGAAAGCCGGCTGAAGGACGCAACCCGTGCCGCCCGGGCCTACCAAAAAAAGGCCCTGGCCAAGGGGGTGAAGGCCAAAGTGCGGGTGCGCTCCGGCAAGTCAGCGGCCGAGGAGATCATCAAATACCAGCAGTCGGAAAAACTGGATCTCATCGTCCTGGGCCGTCGGTCCCACACCGGACGGTCCCCCTTTCCCATGGGCGCCGTCGCCCAAAAAGTGGCTGCCTATGCCACCTGCACGGTCATGGTAGTGCGCTGCATGGAGGAGCGGGATCGTATGGATCTGACAATTTAAGAATGATATGATACATGACGTCCAAGAGAGAGGATGCTGACGCACACGCTGCATGAACACACGGATCATGGGAGGTAAAAAGATGGCCGGGAACGGGGAACAGGCGGCTGAAAACAGGAAGCTGCGGGAAAAGCTTGAGGCTCTTGAAAAGGCGCATGCCGATCTGAAAAAGCATCACCGGGAACAGGAACGGGCATACGCAGAGACGTGCTCGCGCAGGGAGGAGACCGTGGAGGCCCTGCGCATGGCCGATACCATCATCGAGCACAGCCCCGCGATTCTTTTCCGCCGACAGGCCGGCGACGATCCAAAACTGATATACGTCTCCAACAATGTGCGCCGACTGGGATATACAGCGGAGGAATTTCTGTCGGGCAGCATCCATTTCAGAGACATTGTCCACCCGGAAGACGCGGAGCGGGTCGGCAGGGAGATCATGGGATACGCCGAGGAAAACATCGAGAAATACATCCAGGTCTACCGTTTTGTCACCCGGGAAGGAGAGATCCGATGGGTGGAGGATCAAACCTCCGTCATCCGGGATACCGAGGGCAACAAGGCTTATCACCAGGGCATCGTGGTGGATATCACCGAACGCAAGCTGGCCGAAGAGAGGCTGGCAAGAAGCGAAGAAAAATTTCGCCGCATTGTCGAAACCACCGGCCAGGGATTTCTGCTGATGGATCAAAACCTGAAAATCCGCGATGTAAACCGTGCCTACTGCCGGATGCTCGGGTACGACCGCGAAGAGCTTCTCGGGAAAACGCCCCTCGATTTGGCAACGGATGAGTTCAAACGGTTCATGGTAGCCGGCAGGGAGCGGATCCTGGCGATGGATTACCGCCGTGTCGAGGGCCAGGTCGTGGCCAAAGACGGCCGGGTCGTACCCGTGCTCATTCACGGGAACACCTTAAGGGATGAAAGCGGCTCCCAGATCGGCAATATCGCTTTTGTGACCGATCTCACCGAACAGAAAAGAGCCCTGGCCCTGGCCGGCCAGCTCCAGAGAAATCTCACCCCTCGTATGGCGCCTGAGGTTGCCGGATTCGATATCGCGGGGAGATGTGATGTCTGTGAAGAGGTCGGCGGTGATTATTATGATTTTCTTTTCGGAAAGGAATACGCCACGGACAAGCTGAAGGTTGTCGTGGGCGACATCTCCGGCCACGGCGTGGATGCCGCCCTGCTCATGACGTCGGCCAGGACCTTCATGCGCATGCGGGCCGCCCGGGCCGGAGGGCCGGCGCAGATCGTCTCCTCGATGAACCAGCACCTCTCACCGGACATGGAGGGCACCGGGCATTTCATGACCCTGTTTTTCATGGAGATCGATCCGTCCGCCGGTACAGCTATGTGGGTCCGTGCCGGCCATGATCCGGCTTTGATCTACCATCCCGGAGAGGATCGTTTTGAAGAGCTTATGGGAACAGGGGTGCCCCTGGGGGTGGACAAGACTTTCGATTATGAGGAGTATGCACTGTCGCGAATCGGGACCGGGACCATCATCGCCCTGGTCACCGACGGCATGTGGGAATCGGTTAATATCAAGGGAGAAATGTTCGGTAAAAAACGCCTCCACCATATCATAAGAGAGCACGCGAATGCATCGTCACAGCAGATCGTGGACAACGTTTTTCTGCAATTATC
>CAZWAE010000328.1:824-3685 GCA_964631805.1 uncultured Desulfobacteraceae bacterium | reverse complement strand
GGTCACAGCTCTCATGAACGACATGGCTAAAGGCGATGCACCTCCGGACGATCTGGCCGAGCTGGCCCTGACCCTTGCCCGGGGCGACGCCATGGATCTTGCGGGTGCGGCGCAGGCCCGTGCCATGGACGCGATCCGGGGTGAACCGGATCCCAACACCGTTGCCCGCACCATCGGAACCGCGGCAGAGGCCGCCATGATAGCGAAAATACCCGAAGCGCTTCATCCGCTGGTCCAAACTGCCCTGACCATCGAGGATGACTGGCTCGGTGCAGAGGCCCTTTTCTGGGTGTCCGGCTGGAAAGCATACGGGAAGGACTGGGAAGGCGCTCGAAAATTGTTTTATAACGGGGCTTCGAAAGGACTCGAAACCCCTTTCCTTGCGGAGAAGACCAGGCGCATCCCGGGCTCCGGGTGGCTGAACGATGTGGAAAGGATCGCCCGGGATATCGGATGGCCGTCGACACAGGCCGCGGTAATCTTCAGCGGGCTGATGATCTCCCTTGAAAACCCTGATGCAGAGCGAATCCAACGCGGTTTGCTGGTCCTGAACCAGATGACGGAGGGGTACGATCATATCCGGTTCGTGTGCCACCGCCGTTTCATGACAGTGTTGGACGAACTGCAGGATCGAAAAACCGATCTTATCCGCTACTGGATCCGTGCCTTGGAACACAACAGGAAACGGGATGCAGGGGAGGTGTGGGCCGTCATCGGTGCCGGCCTTCCTCTTTTGACCCATCGTTTCGGAAGCGCTTTCCCCGTACAACTGAGGAGGGAGCTGACCCGGTTGGGGAAATTGGGAAGCAGCATGGGATCCCAGAATGTGACGAAATTACGGGAGACATTCTTCCCCTTTCAAAACCCCTCAAACACCTGACAGGGTATTAAAAATCGTATTTTTTGATCTTTTCGATCAGCGTTTTCCGGGCGATGCCGAGCAGTTCGGCTGCCTTTGTCCGGTTGTTTCCGGTGCGCCGTAAGGCCAGCTCGATATGGAATTTTTCCAGCTCTTTTAAGTTGAGATCCGTCGGCCTGTCGTCCTCTTCCGTGTCAAAGGGAAGATGATGGTTGGTGATCAACGGCTCCCGGCAGGTGATCACGGCCCGCTCCACCACGTTGACCACCTCCCGGACATTTCCGGGCCAGTCATAGGCTCGCAGTGCTGCCATCGCTTTTTCCGAAAAACCGGTCACCTCCCGGGCATAATCCCGGCAGAATTTTTCCAGGTAGTACTCGGCGATGGGAAGGATATCCTCACGCCGGTGCCGGAGTGCCGGCAGGTCGATGACATACACCTTGAGCCGGTAGAGCAGGTCTTGCCGGAACCGCCCCTTTTCCACCCACCGGTCCAGGTTGCGGTGGGTAGCAGCCAGCAACCGGAAGTCGGCGCGAATAGCCGATGTGCCCCCCACACGGGAAAAGGTTTTCTCTTCGATAACTGTCAGCAGCTTGGCCTGAAGGGGAAGGGGTGTCTCGCTGATCTCGTCCAGCAGCAGGGTCCCTCGATGGGCCGCCTCGAAGATCCCCACCCGTTGCTCGATGGCGCCGGTAAAGGCGCCTTTCTCATGCCCGAAGAGTTCGCTTTCCAGAACCCCCGGCGCAAATGCGCTGCAGTTTGCCGCAAGAAAAGGATGGCCGCCCCTACGGCCGGTGTCGTGGATCATACGGGCCACCACTCCTTTGCCCGTTCCGGTCTCCCCGCAGATTAGCACCGTAACAGGAAGATCGGCCACCTCCCGGATCGCATTCAGAACCTGCTTTACCGCCGGGGAACGGCCGATGAACGGATCGCTGAAAGTTCGTTGCCGGGTCCGCTCCTGCCGCAGCCAGCCGATCTCCCTTAACAATTCCCTTTTGGCAATCGCCTCTTCCACTGTTCGCCAGAACAGGTCCATCTTGTCGTTCAGCGGTTTTTCAAAATAGTGGTAGGCCCCCCCCTTTTACGGCTGCAACGGCATCTTTCAGAGAACCGAAAGCGGTGATGAGAATCACCGGAACTTCGGGGTGGGTATCCTGAATATGGGCAAACAACTCTATCCCGCTCATTTCCGGCATCTGTACGTCTGTCACCACGAGATCCACTGGTTCCTTGCTCATCATCCGCAGGGCGCGACGCGGCGAGTCAAGCGGTGTCACATCGAATGCGGCACACTCCGGCTGAGCCATAAAAAGATCCAGAAAGGCCTGGTTGTCGTCTACCAGCACTATTTTCGGTTTTTCCATGACGAATACGATTTCGGTTTCTATCGGTGAGATTCAGGGCAAACAAAAAGGATAACCGGCCAACCGTGTCATTTTGTTACACCGCCGGACGTCTGCAAAATGGCTTTATTGTCACCTTTTGTGCCGGCCGGGTTTTCCCTTCCCCCAATATGTATTTAATTCATATATTTACAATAGGTTATAAAACTCAAAGCTGCCGGAAATTGGCATACATATTGCTGATACTACACGCACGGCGTCAGTTTTATAAAGCAAAATCCCATGGTTTGGAGAACTGCCGGAAGGTGGCCGGACTTTTTCCCGGACCTGGCAGGTTGATGTTCCTGACGGTTTAAATTCCAACCGGACCAGATCATTTTTAAATAAATAACCGAAAAATAGCAACCAAATGGATAGGAGAATCAAGAGGAATGAAATTAGAACTGCAAGCCCAAATGGCAAAACAGGGCAAAACCGACGATGAATCGCTTTTTTTCCTTGATCTCCCCACCGACAACCTCCAGACAAAGCAGGAGCTGGGTTCCGTCATCGAAACGGAGCAAACCAAGGCTCAGGCGTTTTCAGCCGATCTTTGTCTCACCAGAGAAAAACTGAGAGCCATCATGAAAGAACTGGAAAAAACTCAGGGCACCTTG
>CAZWAE010000328.1:0-809 GCA_964631805.1 uncultured Desulfobacteraceae bacterium | reverse complement strand
AGGAAAGAGGAGATGTTGTATCACCTAAAAGATCTCGTCGAACCCTATCTGGAAAAACTCAAAACGCATTGTCATAATCCAAAGCAGAAATTGCTGATGGAAGCTCTGGATTTGGGGCTGAAGGATATCTTCTCTCCTCTGGCCAAGCAGCTGACTTCGCCCTATTATAATCTGACGGCAGCCGAGATACGGGTGGCCAGCCTGATTAAATTGGGAAAAACATCCAAAGATATCGCTATATTGCATGGCCTGTCCAGGCGTACGATAGATAGCCAGAGGCGCAGCATCCGCAAGAAATTGGGCATAGAGAACAGAACCACCAATTTAAGAACCTTTCTCATGCTCATGAAATAGTGGACCGCCCTTGCGTGAAACGCCGAAGAACTTGAGGACTGGGAATATCCGCCCTCATGGAAAAACCTGTCGGTTTGCATCAGCTGGCCGGCACCATTCGTGAAGTGCTAGAAAAATCGCCTTGAATCGGGGCAGCCGGTTTCCTCATCCCCTGCCCCGGGAATCCGTCAACTGCCGGCTGACGTGAACCGGATAACGCACTTTTTCGGAAATGGTTTTGTACGCGTCCGGTAGATGTGAAAAGTTATCTCCAAACCGGCTCCGGATCGTTTCGAGAGAATCGTCGGCATGCAGCGTTTTCCCTCCGACCATCACCTCCTCTAATAGGGGGCGTGCGGTCCCTATCCTTTCCGAACGAGCTGCCACTACGTCTTCCGTGTAATTGCCCTTTCCGTCGACATTTCTGTAAACCTGCTTTGGTCCGGCAAGGGTCTTTTTCCCCGGGCTCAATTTCC
>CAZWAE010000327.1:2252-3743 GCA_964631805.1 uncultured Desulfobacteraceae bacterium | reverse complement strand
AAGATGACCGGCTGCCCGAATTTTTCAAGAACGAGAAGCTGCCGCCGCACAACATTACCTTTGGTGTCAGCGATGAAGAGCTTGACGAGGTATTTAATTTCTAAACCGACAAACAACCGATCCAACTAGGCGGGGGGCCTTTTACGGCTCCCCGTTTCTGTTCCGGTCGGTTGGACATAAGGGTGCGAAATGGAAACAAACGGGGCAACGCAGGCCGCAAATCTGGAGATCAGCGGATCCAATTTGGTGGTGTCGACCTTTCTACCGATGTTCGGCAAGGGCGCCGGGTGTAAGATTCAAACCGGGAGTTGCGTGAGGGATGTGCTGTGCACGCAGTTGGGAGTGGAGGAGGACTATCTGGCCAACCGGATTCAAACCGTCTTTTTAAATGGGAAAGCGGTGGATGATGTGGACAACGCCATCGTCGTCGACGGCGACACCCTGGCCTTGTCTGCGGCGATGCCGGGGCTGGTGGGGGCCACCATGAGAAAAGGCGGGCATTATGCGGCCATGCGGGGGGAGATCTCCCACCGGTCGGACTGCGATGCTGTCGAATGCCGCACGGGCCGTATCACCATCAAGCTGTTCAATGTCCTGCAGAAAGAGATCGGCTTGCTGTTTCTATTGCAGGGGGTCCGGTTCCTCGCCAAAGATCTCGAAACGGTTCTTCAAAATGTATCGGATGATTTCTGGGAAGACTGCCGATCCATCACACTGGACGGCCGAAAAATAGATCCCCGGGAATTGATCGATTTCAAATGGGCCGCTGTCGATATCGATCTGTCCATCAGGCGTTCATGACCCTGACGGCAAGACTCAGGAACCGTTTTGAATCCTCAAATATCAGCTTTTTATCCTCCATCATTTTCAGAAAAGGTGTGATCCTCTCCACCCCGAGTTCGGGGAAGCGCCGGACGATATCCGACAGGGACCGGTTCTTCCGACAATAGAGATAGATGGATCTCGACATGCCGGTCAGACGATGGGTGTCGGCATTGGCATCCGGCCGCCGGTGCCGAATGATAATAAAATCCCCGCCATCCCGAAAGCTTAGGATCGGCTCCGAAAAGGGACCGGAATGGAGCCGGGCATAGGATTCCTCCCAGGACTTCAGTTGTGACGCCACCGGCTTCCACATTTTTCGCTGTCGGGTCAGATCTCCGCGATAGGCCTGGATGGTAAACCGGACGGATCGAACCACTTCCGGTGGGAAGAGGCGGGCATAATAGGGATGGTTGAAAACCGACCGGATGCCGAACGCCTCAGGAGTCTGCCATACGGGACTGCCCAGCCCCAACCAGAACCGGACCGGTTTGAGGGGACGGAAGGGAAGCACAAAAGAGAGGACGCGCAACGTCTCCGCCACCTCGTCGGGTTGGCTGCCGGGAAAACAGAGGATCAGGTTCGACCGGCTGGCAATTCCAATCTCCTCGCATTGTCTCATGATCTCGATGTTCCGGATTGCCGTTGTACCCTTGTTGAGTTTTCTCA
>CAZWAE010000327.1:0-2152 GCA_964631805.1 uncultured Desulfobacteraceae bacterium | reverse complement strand
ATCTCTCCGGCGACCCTTTCGGCCGTTTTTGCCCGGTAGCCCTTCCACTGCATGTTCAGGTTGCAGAAGCTACATCCCTTTTCCTTCGTTTCGGCGGCGAGACGCTGCCAGAAGCAACCCCTGGAGATCTCCACCGGTAGTGTTGGAAAGAATGAAAATTTCGCCGGAAATGAGTCCAATAGTTTAAAATAGTCTTCATAAACCGGGGATGGCAGATCGTCCATAGCCGTGAGTTGGACACAACCGAGGATCTTACCCTGGTCCGGGTCTTTCCGGGTGATGACGCCGGGAATCTCTTCATCTACGGGAAAAACGGGCTTTTTCCTCAAATAGGTGACCAGCCGGTTCAACGGAAGCTCCCCTTCTCCATTGACAACACAATCGATCTCGGGAAAGACGCCGAGAAGATCCTTTCCGGTTTTCCCTGCGATGGCAGACCCACCGAGGACGATGGGAAGATCGGGTGCTTTTTTCCGAATCTCGCGAACCAGATAGAGTGTCGAAGTCAACTGGCACAGGCATACTGAAAATCCGGCAAGACCAAAACTTTTCCAATCGACGCCTCCGATATAGACATCGGTGATTTGTTTGACCCGGTCAACCAATTCCCCAAACTCGATCCCCTGAAGTTTCTTTAAACGGTGAGCCTCTTTTTGAAAAACGGTTTCGATCCGTGAAACTCGTTCCGGGTATAACAATGCGGCATAAACCGATTCCGCCGGCCAGGTCTTTTCTGAGATGGCCGAATAAACCGAATACCCCATGGATTTCGCGAGCTCCAGATAGAAATGACTGGCAACGGTTTCGATATCGGGAAATCTGTTTGAGATAAACGCCTTCAATGCAGCGAGCTGGATGGATGGTCGGCTGAATACGGGCCAAGGCGCCGACACCAGAATCATTCGTTTCATCAGTGTGTTCACCATTGCAACCAACGCCTTATCCAATATGATTTGATCATCCTACAACCTCTAATTGTTATTTTCCCCGGTTTTTGTTATGGCACAATTGGTTTCGGTTTACCAAAAAAAAAGACTCGGAGAAACCTGAACCCACGTTTTCGGTATCCTGCGGCGTCCGGACACCAACAGGTGCAGAGGCGCCGCATGCTTGAACATTTGAATGAAAGGTACAATATGCGAATTTTCCGCATCTGTATATTTGTTTTATGCTTTGTTATCTCAGCTGTTTGTGTAGAAACCGGGAATTCCGGCACAAACGCAACCACTACAAATTCCCCCCATTTCGATTCTCTTTCCGCCGAGGCGCCGCTCTCTGTGGGAGATTATTTGAGAGATCTGCAACCGGAAAAGATACACCGGAAAACATCCCGCCAGATCGTCACTCATCTCAGGAATAAACACTACAGCAAACTGGCGGTGGATGACCGGCTATCCGAACGTCTACTTGAACGATATTTATCCGACCTGGATTTCAATCGCATCTATTTTCTGGAAGATGATATCCGCCGCTTCAGGACCTATCGACATCAACTGGACGAAGCACTTAAATCGGGAGATATGGGGCCGGCATTTCGGATCTACAACAACTATAAGCAAAATGTGGTGAAGCGTTTGGTGTTTTTGATCAATTATATTGATCGGGACTACGGGCGCATTGACCTGAACGTACGGGAAAGCCTGAATATCGATCGGGAAAATACACCATGGCCAACGGATGCGGATGCCATCGGGCGCCTTTGGATTAAATGGCTCAAGAATGATGTCCTCAAATTGAAATTGTCCGGTAAGTCACCGGACAAAATTTCAAACACGCTGAGTAGAAGATATCGGAGTCAACTGAACCGGATCAGCCAGACCAACAGCGAAGATGTGTTTCGAATTTATATGAATGCACTGACCTCCTGTTTCGACCCCCACACGCAGTACTTCTCCCCAAGGATGGAGGAAAACTTCAAAATTCAGATGAGCCTGTCGCTGGAGGGTATCGGAGCCGTGCTGCAGACCGAAAACGAACACACCAAGGTGGTCAGGTTGGTTCCGGCCGGCCCGGCGGACAAGGGGAAAGATTTAATGCCCGGCGATCGCATCATCGGTGTCGGGCAGGGCAGGAAGGGGGAGATCGTCGATGTGGTGGGATGGCGGCTGGACGATGTCGTGCAGCTGATAAGGGGCGCCAAGGGAACGGTGGT
>CAZWAE010000326.1:2529-3761 GCA_964631805.1 uncultured Desulfobacteraceae bacterium | reverse complement strand
TTCTTGAGGCGAGTTCATATGGCGTCAGCGGATTATTCATTGCGCTGGGCAGGAATCGGAAGGTTGAGTTAAGAACATCACCCGGATTTCCGGTCTGAACACGGGAATCCGGGTGTTTTACATCCCTATGAAACCATTGACCGCCACCCAAAATTCCGGTTCCGGAAAAAGTGCTTTCGATTATTTTGAAGACCTGCTGCCCAAAATCATCGTAGGGCCGACCCTCCTTTCCATTCTATGTTTCGTGTACGGTTTTATCCTGTGGACGGCGCTGCTCTCCTTTACAAAATCACGCCTGCTGCCCAAATACGATTTTGCCGGGATATACCAGTACGTGAAGCTGTTCACCAATGACAGATGGTGGGTGGCGAGCAAGAATCTGCTGATATTCGGCAGCCTGTTTGTGATCTTTTGTATCGTACTGGGTCTGTTGCTGGCGATCCTGCTGGACCAGAGAATCCGTGCGGAGGGGGCGCTGCGAACCATTTATCTCTATCCAATGGCCCTTTCTTTTATTGTCACCGGTACGGCATGGAAATGGATCCTCAATCCCGGGCTGGGACTCGAACGTCTGGTCCGGCAGATGGGATTTGCCGATTTCACCTTTGACTGGCTGGTGAATTCCGAGATGTCCATCTACACGGTGGTGATCGCCGGTGTCTGGCAGTCCACCGGTTTTGTCATGGCGCTTTTCCTTGCAGGACTGCGCGGCATCGACGACGCCATCATCAAGGCCGCGCAAGTGGACGGCGCCAGTCTGCCCAGGATCTACTGGCGAATCATCATTCCCAGCATGAGACCCGTTTTTTTCAGTGCGGTCATCATCCTTTCCCATATTGCCATCAAAAGCTTCGATCTGGTGGTGGTGCTCACCCGGGGAGGCCCCGGCTACGCCTCTGATGTCCCGGCCACCTTTATGTATGCCTTTGCGTTCACCCGCAGCCGTCTGGGGTTCGGGGCCGCCAGTGCCATGGTGATGTTCGGGGCGGTGATGGCCATCATTATCCCCTACCTCTATTCGGAATTGAGGATCAAACGGAATGCATGACCCATCCGTCCATACGAAAAATGCATCGCCCTTGGCGATAACGGGCAGGATTTTCGTCTACGGCCTGCTGATCATAGCTGCGCTCTATTTTCTGGTGCCCCTTGTCATCGTGATGTTGACGTCCGTGAAAACCATGGAGGATATCCGCATGGGGAACCTGATATCGTGGCCGGTGGAATTTACG
>CAZWAE010000326.1:1363-2429 GCA_964631805.1 uncultured Desulfobacteraceae bacterium | reverse complement strand
GAGATCTTCATTGGCGACCGGATGGTCAATGATGTGAGCCCCAAGGACCGCGATATCGCCATGGTGTTCCAATCCTATGCCCTTTATCCCAGCATGAACGTAAAAAAGAACATCTCTTTCGGCCTCGAAATCCGGAAGATGCCGAAAAAAGAGATCGATGAAACGGTTGAGCGGGTGGCATCGATGCTCCAGATCGGCGACCTGCTCAAACGAAAACCGTCCCAGCTTTCGGGGGGACAGCGGCAGCGAGTGGCCATGGGGCGAGCATTGGCGCGCAATCCGGCGATTTTCCTGTTCGATGAACCGCTGAGCAACCTGGACGCAAAACTCCGCGTCGAGATGCGTACGGAGATAAAACTGCTGCACCAGCGCATCGGCACCACCATTGTCTATGTCACCCACGACCAGATCGAAGCGATGACCCTGGCGGACCGGATCGCCGTCATGAAAGACGGGGTTGTCCAGCAGCTGGGCACCCCCCGGAACGTCTACGAAAATCCGTCGACCCTCTTTGTGGCGGGGTTTATCGGATCCCCGGCCATGAATTTTATCCATTCAAGAGTGGTAGATGGAAATGAGGGTGTCGGCCTTGAATTGGTCACTTCAGAAGCAACCTGTTTTATCCCGGCGGGACCGGCTGCCGGGCGGCTGGCAGAATGGATTGGAAGAACGGTCATCCTGGGACTTCGCCCCGAAAAAATCGCCGACGGCTTCCCTGACCAGGGCCATCATGACCATGTTCACCCCCTGGAGTGCCGGGTAGAGGTGGTCGAACCCACCGGTCCCGATACACTGGTCTTTGTCAACATCAACGGCAGAGAGGTGACCTGCAGGGTCCATCCCGATGAAGCGAAGCCACCCGGCGATAAGATGCGGCTCATGCTGGATATGTCCAGAGCCATCTATTTCAATCCCGGGACGGAGGAACAGATCCGGTGAAATAACCGCATTGCGGGCTGTTGTTAAAATGTTAAAGAACTGAATGGAAAATACCAGCAAATGATGACATCATATCAAATCGGCATCGATCTGGGGGGAACAAAGACGGAAGCGATACTTTTCGACC
>CAZWAE010000326.1:0-1263 GCA_964631805.1 uncultured Desulfobacteraceae bacterium | reverse complement strand
CCGGCGCGTCGGCATGGAAAACGACGCCAACTGCTTCACCCTGGCCGAGAGCCGGGCCGGGGCCGCCGCAGGGTACAACATGGTGCTGGGCATCATCATGGGAACGGGATGCGGCGGCGGCATCTGTATCGACGGCGTGGTGCACGAAGGCCGGCAGGGTATCGCCGGGGAGTGGGGGCACTTTTCCGTGGACCCGGCCGGCAGGGAGTGCTTCTGCGGCAATCGCGGCTGCATCGAGACAAAGATCAGCGGTACCGGCGTGGAAAACACCTATTTTGAAAAGTACGGCGAGCGGTTGACCATGCGGCAGATCGCCCATGGCACCCGCTCCGGAGATAAGAAATGCCGGGATATTTTCCAGCGGTTTCTGGACGATTTCGGGCGGTGCGTGGGCGGCCTGATCTCCATCCTCGATCCGGACGCCATTGTTCTCGGAGGCGGTCTTTCCAATATGGATGAACTGTACACGAAGGGTGTTGAAGATATCCGGCGGTATACGTTTCACCAGGATGTTCAGACACCGATTCTTAAAAACCGGCTCGGTGATTCCGCCGGGGTTTACGGTGCCGCCTGGATCGGGGTTTAATCTAGTCTTCGGCCTTTATCACCACCATGGTCACGTCGTCCTCCGGTTCGGCGTGCTTCCGGAAACGGGTCAACGCGTCAAAGACCGTTTCGAGAATATCCGGGGCCTCCTCTTTGGCATGCTGCCTGACAATGTCGAGCATCTGCTTTTTCCCGAACAATTCCCCCCGGAGATTCCGGGTTTCCCATATCCCGTCCGTCCCGAGGCGGGTGTATAAGCACCTCCGAATCCAAACATTTTGCCACACCTGGATTCCCCTTGACAGGCATGAGCGGTCATAGTACCCACTTCGGTTGTTATAGACGCAATACGATATCAAAGATCAAATGGAGGCGCGCCCATGGACCGTCAGGAGATGGAAAACGCTATTTTGCGGAGTGAATTTTTCGATGGCTTGAAAGAGACCGAGATCGGCCCGGTGGTTGCCTTATGCTCTGAACAACAACTCGAAGTGGGAGAATATGTGTTCGAGCAGGGCGATTTCGGGGAGCACCTTTATATCATCGTGGAGGGCCAGGTCATTTTGGAGCGATCCGTGAATCTTGGGGTCCGCAAGGGAACCGTCACCATCGAAGCATTGGCCAAGGGACGGGTGCTGGGCAGTTGGGCAACCCTTCTCGACCAGCGGCATCTGCTCATGTCCTCGGCGGTCTGCCAGAAACCCACTCGGGTGCTGG
>CAZWAE010000325.1:0-3772 GCA_964631805.1 uncultured Desulfobacteraceae bacterium | reverse complement strand
CAGGATAACCGATATGAGAAGAAGCACCCGGATGGCTGCGGCCGGTTGAATCCCCACTCTATGTTCATGGTTTGTTGGCATTTTTTTTATAAACCATTTGGGATGGACTCTATATAGTGTCCATCCGCGGCAAACTAATTTGGTACTGAAAGTGTCCGATTCAGAAATGAGCAATTTTTTCGTTGAGCAAGGATCGACAAGGGTTTCCGGCGAGACGTACTACTGTACGTCGCAGCCGGAAAACCCGCGGAGGACGTCGCTCAGCGGAAAAAGGGCCATTTCTGGACGGACACTATCATAGTCCCATGCAGCCTGCCGTTCAAGCCGGAAATAAAGAGTCCCTACCCGGAGGGCAGGGTTTTGGTAATCCCCAGAGGGGTTTTCTTTGTTGGAAGTTCATTGACTTACTGAAATCCCAAATGTCAAATTCCAAATAGCAATTAAATCCCAATGACCAATAATTCCAAAATCCAAGGCAGAGCCCTCTATCTCTGACCACGCCAATAGGACGTGGTTTTCAAGATCGAAATAAACCGACACCCACCATCGGTTCGGGAGTGAGCGTATAGGAGAGGGCTTTTAAAAAAAAGGAATGCGGTTCTCCAGAAAGATCAAGTTGCCTCCGTAAGGAGGCCTATGGGTATCGGGTCGTATGCCGGGCAACTGTCTGAGCCGGTTAGGCCGCGTTGGGACCGCCGTTACTCGGTGCATCTGAATAACTTCCTAAGCACCTGGATGTAAAGCGTTTATTTAGATAATCCATCAGCGGCGGTCCTTAGGCGGCCTTAGCGGCGAGTTTTGGCCGGCTGGAGGACCGGTGCCCATAGGCCGGCCGGACTATTGCGTTGGAGCTTTGTGGATAACCGTGAAAAAGAAAAATAATACCAAATTACACCTTGACAAACTAAAACTATAAATTTATATATACGAGTTCTTGTTAATTGATTTGTTTTATTTGGTTCCCCCTGCGGGATAACATATCCCGATTGCGGGGTTTTTTATTTGTAGAGGAATAGAAAGAATGGATACGGATATTAAAAAAGTCAGGAACATTGGTATCAGTGCGCATATCGACTCGGGCAAGACCACCCTCACCGAGAGAATTCTTTACTATACAAAGCGGATTCACACCATTCATGATGTCAAGGGCAAGGACGGTGTCGGGGCCACCATGGATTCCATGGAGCTTGAAAAAGAGCGCGGCATCACCATCGCGTCGGCCGCGACCTTCTGCCAATGGCAGGATCACGAGATCAATATCATCGACACCCCCGGACATGTGGATTTCACCATAGAGGTGGAACGATCGCTTCGGGTCCTGGACAGTGCCATTCTGGTGCTCTGTGCGGTGGGCGGCGTCCAGTCTCAATCCATTACCGTGGACCAGCAGATGAAACGATACAAGGTGCCCTGCATCGCATTTGTCAACAAATGCGACCGAAGCGGTGCAGACCCGCTCCGGGTCACCGACCAATTGAGCGAAAAACTGGGGCACAATGCCGTCCTGATGCAGATTCCCATCGGTCTCGAAGCCGATTTTGACGGCGTCGTGGATCTCGTCGCTATGAAGGCCATCTATTTTGACGGAGAAAAAGGGGATGATATCCGAATTGAAACCATCCCCGAAGCCCTTCTCGAGACCGCAGAGGAAAAACGGGAGGAACTCATCGATGCGGCCTCCATGTTCTCCGATGAACTCACCGAGGCAATACTGGAAGAGGAGCCGATTTCGGAAGAGATGATCATAGAGGCGGTAAAAATGGGAACATTGACGCGGGAGATCACACCGGTCTTCATAGGCTCCGCCTATAAGAATAAAGGTGTACAGCCCCTTCTGGATGCCGTCACCCAACTGCTTCCCTGTCCCATGCAGGTCAAAAATCAGGCCCTGGACCTGGATAACGATGAAGCCCCGGTCTCCCTATCCGGTACCGTAGACGAGCCGGTGGTCGCCCTGGCTTTCAAACTGGAGGATGGCCGGTACGGTCAACTGACCTATATTCGCGTGTACCAGGGCAATCTTGCCAAGGGCGATACCATCACCAACGTCAGGACCGGTAAAAAACTCAAGGTCGGCCGGGTGGTCCGGATGCACGCCGACCAGATGGAAGAGATCGATGCCATACCGGCCGGTTACATCGGTGCCCTGTTTGGCATCGACTGCGCTTCGGGCGACACTTTTGCCTCTCCGGGGATCCGGCTCACCATGACCTCCATGTTTGTGCCCGACCCGGTGATCTCCCTTTCCATCGTTCCGTCGGACAACAAGGCGCAGATCAATATGTCCAAGGCCCTGAATCGCTTCACCAAAGAGGATCCGACCTTTCGCACCTATGTCAACGATGAAACCAAGGAGACCATCATCCAGGGGATGGGAGAGCTTCACCTGGATGTTTACGTGGAGAGAATGCGCCGGGAGTACAGCGCAGATGTGGTAACCGGCCGCCCCCAGGTCGCTTACCGGGAAACCATTACAAAACGCGCCGAATTCAATTATACACATAAGAAGCAGACCGGCGGGGCTGGACAATATGGCCGGGTGGCCGGTTATCTCGAACCGGTTTCCGATGAAGAATTTGTCTTCGACAATAAGGTTACCGGCGGATCGATCCCCACACCGTATATTCCGGCTTGTGAAAAGGGATTCAAAGGTTGTCTCGCCAAGGGGCCGAAAATGGAATTTCCGGTCACCGGCATCCGGGTGGTGATCAACGATGGGGCCTCTCATTCGGTGGATTCCTCGGAAATGGCTTTTCAGGCTGCAGCCCGTGGCGCCTTTCTGGAGGGGTATGCCAGGGCAGGCGCCGTGATTTTAGAGCCTATCATGAAAGTTGTGGTGGAAACACCAGCTGAGTTCCAGGGTGCCGTTATGGGATTGTTGAATCAACGGCGGGGGATGATCGTCGGGTCTCAGGAAGATGGCCCGATGTGTGCCGTCGAAGCCCAGGTCCCGCTTGCAGAGATGTTCGGCTACTCGACGGTCCTTCGTTCTTCTACACAGGGAAAAGCGCAGTTTACCATGGAGTTTTCAACTTATAGACAGGTGCCCCAATCGGTCTCGGAAGAGCTGCTGAAAAAAGCCGCCGAACAGAAAAAGAATGTGGCATAAGGATGGGGAAACTGGACCTGATAAAACCGGTGGCATATCGCCGCACACCGGCGGGAGACAGATTTCCCGTCGGGACTGCACACAGACCGCCGGTTTTAAAAAAGACAAAAATCATCAAGCTTAACGAGAGGAATCTGATCATGTTGAAAAACGATCTTATCCTTAGGAACCCTTTGAGACTTATGGGAAGAGATACCGATGCGCTTCTGGCTGATGGGGGATTTGGCGTGGTGCTGGCCCGAGCCGGCGTGGGCAAAACCGCCCTTTTGGTCCAACTGGCATTGAATTCCCTGCTTCGGGAGATCAATGTGCTGCATATCAGTCTGGATGACCCGGTCAATAAAGTGAGCCTGTGGTACAAGGAGATGTTCCGGCATCTTTCCGCGTCCAGCGATACCAGGCTTGTCAAGGATGTCTGGGATTCCCTGCTGCCCCATCGATTTATCATGACCTTCAAGGTGGAAGGTTTCAGCGTTCCCAAACTGGAGGAGCGACTCACCGACTTAACGGAGCAGGAGATCTTCCGCCCCAAAATGATTCTCATCGATGGAATGCCCTTTGATGCATCCGTCCGGCAGCCCCTTTCAGAGATGAAGGAACTGGCCAAAAAATTCGGCGTGCATGTCTGGTTCGCCGTCACGACGCATCGCCATGAAGCGCCTG
>CAZWAE010000324.1:0-3778 GCA_964631805.1 uncultured Desulfobacteraceae bacterium | reverse complement strand
CGGACCCGGTTCCTTTTGGCGTTGACTTCCACCACTTCCACAGAAGCGGTGATGGTGTCCCCGAAGCGGACCGGAGCCCTGAAGGTCAGCGACTGCTTGAGGTAGATCGTCCCGGGTCCGGGGAGCCGGGTGCCCAAAAGGGCGGAAATGAATCCCGCCGGCAGCATGCCGTGGGAAATGCGGGTTTTGAAGAACGTTTTTTCCGCATAGGGTTCGTTGACATGAGCGGGGTTGAAATCACCGGTGATGCCGGCGTACAGGTACACATCCGATTCGGAAACAGTTTTGGACATTTCGGCCCGGTCTCCGACTTTGATTTCATCGATGGTTTTTCCGATCATCTTTCCCCCCTTGATTCGGCAACTGCCGATTTAATATTCAAAATTCGAAGCACGAAATCCGAAACAAGCACGAATGACCCAAAAAACAATTTCGAAACGGTTCTATTGGTAAAAGCCGTGGATTAATTTAGAAATTATCCCGATCGTCGCGATGCAGCTCATTATCAGCATCACTGGATGCCGATCCTGGTTTCTGGTTCCGGGTTTTTGGATCCATCCAGTATCCAGCATCGAGAATCCAGTATCCGCCCCATTATCTTTCGCAGAGTTCCACCAGCACACCGCCGGTAGCCTTGGGATGTAAGAACGCGATTTTGGCCCCGCCCGCGCCGTTGCGGGGTGTTTGATCGATGAGCTGCACCCCTTTTTCCTTCAATTCGGAAAGCGCCGCTTCGATATCTTTCACACGGAATGCAATATGCTGGATCCCCTGGCCCTTTTTCTCGATATATTTTGCCACCGGACCGTCCGGGGCTGTGGATTCCAGCAACTCCACCTCGCTCTCCCCCACCGGGAAAAAGGCCGTGGTGACCTTTTGGGCCTCGACGGTCTCGATTCCCTCAAAGGAGAGTCCCAGAACATCGGTCCAGAAATTTTTACCCTGGTCAATACTGTTGACCGCGATACCCAGATGATCGATTTTCAAGATTTCCATTCAGCACTCCTTTCGCACGGAACTTTCGCGTTATTTACATCGATTATGACTTGTATTTTTCCATCGCCCGCCTGAAGCCGGGCATGGCATTTATAATAACATCATCCTCCACGCAAAATGCGATCCTGAAATGGCCGGGTCCGCCGAATCCGGTGCCGGGAACCACGAGAACCAACTCATCCTGAAGGTCGTTGACAAACTTGATGTCATCCGGGTCCGGAGATTGGGGAAACAGGTAAAACGCTCCGGGGGGTTTGGTAAAGGCGTATCCGCAGTCGGAAAGTCCGTCACAGAGCAGTTCCCTTTTTCGGGCATATTCCGATATGTCCACGCTCATGCCCTGCATGCAGGCCACCACCCGCTGCATCAATGCCGGGGCATTGACAAAACCCAGAATCCGGTTGGCGAGTCCCATGCCGGAAAGGATGGTTTCCCTCTCTTCAGCCGCGGGATTGACCACGGCATAGCCGATGCGTTCCCCGGGCAGGGAGATATCCTTTGAGTAGGACGATGCAATAATGCTGTTGTCATAGCTGGTGAAAATGCTCGGAACCGTGATGCCGTCATACACGATCTTCCGGTAGGGTTCGTCCGAAATCAGATACAGCGTACGATTTTGCTCTTTTCCCTTTTCTTTGAGCAGGGCGCCCAATTCCTTCAAGCTCTCTTCTGCGTACACCTGTCCCGTGGGGTTGTTGGGCGAGTTGATCAGGATCGCTTTTGTTTTTTCGGTGATGGCGGCTGCGATCGCATCCATATCCAGGGTGAAATCGGCGCGGGTCGGGACGGTCTTAAGCACCCCGCCGTGGTTGTCCGCATAGGCGTTGTATTCGACAAAATAGGGAGCCGGCGTGATGATTTCATCGCCGGGGTCCAGCAGGGTTTTCATGATGACATTGAGGGCTCCCGCGGCCCCGCAGGTCATCAATACATCCGTTTCGGAAACCGTTACGTTTTGCTCTTCCGAGAGAAAATCGGCCACCGATTTACAGACCATGGGATACCCGGTGTTGGGCATGTAACAGTGGTCTCCCAATCCGCAGGAATCCACCGTGTCTCTCAGTATTTCATTAAATTGTTCAGGGGGAGGGACATTGGGGTTGCCGAGGCTGAAATCGAAAACATTCCCGGCACCGTGCTCGGCTTTCAACTGCGCGCCCTTGACGAACATCTGGCGAATCCAGGATTGCTTGGTGATCATGGTTTCGATTTTTGTTGAAATGCTCATAAGCCATATCTCCTTCATGAGGTGGTCCGGATCAAGCAGAGCACGAAACGGTTGTGACACGGGACAACCATTCCGACGGAACCGCATCATACCCGCGTTTTGTTCCGCGCGACACCCGGATTTAATTTTTTGGAATCAGTCTACCTTCTCAACGGATTTGATTTGCGGGATTTCCTGTTTCAGCATCCTTTCGATTCCGTTTTTCAGGGTCATTTGCGACATGGGGCATCCGGCACATGCGCCCTGCAGTCGCACCGTTACCACACCGTCTACCACATCCACCAGTTCCACATCGCCGCCGTCCGCCTGGAGCATAGGTCTGATTTTATCGATGGATTCCTGCACCTTCTCTTTCATGATCACCTCTCTTTGGTTGATGGCTTCAAGGAAATGAGATCCGTTGGGCAGCCGCTGTTGCCAACATATCGCGTAATTTTTAGTAAAGCAAAAATAGGACAAATCTGCAAATCATGAATTTTCCCGCGCTCAAATCCTTTTGGCATAAAACGCTTTTTTAAAATCTCCGAACGTGTCATCAGCCACCGCCGCCCTCATCTGTTCCACCAGGTGAAGGTAATAATGGATATTGTGAAGGGTATTCAGCCGATACACCAGCAGTTCCCTTGCTTTATACAGGTGGCGCAGATAGGCCCTGGAATAGTGGGTGCAGGTGTAACAGGTGCAACCGGTTTGAATGGGCCCGGTGTCGTCCCGGTATCGTGCGTTGGCAATATTGATGGTGCCAGAATCAGTGAAAAGCTGGCCGTTGCGTGCGTTTCTCGTGGGCATGACGCAGTCGAACATATCGGCCCCCATTTCCACGAGATCCACCAGGTCTTCTGGGGTTCCGACCCCCATCACATATCGGGGGCGATCCTGTGGCAATTGCGGTAGCGAGTGGGCGGCGACTTCCATCATCAACCCTTTGGGTTCCCCCACACTCAACCCGCCGAGGGCATAGCCGTCGAATCCGATGCCGGTCAAAGACGCGATGGATCGGGTCCGCAGGTCGTTGAACATGCCGCCCTGAACAATGCCGAAAAGGGCATTTCCCCGGGGAGGGCCGTCGGGATTTAAAGACTCTCTCTGTTCGGTCCAGGCGGTTTTGCATCTTTCCGCCCACCTAGTGGTCAGATCCGTGGCATCGCGGGTTTCTTTCCGGTCGGACGGATAACGAATGCACTGGTCCAGGCACATGATAATATCGGAGTTGAGGCAAAACTGGATGGCGACGGATTTTTCGGGGGAAAGCATGTGTCCCGACCCGTCGATGTGAGATTGGAACGAATATCCCGCCTCCGATATTTTTGAAAGTTTTGCCAGGGAAAAAACCTGAAAACCGCCGCTGTCCGTGAGGATGGGTCGGTCCCAATGGATAAAACTGTGGAGGCCGGCGAAAAGGTCGATGATGCCGCAACCCGGCCGCAGGTAGAGGTGATAGGTATTGCCCAGGATGATCTGCGCACCGCAGGCTTTGAGATCCTCCGGGGAAAGGGACTTGACCGTGCCGAGGGTGCCCACCGGCATGAAAATGGGGGTGTGGATGGTGCCGTG
>CAZWAE010000323.1:0-3796 GCA_964631805.1 uncultured Desulfobacteraceae bacterium | reverse complement strand
GACGAAATGGAGGAAGCGCTGGTGGGTATCGGGTATGCCAAGGCGAGAAAATAGATAGTGTCCGTCCATAAATGGTCTATTTTCCGCTGAGCGGCGTCTTCCTCGGGTTTCCGGCTGCGGCGTACAGCAGTACGCCTCGCCACAAACCCTTGTCAATCCTTGCTCAGCGAAAAATATCCTCATTTCTGGATCGGACACATTTTATACCCATATAGTTTCGTGGATGGGCACTAGCTATCGAGGCGAAAACCGCTGGTGCAACTTGCTTGAACTGTACCGGCGGTCGAACCCCTTTCCAGCGAAAGACGGAAGTGGGCGCGGTTTAAACGGAGTTTGAATTTGCGTTCTGAAAAGCGGTTCAAATTCTTTCGGTACGGTTGTCCACTTTGCGTTCCGATCATCCGTTTCCCGGACAGGTCTGGTTTAAATTGACATTAGTTCCGGTTTTTCGGTATAAATTTGGATTCGGCTGGCAGATAGAGATAGATAGAGTAGAAAACAATATAAGGAGCAGGCCATGGCAGAACGTCCGAGCATAGAGCAATGGGTAGATACGGCAACCCAGCAGATGAAGGGAAAATCTCCCGATTCCCTAAACTGGAAATCCCCTGAAGGCATTGAGGTTAAACCACTTTACACCGCTGATGACCTTGAAAACCTGGAACATGTCGATACCTTCCCCGGCCTGCCGCCCTATACCCGGGGGCCCATGGCCACCATGTATGCGGGCAGGCCCTGGACCATTCGCCAATATGCCGGTTTTTCAACGGCAAAGGCGTCCAACGCTTTTTACCGGCGAAACCTCGCCGCCGGACAGAAGGGTCTCTCCGTCGCCTTCGATCTCGCCACCCACAGAGGGTACGATTCGGATCATCCGAGAGTGGCGGGGGACATCGGGAAAGCCGGTGTGGCGGTGGATTCCGTTGAAGATATGAAAATTCTCTTCGACCGGATTCCCTTAGAGGATATGACGGTGTCCATGACCATGAACGGTGCAGTGCTGCCGGTTCTCGCCGGCTATATCGTGGCGGCGGAAGAGCAGGGCGTCAAACAGGAGCAGCTCAAAGGCACCATCCAGAACGATATCCTGAAAGAGTATTTGACCCGGAACACCTACATCTATCCGCCGGAACCCTCCATGCGGATCGTATCGGATATCATTGGCTATTGTTCCGGCAACATGCCAAAATACAACACCATCAGCATCAGCGGTTACCATATGATGGAGGCCGGCGCCGACTCGGTCCTGCAGTGCGCATTTACCCTGGCCGACGGCGTCGAATATGTCCGGGCGGCCTTAAACGCCGGTCTGGATATCGATGCTTTTGCACCACGGCTCTCCTTTTTCTTCGGGGTGGGGATGAATTTTTTCATGGAGATCGCCATGCTGCGGGCGGCACGATTTCTGTGGCACCGCCTGATCAGCCGGTTCAATCCCAAAAATCCAAAATCCGCCATGCTTAGGACCCATGTGCAGACGTCGGGGTGGAGTCTTACCGCCCAGGACCCCTATAACAACATCATCAGGACCACCATTGAGGCCCTGGCCGCCGCATTGGGGGGAACCCAGTCTTTGCACACCAATTCCTTCGATGAAGCCGTGGGTCTTCCCACGGATTTTTCGGCCCGCATCGCCCGCAACACACAGATCGTCATCCAGGAGGAGTCCCAGGTCTGCCATGTGGCGGACCCCCTGGGCGGTTCCTACTACGTCGAAGCGTTGACCGGCGATATCATTCGCGAGGCGCAAAAGATCCTTGACGAGGTCGAGGAACTGGGAGGAATGGCCAAAGCCACAGACAGCGGCATGCCCAAGCTGAGAATCGAAGAGGCCGCCGCCCGGAGACAGGCCAGAATCGATAAGGGCGAAGAGATCCTCGTGGGTATCAACAAATATCAGATAGAAGAGGAGGTCGACTTCGAGGTCCTCGAGGTTCCGGCAGAGGTCCGTGACGAGCAGGTCAGCCGGTTGAAGGAGATCCGGGACAGTCGGGATGAAGCTGTCGTTCAAAGCGCTTTGCAGGCGATCACCAACGCCGCCGAATCGGACGGCAACCTTCTTGAGGTCTGTATCCCGGCTGTCAGGGCCCGGGCCACCGTAGGAGAGATATCAGACGCCATGGAAAAAGTATTCGATCGACATGTGGCCACCACACAGTGCATTTCAGGGGTTTATGCCGCTGAGTACGGAGACGACGAAATTCTTCAGGCGGTCCGGAAAAGAACGGATGACTTCCTTGAAAAGGAGGGGCGCAGACCGCGCATCCTGGTCACCAAGATGGGCCAGGACGGCCATGACCGGGGGTACAAAGTGATCTCCACGGCTTACGCCGACCTGGGATTTGACGTGGATATCGGTCCCATGTTCCAGACACCCGAAGAAGCGGCACGGATGGCCGTTGAAAACGATGTGCATATCATCGGGGTGTCCAGCCTTGCCGCCGGCCATAAATTTCTGGTGCCGGAACTGGTCGGCGCGCTGAAACAGGAGGGCGGCAGCGATATCCTGGTGGTGGTGGGGGGAATCATACCGCCAAAGGACTATGACTTTCTCTACGAAAATGGGGCGAATGTCATCTTTGGTCCCGGGACGCCTATTATCGAAACGGCCAACAAGGTCTTGAATGCCTTAGAGAAGCTGGCATGACGCCGAACGATCCCGGGTTATATATAGAGGGTGTGAAGGATCAAAATCGCCGCACCCTCTCCAAGGCGATCACACTGGTTGAAAGTGCGCTGCCGGCCCATCAGAACCTTGCCAAAGAGGTGGTGGACCGGCTGCTGCCCTTTACGGGCCGGTCGATCCGCCTCGGCATAACCGGGGTACCGGGTGTCGGTAAAAGTACCTTCATCGAAAGCCTGGGCATCATGCTGGTGGAAAAAGGCCATCGGGTGGCGGTCCTGGCCGTTGACCCCAGCAGCACCCGGAGCGGCGGCAGCGTCATGGCCGACAAGACCCGGATGGAGCGCCTTTCCATTGAAAGAAACGCGTTTATCCGGCCCTCGCCTTCCAGTGGAACGCTGGGGGGTGTTGCACGGAAAACCAGGGAAACCATGATGATCTGCGAGGCTGCCGGCTTTGATGTGGTGCTGGTTGAAACCGTCGGCGTGGGCCAGTCAGAAACCACCGTCAAATCCATGGTTGACTTTTTCCTGGTTCTGATGCTGGCCGGTGCCGGCGACGAAATTCAGGGGATTAAAAAAGGGGTGTTGGAGCTGGCCGATGCGGTGGCCATCAACAAGGCGGATGAGGATAATATTGAAAAAGCCGCAGATGCCAGACAGGAATATGAAAACGCCTTGCGGCTGTTGAAACCCGCATCCCCCTCCTGGGAGCCCCCCGTGTTGACCTGCAGCGCCCTGACCCTTTCCGGCATCGATGAGATCTGGGAAACGGTTTTAAAACATCGCAGGATCCATACCGAGACTGGAGAACTGCAGGAGAACCGTCAAAAGCAATCGGTGGACTGGATGTGGGCGCTGGTGGAGGATGGCCTCAAGGAGCGGTTTTATCGTCATTCCGAGGTAAAAAACCGTCTGGAAGGATTGACCCGGTCGGTAAAACAGGGTGAAATCGCACCAAACCTGGCAGCTGCTGAACTGCTGTCCATTATTGACGGGAAATAGCTACGGCCGGCATCACGGTTCCAAAGACGGGACCGACGGACAGGCAAACGAGCGGTTTTCTCCTGGCTTACAATGAAACGAGGGATTAAACTTTAAATAAAATTTCGGGACGTTTGAAAGGACAACATATGGGAACAGTGTCGGACAAGATATCGGCGTTATCGGCGCG
>CAZWAE010000322.1:0-3807 GCA_964631805.1 uncultured Desulfobacteraceae bacterium | reverse complement strand
CGGTTCCCAAAGATGGGAAGGTCAAGGTGAAGTATCGGGTGAAGACCGGGATATAGGGGCCGCGGGAGAAATTGCTCTCAAATTGAGCGAAGGTTATGAAGCAAAACAACAATTTCTTGAAAACCAGTGATACAAAATTGGTGGGCTACTTTCTGCTGATTTTTCTCTGTATCGGGTCTGTCATGGCCGGGACCATCGCCGTGGTATACAACCTGGAATCAAAGGATTATCTGGCGAGGCTTGAACTTGAAGAGCAGATCAATCTTAAACTGCAATTGAAAACCATCGGCCACAATTTCGAAGCGATTATCACGGATCTGCTGTTCCTGTCGAGGCAGAATGAGTTGCATGATTTGCTGAGCCGTCCGGAAGATAAGTATATCGACGGAATGGCAAGGGAATATCTGGAATTTAATCGAGAAAAAGGCATCTATGATCAAGTCCGTTACCTGGACGAGACGGGTATGGAAATTGTCAGGGTCAACAATAACAACCAAAATCCTGTCATCGTGGAAAGAGGCCGCCTGCAGTTCAAGGGGGCACGTTACTATTTCACGGATACCTACCGGCTCGGGAAGGATGAGATTTTTGTTTCACCACTTGATCTGAACGTGGAAAAGGGGAAAATAGAGGAGCCGTTAAAGCCCATGATTCGCTTTGGAATACCGGTTTTTGACAGCCGGGATCGAAAAAGAGGCGTTATCATCGTCAACTATCTAGGGCAGCACATGATTGCTGCGATCCGGGAGACCGGGAAGCTGTCCATGGGAGACATCATGCTTGTCAACTCGGATGGGTACTGGCTCAGCAGCCCCAAAAGGGAAGATGAGTGGGGATTTATGATTAAAGAACGAGCCCAGCGAAAATTTTCAACGGACTTTCCGGAAGTGTGGAAGAAGATATCTTCCACCGAAGCCGAGCAGGTTTATCATGAGAAAGGCTTGTTTACGACCGCTACATTTTACCCGCTGAGGGAGGGATTGAAATCGACCTCCGGATCCGCCCATGCCTATGGGCAAAGCGACAAAAGCGTAAAATCCGGGGAGTACTATTGGAAAATTGTATCCTACATCCCTTCGGAGAAGCTCTATTCGGGGACACGCAGCCTTCTGTTCAAGTTTTTCCTGCTGGCCATCGCTCTTTTTCTGCTGTCGTCTGTTCCCTCCTGGTTGATCGCCCAGGCCATTGTGAGAAGGAAACTTCACCAGATCGAACTCTATCGATCGGCAAATTATGACAAACTCACCGATTTGCCGAACCGGTCCCTGTTCCTGGACCGGATCAACCAGACGCTCCAGCAGTCGATGCGGTATAAACGGAAATTCGCGCTTCTTTTTATCGATCTGGACGGATTCAAGGCCGTCAACGATTCCCTGGGACACGACGCGGGTGATGACGTCTTGATCGAAACCGGCAAACGGCTGGAAAACTGCGTCAGGACTTCCGACACCGTGGCGAGGATGGGAGGCGACGAGTTTACCGTTCTGCTTTCGACCATCAACTCTCCAAATGATGCCGGTACCGTGGCCCGGAAGATCATCGAGGCGGTTGCAGCACCCATCATGGTCAAGGGACATGAGAAAAGGATTGGGGCCAGTATCGGCATCAGCCTGTTTCCCGAGGACGGGGATGGCGTCGACGGACTGGTTAAAAAAGCTGACGATGCCATGTACCGGGTCAAAAATACCGGGAAGGACAATTTCCAGTTCAGTTCATAGTATAGATCCCCATTGTTTTCATCTCCCAGAAAATATCGGGGATGATAGTTTTTACCTATCACCAATCCCTAGATCGCCTCGTATTGCATTGCCCGTAATCTGTACTATCTTATTTCCCATAGATCGGACCAAACAGATCTGATCAAAACCAATAAAAAATTCATAGGTGATATGATGGAAAATAAAAACAGAGTTGAAAACTATGTTGAAAGCGATGATGAAAGGGAAGCGGGACATGCGGATACCCGTCACCAAAATTTTGAGTGTGAGAAACCCGACACCAACCTCGGGTGCGATCCGGGAATCGATGTGGCCGGATAATAGCTGCTGACCGATTCAAAACGGCGGGGCCTCTTTCGAGGCCCTGCCTTTTTTGTGTTATGGCAGAATTTTCGCTATTCGGTATTATCGGGGCCTGTCAAACGATCGAACACCGCCCAAACCATGGTGATGTGTTTTGATACCGTCACCCTTCAGGCACAAAGGACTTGATTGCCGATGAACAGTTTTCGAAGAAAGCGGTACCAAAATGTTGCCGATATCCTGACACTCCTCTGTTTCGCCTCCACGGTGATCCTGATCCTGTTCTTTTTTATGGGCCCAAAGCAGGGCATGGAGGCGATGATCATCATCCTGCCCTGGATGTTTGCCGGTGCGGTCAATGTCCTCCTCGGGTTCGTGGCCCTGTTCTGCGCGTTCAAGGCCCGGGCCCATTTTCGGAATACGTGGATCTATATCTATTTTCTCATTTTTTTCGGATTCAACGGCTACTACCTGGCCATCGTTAATCAGGCGGATGTTGCCATCGCCCGAAAAGTGGATGACTTCGCCCGGCCCCGGGAAACGGAACTGCACGGGCTTTTGCGGCAATTGGCCATACAGACCATGAGCGGCAAGGATGCTGATCCGGCGATGCTAAAGCGCACCCGGCAATTGGTACGGGATGGGGCGGATGTTTCCTATATCCGGCCCGGCAGCCGGCAGCCTTTGATCGTTATGGCGGCGCGTATCGGTGATGTGGAGATGATTCGCACAATGCTGGAAAAGGGTGCAGGTGTGAGTGGGCCTGTCCTCGGTTTCGATACGCCGATCATGGCTGCGGTTAAAGGGGGACATACCCGGGTGGTCGCCGTGCTGCTTGAAAAGGGCGCGCTGCCCAACGATGCCCGCTACCGTTCTCATACGCTGTTGATGGTGGCCGCCGGTAACGGAGATGTTTCTACGGCAAAAGTGCTGCTTAAGGCCGGCGCTGATCCGGATGCCCATACATCCTCCTACCCGCCCCCCCTGATCAGCGCATCGGCAAAAGGCCATGCACCAGTCGTAAAGCTGTTGCTGGACCACGGTGCGGATGTGAATAAACTGGCTTTCGGGGGTGCTTCCCCCATGCTCAAGGCGGTCGAATCGGAGTGCGTGGATTGCGTTCGCTTTCTGGTGGATGCCGGCGGAGCAATCTCCGGAACCACCGGCAAGGGAGAAACGGCGTTGGTGCTGGCAGTCAAGAACAAACGGCAAGAGATCATCGATATCCTGAGCGCATCAAAGACGGCACCGGGAACGGCCCGCGACCTGTTTTACGCTGTCAAGAGCCAGGATGTTCATCTCCTGGATAAGCTCCTTTCCCTCGGTGTCCCGCCGGATATAAGGAATGACAAAGGCAACACTGTGCTGCTGCAACTGGCCATGGGGAGCAGGTATGGGAGAAGAACGCCGGAGTCGGATGTTGCCGCCGCCCGCGTGTTGATTGCCCGCGGCGCAGATCTTGAGGCCTCCGGAAAGAACGGGCAGACGCCACTGAATCGTGCAGCTAAAGCCGGTGTTTTGGAGATGGTAAAGCTGCTTATTGACAAAGGGGCGGATGTCAATGCGGCGACCGGTGACGGCAGGACACCGCTACTTGCGGCTTTGTGGGGCGGTCATCGCGAGGTCGCCACCACCCTTATCGCAGCGGGTGCCGATCCCAGCAGGCCCGTCCAATGGGGTATGAACCGGGATTTCCCTCTCCGCGTGGCGGCCTCCAGGAATGATCCTGAGATGGTGCGAATGCTTCTCAAGGCCGGTGCCACTGTTAATCCTGAAACAAGAGATC
>CAZWAE010000321.1:0-3847 GCA_964631805.1 uncultured Desulfobacteraceae bacterium | reverse complement strand
CCGGTTTCTTTGTCAAGGCGGATCAGGCGTCCGTCATCGCCGGAAGGTTCCATTTTTTGGCCGGTGGCCATCTCCATCAATCCGGATATGAACTGCATACCGGTATTGAGCACCTGTTCCATCTTTTCCGGGGACTGCTCCGGAGAGGCTCCGGCGGGCGTCCGGTTTTGCGTGCCGGGGGTTCGCTTCTCATCGGTTCCATCGCCATTTGCCGGTGTTTGGGTATAACCCATCTCCTCTGCATCGTAGGCCACAAGGCCCTCCTCCGCTTCGGAAAGGGCTTTGGGGTTGAGGTAGTGGGGCGTTTCCTCCGGAATCTCATCCGCCGATGTGGGTTCCTCCGCGATCAGGGCCTCCTCCTCCCCCAGCATGGCGCGCAGGCGGTTGAGCAGTTCGGTCCGTTTGGCACGTGAAAACTCCACCACGTCCCTGCCGCCGTCGAAAACCCCTTCAAAAAGATCCGCCTTCAACTGCAGGCCGGCCATGATCTTCTCTTCGATGCTGTTTTTCGTAATCAGGTTGACCACGTTGACGCAACGGCTTTTCTGCCCGATGCGGTTGACCCGTCCGATCCGCTGGTTGATACGGGCCGGGTTCCAGGGCAGTTCGAAATTGATCACGCAGTCGGCGGCCTGGAGGTTGAGGCCCGTGCCGCCGGCATCGGTGGAGAGAAACACCTTACAGTCCTCGTTGTGGGTAAATTCGTCTATCAATGCCTGGCGTTTTTTCACCGGTATCTTACCCGAGAGCTCCACAAATGAGATGCCGTTTTGGGACAACCGTTTGGCGATGAGGTAGGTCATGGTGGTCCATTCGCTGAACAGCACCACCTTGCGCCCGTTTTGGAGCACGAGTTCGTCCAGGATCCCTTCCAGTTCCTTGAGTTTCGGGGATATGTTGGTGTCGCGGTCCACCAGGTAGGTGGAGTCGCAGACCCTGCGCATTTTCAGAAGAAGCATCATGATGCGCTGGTGGTCCACGGGCGTTAAGAACTTTTTGTTCAAAAGGGGCATCAGAAGCTGGGCATAGCCCGCATGGATCTCGGCCTGTTCCACAGTGAGGTCCAGGTAATAGTTGTTGACCACCTCCTCGGGCAGGTCGGAAAGCACCTCCTCCTTTCTCCGGCGGATGACGATGGGTTTCAGCTTCTCATGCAAAAGATCGAGATTGTGATACCCGAGGATCCGGCCTTTTTTCTTGCGGCTCAGCATGAAATGGTCCGCTGCGAACCGCCAGAGGGGTGAAAGCATCCCGGGCTCCAGGAACTGCACGATGGAATAGACATCCTCCAGCTTGTTTTCCAGGGGGGTTCCGGTGAGCACCATGGCGTGTCTGCGGGGCAGGCGCTTGACCACATCGGCGGTCTTGGTGTTGAAATTCTTGATCCGCTGGGCCTCGTCCAGGATGACCATGTCCGGCTTAAGGCGGGAGATGATGGTCACGTCCCGTAATACCGCCTCGTAATTGGTGATTTTGAAAAAACTGGTGTCCCCGGTGTAGATTTCCCGCCGTTTCGGCGCAGTCCCGGCCACTATGACCGCTTTTTCGGAGGTGAACCGCTCAATTTCCCGCTTCCACTGCTCCTTCAGCGAAGCCATTGTGACCACCAGGATATTCTTGAACCCGTAAATCTCCTTTTTCAGTACGGCCAGGGTGATGGCCTGCAGGGTTTTGCCGAGACCCATTTCGTCTCCGATCAGAACCGCTTGTTTGTGGAGCCCGAAATCGATCCCCTCCTTCTGGTAGGGGTACAGCTCGGTTTTCAAAAAGGACAGGGAGGGGCGGTCTTCCCCCGTCCAAGCCTCGCCCTGCCGGGAACGAATCTGGGCGTCGATTTTCTGGAATACCGGCTCCTGGATGCGGACCCGTTTATCCCCTTTCAACCTCGCCACGAAGGTCAGAAATTTTTCCGGCTGTCCGGAGTCAAAATAGCCCCGGTTGTCGAAATGCTCCGCCAGAAGGGACGCGATATCACCGGATTCTTCCGCTGACATCTCGCTGAACAGCCGCGGCCGGTTTCGGTCCGAATCCCAGAAGATATCGATGAAGGGGAAGCGCTCCTTTTCCACATTCTTTTTAAATCCGCGCTTACGTCCGAGCCATTCGCTCAAGAAAAGGATGTGTTTGCAGGTTCCCAGGCGGTTGGTGGCAAAATCCGGGCAGGTGCAGTGCCCCGCACCGTTTCGGGGATCGTGCAGGGTTACCTGATACTGGTTGCCCCGGACCGTCTCCAATAGGTGCTCTCCCTTGTACATATCCCCCGGAATGATCTTGAACTCTTCATTGGCAGCTCTTTTTTTCCTGTCCTTCAGTGCCTGTTCCTTTATCTCCTCGAAGGTGAGGCACTCCTCCCCGGTGGGAGTTGTTGGGAGATCGGCAGGGGCGGCGGCTTCTCCCCAGCCCGCCAGTTTGTCCTGGACATCCAGCATCACCGCCACGGTATGCTTGCAGCCTTTTTGGGGATAGGGGCAGTCGCAGGAATAACCGAGACGGTCCCCTGCGATGCTGACTCGTGTGGTATAATCACCGTAGTTGCCGTCGACGTCGTAGACAAATTCCCCGGTTTCCCTGTCTTCTTCCACGCAACAGTACCCGCCATGCTCGTAAAGGCGGACTCCCCGCTCGAAAATCACGTTGGAGGCGGCCAGGTTGCGGGCGATATGGTCGTGGGTCAAATTCGGCATGAGAGTGCTCCTTACATTCGATTTTGATTCTGATGGTTTCAAAAAGGTCGATCAGCATGGGCCTAAACACAATATACAGGCATCGAATTACAATTAGTCACTTTATATAGTAGCGTGAAATTATTTCAAGGCTTTTTAGCACGGCGTCGATGTTGCCGGCCAATATCATCACCGGGGCCCAATATCCGGTCGTACCGGGGAACCCGGTCCTCAACGCACGCTTAGGTTTTATCGTCGGAAAAGAACCCAAAGCACGGAGCAATAAATTTCAGATTGACCACACAACGATATGGGTCTAAAATAAGGCCATAAAAAAACCATTAAAAGTCAAAAAAGAGGGATACATGGAACTCAGCAAAGCGATCAAGCCCATCAGCTACTTCAAAGCCCATGCCGCCGACATTATCAGGGAACTCAACTCAACGCACGGGACCATGGTTATCACCCAGCATGGTGAAGCCAAGGCGGTCATTCAGGACATCGGTGAATACGAACGGATCCAGGAAACCCTGGCCCTGCTGAAAATGATCTCACAGGGGCAAAAGGATCTGGAAAACGGCAGGACCATACCGGCTGAACAAATGGTCCGGGAGCTGAATGATAGGATTGACAGGGATTTTACCTGATGAATCCCTATCGCGTTGTATTTTCCCGGGGCGCAAGGCAGGATCTGTTAAAGATATACCGCTACATCAAGAATGCGGGACGGCCTGAAACCGCCCGGCGATTCTCTCAACAACTTGCCGAAACGTGCCGGAGCCTTTCGGAAAATCCTGAACGAGGCCATGTGCCGGAAGAGATCGAGGGGGTTGGAAATATTTTCTGCCGGCAGCTCGTTATCAAAGGATACCGCATTATCTATGAAATGATCGGCAGAACGGTTGTGATCCACGGGATTATAGACGGGAGGCGAAACATTTCCGAAGTCATGCGCCAGCGTCTTCTCCCCTGAGTGTGCCAAAACTCTCTTTTTCGCAAAAGTCCGTCATTTTGCAGCTGGTATCAAAGCCGGATGCCGGCATAAAAGAAGGTTTTCCAGCTTTAGTGATCAGATCCTGATCATAGGGTGCATCATACCGAATAATAATGGATTTCGTGGCATGCTTACGGTTTCTGCGGCTGTTCCGTTATGATCGGATACCGGATATTATGCCAAGAATGCA
>CAZWAE010000320.1:0-3864 GCA_964631805.1 uncultured Desulfobacteraceae bacterium | reverse complement strand
TTGGTGAAAAGAATCAATTCGGGTGCCTTGACAGGCGTCAATCTCTCGATGAGCTTTTTAAAGCCTGCCACCTGGGCGCCGCCTCCTGCAAGGCTGACCTGTGTGGGAATCTGTCCCCGGCTCAGGATGATGCTGTTCACCGCTTCGGCAGAATCCGCTTCCACCACCTCCTTTACGGTGACGCCGGCTTCATTGATGGCCTGGTACGAAAACTTCGGCATTTTATCCCATCCGATCTATCAAGGTTACACCATAATGGCGGAGGCGGCCTCTTCAAGGGTTGTGATACCGTTTAACACCTTGGCGGCCGCATCCTCCCGCAAAGTAGTGAGAATCCCGGCCTTCTGGGCGGATCTCGTGATATCCTGGGCCGAACTCCGGGCGAGTATCATATCCTGAACCATTTCGGTAATAGGCAGCACTTCATAAACGCCGGTACGTCCCTTATATCCCTTGTCCATACAGTTAAAACATCCCGTACCGTGTACGAATACGGCATCATCGGCATTGTCCAGTTTCCAGAAAGCCAGGGCCTCATCAGGGGGTTGGTAGGGTTTCTTGCAATAATCGCAGACCCGCCTCACCAGACGTTGGGCGATGGAGATCATCATCACCGAAGAAACGAGAAAGGGTTCGATTCCCATATCGACAAAACGGGTGATGGCACCGGCCGCATCGTTGGTATGCACGGTACTCAGGACCCTGTGCCCGGTGAGCGCCGATTGAACGGCGATGCTGGCCGTTTCCGGGTCACGAATTTCACCGACCATGATCACATCCGGGTCCTGCCGCATGATGGCCCTCAACCCACTGGCAAAGGTCATTCCGGCCTTGCGGTTGAGTTGAATCTGCCGGATCTTTTCAATCCGGTATTCTACCGGGTCCTCCAGGGTAACGATGTTGACATCGGGCTGGTTGATCTTTTTCAGCATGGAATAAACCGTCGTGCTTTTCCCGCTCCCGGTGGGCCCGGTACTCAGCATCATTCCGTACGGTTTAAAAATGGTGGTCTCGACCTTGCGGCGATCATCCCCGGACATGCCGATCTGCTCGAGTCCGTAAACACCGCTGCTGGTATCCAGCAGCCGCAGGACCATGTTCTCTCCATAGATGGTCGGCAGGGTGGAGGCCCGGATGTTGATCTCCTTGTTGTCCATCTTGATGGTGAATCGGCCGTCCTGGGGTGTTCTGGAGAGAGCGATATCCATATTGGCCAGAATTTTCAATCTGGATATAATCAACAGAAACATCCCCTTGGAAGGCGCCGGCACTTCGTGGAGCCGTCCGTCCACCCGGAAGCGAACCTGCACAAAATCTTTTTCGGGACTGATGTGCACATCGCTGGCGCCCTCCCGGACCGCCTGGGAAAGAATCGAATTGACCAGGCGCACCACCGGTGCCTCCTCTGCCATATCCAGCAGGGATCCCACCTCGATGTCCTCGGTAGCCGCCAGGCGTTTTTCGGTCTCCTCCTCTTTTTCGAAAGATACATCTTCCATGCCCTCCAGCACCCCACCGATGCCGGAGTAAGTCCCGTAGAGGCTGCCGACCAGATGATTGAACTGCTGTTCGGTACAGATCACCGCTTCAACTTCGGAATTGGTCATCACTTCGATCGCATCCAGGGCTTTGATGTCCATGGGATCGGTCATGGCAATCGTCAGCAGGAAACGGCTCTTCTGCAGGGGGGCGAGTTGATATTTTTGGGCGATATCCGCCGGTATGACTTTGGAAAGTTCCATGTTGAGAGGATATTGATCGGGCCTGTATTTTCTGATTTTCAGCTGTTTCGAGATCAGGTCCACAATTTGCGCGCCGCTGAGAATTCCCTCGCGGACCAGGTATTCCCCAAGCTTCATCTGTTTTCTGTTGTGCCTTGCAACGGTTTGCTGGAGTTGCTCTTCCGTTAGCAGTCCGCCCTCTACCAGCATCTCGCCCAGTTTCTTCTTGCTTCTCAAAATATCCCCTTAGCTGCTTTTCCCAAGATAGGGGTCCGCATAAAAAAGCGTATCGGATTCCCACTGGCTGAACACGCGTCCCCCGGGGAAATCTGAAAGTTTCAATCGATTCAAACCGTTTTGGGCCGATACCCGGTCATAATGATATCGCCACTGCACCACCTTGAATCTGAGTCCGTCCCGGGAATTCCAGTTGGGAATCATCCGGATCGGCGTTCTCCGGTCCCTGTATGATCGAATCATTTCGAATCCATTCTCCAGGCTATCGGTTTCCCCAAGCTGCACCCACCATACCGGCATCGAGGTATGCCGCACCGTCACCGGTTCGGCTGGAAACACGATATACCGCCCCGCGTCCAGCCGGTTGGGGTTGTCCATTTTCGGATTCGCAGCGGCCATCTGTTTTCGAATCTGCCGATTATAGTTCCCATACACCTTGATGCACATCCAGGAAAGAATTTCCGATCGTTTTAATGCCACCCGCCCCAATGCTGAGGGTTGATCATGGCCAATCTTCTCTGGTTGTCCGGTTGTCCGGTTTTCCTCTGCCGCATGCGATACCGGTGGTTCTGTACCGATTTCAGGGGGAGAATCAGAGTTTCCTCCCAAGGCGATGGAGACATCTCCGGGCGGTATCAGCTGCTCCTTTGAAGGGGTGGCAGGAGGTTTTTTTTCGTCCGGTTTTCCACCCCCATCGGCCTCTGCGGACGTCCCAGGCTTAACGGTAGTTTTTCCGTCCGGTTTCGGAGCTTTCCTTTCGGAAACGGCCCCTGCCCCGATATCCGGCAGTTGCTGCCGGAACTCCCACGTGGAAGAAATGGGAATATCCACCTTCTGCAAGTAAACACTGCCTCCCGTCAAGAGGATCATCAATACAACACCCGTCCAAACGACTGCAACCCGCCGCCGGGAAACCGGCGGTTGGGCCAACGCCCGCCGGACACACGATTTCACGAGAAGCCACCCGGCCCTTGTGCGATTCTGGATGATCATCGTCAGTAAGCTCTGGTGGCATAAATTGATGATCTTTCTGGGATATCCTCCGGTGGCCCGATAAATGGCCCAAAGGGCGGGATAGCTGAAAAGGGACAACTCCTGGGATCCTTTGCTGGACCGCTGGATCCGGTATTGGATCATCCGCCGCGTATCATTGAATTTCAACGGGGCCAACAGGTGGTAGAGATTGACGCGGTCGGCAAAATTGGCATGGTCCTTTAGTGTCTGGTCAAACTCCTTTTGGGCAAAAATGATAATCTGGAGCAGCTTATACTCATTGGTTTCATAGTTTAAAAATTCCCTGAGGATTTCCAGGCAGAACAGCGGTATCTTCTGCCCTTCGTCGATTATCAGAACCGTGGTCTTGTTCTGATCCACCCCTTTCCGAAAAATGGCGGTTTTAATGCGCTCTTTGAACTGCCAATCGTCACCATCCTGTTGGGTGCCGGGCTCCTCTTCGAACATTTCCAGGACCGTGAACAGAAACTCCTTCGGATTGCTGAAATCGGGGTCCAGGATCAGGTGGGTCTCAAAATCATCATCATCCGCAAAATTCCGGATGATCTGCCGGCAGAGGGTGGTTTTCCCCGTTCCCACATCTCCGACGACCACATTCAGCCCCCTCCGCATTCTCAGAGAGAGCTCCAGCTTTTGGAGACAACCCTGGTGATGCCGGGAGTGAAAAAAAAACGCCGGATCCGGCGAGTTGGAAAAAGGTTCCTTTTTCAGGTTGAGTATCCTGAAATAATCCATGTGATCAACTGCCCAAAAATATTTTTTGGTGTCCGCAAGTAAAGAAGCCCTGCCCTGAGGGCAGGGCTTTGGATTACCCCTGGAAGGGGATGTGCCTTACTATTGAACGGGTTAAATACGAAATTCGAATATCGAAATCCGAAACAAATCCTAAATT
>CAZWAE010000319.1:0-3905 GCA_964631805.1 uncultured Desulfobacteraceae bacterium | reverse complement strand
CGCCAGAGTGTCGACATGGCGGTCTGGGTGGGCGCTTCCGCCCGGATCCCCATTTCGGGCGCCAGCAGGTCTCTGAACTTGAGCCACTTAGGGTAGTTGTCGGTGGTTTTTTTATTCTCCAGGCTTTTTCCGAAACCGTTTCTTTCCGGGAGGTGTCCGATCTTGTCCGTCGCTTCAAACAGCATGGCATCGCATCCCTGGCCGAATCCGGCCAGAAGAATCCGGTCCCCCGGCTGCGCGTCTTCCAAGGCCGCGGTCAGCATCAAAAGCGGGTGGGCTGCCCCTGTCTCCCCGCACTCCTCATGGAGATTTCCCAAAACGATCTTATCGTCCGCACCGAGTATCCTGGCAATCTTTCGATGCTCCGCCTTGAAAAAGCAGGGAAACACCAGCCGATCAACCTGTTCGATGGTCACATCGAGTTTGTCCATCAGCCCGTTGACCGCCTCGGGTATGATCTTGGAATACCCCTCGTCCCTGGCCCAGCGCTCCTCCCAGACATAATCGAAACGATGCTGTGCCCCCCGGTAATGGGGCACAAAATCATAGGAAACACTGTGGGAACCCAGAAACTCGGCGATGACATCCGTACTTCCCACGGTTAGGGATGCGGCGCCATCCCCGAACCACATCTCGTAAAAATAGGCGGTTTTGGTTTCCCGCCGGTCTGCCGCCGTCACCATCACATTTTTCTTATCGCCCCCCTTGACGGTCTCAAGGGCCGTTACAAGGGCGGTGGTACCCGCTTTTTGGGAGGCCGTAAAGTCGGACGTCAGGATGTCGCTTCGAAGATTAAGGGCGGTGGCCACGATTCCCGAATTTTGACGGTCTGCAAAGGGAAGCGTGGTGGATGCCAGAAAGATGCCGTCAAGCAGCCGTTTATCCATACCGGTGAGGCAGTCCCTTGAAGCTGCGACCGCCATGGTGACCGCATCCTCATCCCAATTGCACATGGAACGCTCTCCCTGGGCTACCATCACCACGGCCGGTGCAAACCATCCCATGTTCCGGAATACGGCCATTCGATCCAATCGGAGTCTTGGTATATATGCGCCATAAGAAGTAATACCTATCATTTTGCTCTCCTTGTCCTGCCGTTTTATCAGGTTTGCAGTGTTCTTAAAATTTGAACAGTTTCTCAATGAGCTGGGACTTCATGATATCTCCGCCGATTTTGAGTTTTCCTGTCGTATAGGCCTGCATGGCAGGCAGGACGCCGTTCATCATATCGAGAAAATCGGTATCGTCCATTTTCAAGGTGCACACCGGTGTGTCATGCAAACCCGGCCCCACATTGCAGCTGCAATCCGCAATCTCACAAAACCAGTCGCCGCCGCCATCGCCAGCAATATTGAACTGAAATACCGTATCCACACCTGACGCGGCATCGGCAACAAAGGCATCCGGCATGGCCGAAAAAATCTCTTCCGCAGACGCAAACCCTTTAGCGGCATTCTCCTGAACGGGAGGCGGTGCCGAAAAAGCCGCCAGCGCGTCTCCCACCTGTTCGTTGACACCCTGGTATTCCTTGCCCTCTTTCAAAGAGGAAAAGGCTCCAAGGGCATCTTTGATCTCTTCCAGCGTGGGAGTCGTCCCACCCGGGACCGGCACCCCACCCGGGCCGGTCACCACCGCCGCCCGGTTGTAAAACCCCATGCCGGCATTGTAGATGTGGCCGCTCACCGGACAGCCTTCGGAACAAAGAAACAGCGCCATGGGCACCACAAATTCAGGTTTCATCTTCTCGAACAGGTCCGGCGGCAAAATATCTTCCGTCAGCCGGGAAGCCGCCAAAGGAGCGATGGTGTTGACCTTGATGCCGTATTTCGCCCCCTCCAGTTTGAGGGTATTCATCAATCCCACAAGACCCATTTTTGCCGCTGAATAGTTGGTCTGCCCGAAATTTCCGTACAGGCCCGCTGCAGAGGTGGTCATGAGGATGCGGCCATACCCGTTTTGCTTCATGGCGATGAAAGCGGGACGCGTGACGTGATAGGCCCCGTTCAGGTGCACATCGAGAACGGCCTGCCAGTTGCCGGGATCCATTTTCACAAAGCTTTTGTCCCTTAAAATACCGGCGTTGTTGATCAGGATATGAACAGCACCGAACCGGTCCATCGCTGTTTTGATCACCTTCTCCCCACCGTCAACGGTGGCGACGTTGTCGTAATTGGCAACCCCCTCGCCACCCATTTTCCGTATCTCTTCAACAACGGCGTCCGCAGGGGATGCAGATCCCGTTCCAGACCCATCCCTGGCGCCGCCAAAATCATTGACCACCACCCTGGCCCCCCTTCGGGCCAGTTCAAGGGCATATGCCCTGCCAAGTCCCGCACCGGCCCCGGTGACAACTGCCACCCTGTCGTCGAACCGGATTCTTTCTTTGGGGATGTCGCCGTATTCAAAAATCCCGTTGTCGATGACAACCTCCCCGGTTTCCATGTTCAGCGTTTTCCAGAGCGCCCTTCCCTCTTCGACCTTCCAGATCCGGGTCTGGATTTTCATCCCGGGGTAGAGCGTCTTGGTAAACCGACAGGCCATCCGGCGCGCCTTTTCGGGCTCCCCGGGGATCAGTGCCTCCAAAAGTGCCCGGCAGGCAAACCCGTGGGTACACAGACCGTGCATGATCGGTTTTTCAAAACCGGACATCCTGGCAAATTCGGGATCCACATGAAGGCTGAAGATATCGCCGGACAACCGGTAAAAAAGCGGCTGGTCGGGAAGCGGTGCGGCATCCACCGTGAAATCGGGCTCGGTTTCCGGAAAAACCACCTCCGTTTTAGGTGCATTCTCCCCCCCGAACCCTCCGTCCAGACGGGCAAATACCGTACAGATGCTGGTAAACAGCTTTTGTCCGTTGGCATGAAAGGTGTCGCTTTCCCCGATGACAAGGGCGCCCCTGCCCTCACCCTTGTCGTAAATTTTTGAGATTTTGCCTTCCGTGGTCATACTCCCTTCCACGGGGATGGGATTGTGAAAAATCAGTTCCTGCTCGCCGTGGAGAACACCGGCCAGGTTGACGTTGGATTTGATCCCGATCTGTGCGAGGATGTCAAAAATCGAAGCGATGGAAAAACTCGGGATCACCTTCAGGTCCTTTTCATAGCAGTAATCCAAATCTGAAAACCCGGCACCCACACCCAGGGCATAAAGCACCACATCCTTCCAGGTGTATTCCTTGGTCATCGGGCCCAGTTCCTGGCCCAATACGTCAAGATTTAATGCCATCTTCTCCTCCTTCCTTAAATCGTTATCTTTAAATCGGAAACCGGAAATGCGGCGCACGAATGAACGTATCCGAAAGCGGTATCCGACTTTCGCACGGGTATCCCGGGTGGCTGGAACACATGTCCCGACAGGATCTTGACCCGGCACATACTGCACTCGCCCGATCTGCAGATGGACGGCGTAAAAACGCCGTTGTTCTCGAGACTCCTGATCAGGGGATCCCCGGCTTTCGCTTCAAAAGCATCCCCGTCATTCACCTGCACCGAAAAAATATCCCCCCCATCCACATCCCGGGGCCATCCGGGAAATTCCCAGATCCTGTCGGGTATTCCGTACAACTCTTTTCTGATGCGCTTTTCGGGGATCTCCAGTTTTTCAAGCTCCGCCAGGCAGAAATCGTACATGGCCGGGGGACCACACAAATAAAACGTTTTATCCTCCATACCATTTGCCACCCGTTCGATCACATCGGCGGTGATGAATCCACGTTCTCCGGCATATCCTTCCGGCGGATCCTCCAACACGGGGGTGTAGGAGATGCTCCCCACCCGTTCCGCGATCTTTTCAAGCTCTTTGTGAAAGATGACATCCTCCATGGAGCGGTTCCCGTAGATCAATCGTATTTCATGGTTGATACCGCACTCGGCCGCTTCGCGGATCATGCTCATAAACGGCGT
>CAZWAE010000318.1:0-3908 GCA_964631805.1 uncultured Desulfobacteraceae bacterium | reverse complement strand
CGCCTTTACGCACAGCTATGTCAGACCCCTGGAGCCTTCGGGCCCCTCAGCGTCGGCTCAACCACCCGCCTTGACAGCCGTCAACGGTTAACCTCGACGGCCAAGGCCATTTGTCGTACATCTAGGTCTGCTTGGTTTAGCTGGAACACACAGGAGAATGAAAAAATAGAAAACATTGAAAATTGACGAACAATGAAGGCGCGGTCATTCGGCTCCGTCTTTTGTTTCAGGTTTATCTGAAATCCGAAACAAGTCTCGGGAGATAGCCATGTTAGGACTTCGACGACGATAACCATCCTCTCCTGAGTTTTGCATTATCCATGCAGTCCTTCTGTTTAGTCCAGTCTGCACGAATTTTCAGTAATGAATTAATCAAAGATGCAATTCAAATTGCAAATATTTGAAATGATAGGTGTGTGTGTGGTATTTGGCAAACATACGGGTCAAATTATTCAATAGGTGCGGCTGCAATCTATCAAAAAATCTTTTTTTTAAAAATGAGAGGGAAATGTTGGGGAAATTTTTCTTTTTTTGGGTAATTATTGTCTTAATACGTGCAATTCTTGAAGCATATAAATCATACAACATGTTTCGCAAAGCTGGATTCAATACTGTCCTTTTTGAGAAGACCGGACAAAAGATTCCGTTTCATGGGGGGAGTAAAGAGGCAGTTTCATGCACCTTGGTTGGTGCTTTGGGAATGATTTTTTCTCCATTTTTTCTTTTAATTACAACCTTATTCTACTATTTACCCGCGGCCTTAGTCCTATTCCTAATCTCTTAAATTGAACACATGTCCCCTGAAAGTGCTTGTTGCTATTTCGATTTTCCTGCATATTCCGGACACCGATTCCGATCCATCCCGGCCAGCGTTCCGTTTGATCCCGGACACGTTTCCGATTGATCGCGGGCAGCATTACGGACAAAATAAACGTGACGGCTAAAATCTATAACGATTCCAACAACCTTTCATGGATGTTGTCGAACCCGCCGTTGGACATTACCAGAATGGCGTCGCCGGGCCGGACCGTCCGGGTGAGAAACCGGATGATGCCATCGGTTTCCTCAAAAAAATAAGCGTCCTTACCCCGGCTTTTGAGATCGGCAACCAATTGCTCCGATGAGAAACGCTCATTTTCGGGAATCTTGGAAAGGAGCGGTGGCTTGCGGATACACACCATATCAGCAGGATCGAACACTTCCGGATAAAGATCCTGAAAAACATCCCGCATGCTGGTATTGGTTCGGGGTTCGAATACGCCGACGAGCCGTCCTTTTGGAAAAAAAGGCCGGACTGCTCGAAGGGTTTCCCGGACCGCCGTGGGGTGGTGGGCGAAATCATCGAGGACTGTCACCCCGTTTCCTACGCCCCGCACCTCCTGCCGGCGTTTGACCCCTTCGAAATTTTCGAGGGCCTTGCCGATCACGGATGCGGGTACGGAGAGATGATCCAATGCACCGATGGCAGACAGTATGTTCGACAGATTGTGTTTCCCCATCATCCGGGTCCTGAAGGTTCCATACACCTTATCCTCCCGAAAAACCTCAAAATCGGTCCAAGGCGGTTTCACCGAAATTTTTCCGATTCTCCAAAAAGGCCCAACCCCAGCTCCGTACCGCTCCACCTGGCACCGGCAGAACGGAACAAGCTCGTCGATGTTCCGATCCCCATCACAAGCAACCAGGGTGCTTTCCACCGGCATGGCCGCCATAAACCCACCAAAAGCCCTTTTTACATGGTCGAGATCGGTAAAGATGTCCGCATGGTCAAATTCGATGCTGGTCAGAATCGCCACTTTTGGATTAAAGTGCATAAATTTCGGACCTTTGTCAAAAAAGGCGGTGTCATACTCGTCCCCTTCCAACACCATGTATTGCCCGTTGCCCAACCGGTAGTTGCTATTGAAGTTTTTCAGGATACCGCCCACCATGAAAGAGGGTTCCAGCCCCGAAAAGGAGAGAATCCAGCTTACCAGGGCCGAGGTGGTGGTTTTTCCGTGGGTCCCGGTGACCACAACCGTTTTTTTGCCTTTTGCGGCAAACCGGTTGAGCGCCTGGGGCATGGAGCAGTAGTTCAGACCCTGTTTTTCGAGTTCGATGGCTTCCGGATTATCCCGGGTGACCGCGTTGCCCACCACCACAAGATCGGGCCTGTGGGCCAGATTTCCGGCCCTGAATCCATCGTTGATCCGGATGCCCCGCTCCGTCAGGTAGGTGCTCATGGGCGGATAAACACCCCGGTCGGAACCGGTCACGGTAAATCCCATCTCCTTGAGCATACAGGCAAGGGCTCCCATCGCCGTACCGCAAACGGCGATCAGATGGATGGTTTTTAGGGTTTCCGGTATCCGGCTTTTTGAAGGGTCCACGGAAGATCCTGTGATTGGTGTTGAAAATAAAAGGAGAAACCGACAGGGACGGTCGGCCCGCTGCCGGGTTTACAATAAACCTGGTTATATGGAAAGCCCAGGTGCTTACATCGGAACCATAGGGAGGGTGTTGAGTTTATGGGCCGGGCAACTGTTTGAAGCATTTAGGCCACGTTAAGTCCGCCGCTATGAAAGACGGTCCCATGGGCCCATACCGTTTTCCTCACCGGAAGCCCTTTATTCATGCCCGGGCCTCGGCGGGCTTTACGGGGCCTTGATGCTGAGTTTTGGCCGGCCCATGGACTTCAATACCCTCCCGGCCACTGGATCTTCAACTTGGTCTTTCAAGATAATCAGAAAATGAAATCAAACCAGCGCCGTCAGCACTTCCCGGGCCGCCGCGATGGTTTCATCGATATGCTCGACATTGTGGGCCGAAGAGACAAAAAGCGCTTCGAACTGGGATGGCGCCAGATAGATGCCCTTCTCCCGCATCCCCTTGTAGTAGGCGGAAAAAAGCTCCAGGTCGCTTTTCTTGGCATCCTCGAAATCGTTCACCGGACCGGCTGTGAAAAACATCCCCATCATCGAACCCATTCGGTCAATAACGGCCGGAATGCCGATCTCCTCAACAACGGACTTCAGGCCGTCCTCCAGCCGGGCGGCCCGCTCGTCGAGCGCGTCATAAAAACCGGGGTGCCGGATCTGCTCGAGGGTCGCGATGCCCGCTGCCATGGCAACCGGGTTACCGGAAAGGGTGCCGGCCTGGTAGACCGGCCCTTCCGGGGCGATATGGGCCATGATATCCCGCCGGCCGCCATAGGCGCCCACGGGCAGGCCCCCGCCGATGATTTTGCCCAGCGTGGTGATATCCGGAGTGATGCCGTACAACTCCTGGGCACCGCCCAAGGCGACCCTGAAACCGGTCATCACCTCGTCGAAAATCAGCAGCGCCCCATGTTTTCCCGTAAGGGATCGAAGCGCTTCCAGAAATCCGTCCAGCGGTTTCACAAGACCCATGTTGCCGGCCACGGGCTCCACAATAATACCGGCGATTTCGTCACCCTTTTCCGCCATCACCTTTTCCAGGCATTCGACGTCGTTGTAGGGAAGGGAGAGGGTCTTTTCGACGAAGGATCCGGGTACCCCCGGGCTCCCGGGTATATTCAGGGTGGCCACGCCCGAACCGGCTTCCACCAGCAGGGTGTCCGCGTGTCCGTGGTAGCAGCCGTCAAATTTAACGATGGTGTCGCGCCCCGTAAAACCCCTTGCCAGCCGTATGGCGCTCATGGTGGCCTCCGTCCCGGAGTTGACCATCCGGACCTTCTCCACCGACGGGACCGTTTCGATGATCACCTCCGCGAGCGCGATTTCAAGATCCGTGGGTGCACCGAAACTGATGCCCCGCTTCATCGCAGCTTCGATGGCTTCCACCACCACGGCCGGCCGATGGCCGAGGATCATGGGACCCCAGGATCCGATATAGTCGATATACCGGTTGCCGTCGGCATCATAAAGGAAGCAACCGATGGCCCGGTC
>CAZWAE010000317.1:0-3924 GCA_964631805.1 uncultured Desulfobacteraceae bacterium | reverse complement strand
AAAGTCGAGCCCTACAAAATCTGGTTTTTTGAAGACTCTTTTTACCTCATCGGCGGTTGCCGGCTGCGGGAGGATGTCCGGATGTTTGCCCTGGACCGGATCAAGTCCCTTGAATTGACCCAGGAGTGCTTTGCGGCTCCCGAAGATATGGATCTCGACCAACAACTGGATGCAAGTTTCGGTGTTTTTTTTGGTGAAACACAAACGGTAAAAATAAAGTTTTCCAGCGACATCGCCGGCTATATCCGTGAAAAAGTCTGGCATAAAAGCCAGGAGATCGAAGACCTCCCTGGTGGCGCCATCATTTTCAAAACAAAGGTGGCGGGTACACGGGAAATCAAACACTGGGTGATGAAATGGGGTGCAAAGGCGGAGGTGCTCTCCCCTGAATCCTTGCGGTGCGAAATTCGTGCCGAAGCGGAGTCGATGCTGGAACACTACATATGAATTTAACTTAAATACCAAAATGAAAAGGCGATTTAAAAATATTAAGGTATTGGATACAACAACATATTACCAAATATGTGTTCCTCCCATCCCAGACAAGGAGGAAGCAGAATGCATACTAAGCCTTTTAAAAAATGGCGGCTGCATGAATGGGGATATGCTCGAAAAAAAAGTCGACGTGGAGAGAGATAATGTAATTAATATTGGGCATCGGCTTAAATAACAAGGAAAACACAAATTATAAATAAAAGGGCCGCTGATGGAGAACGATTTAACCCGCTCATTATATCAAGTTGGGCGAAGTCGTGTAGTTCGGGCCATTACGGCGATCATAGGGTGGCTCCATTGCGGTGATCATGAAATGGCTCTATAGCACTGCCCATTAACAAGGGCCATCAAGTTTAAAGATGGGCTTGACTATGCTATTGTTATCGTATATCGACGTTTAACGATTAAATTAAGGAAAAGAGTTTTGCCAAGACCAGTTGAAACCGCCCGAAACGAGTTGCCACCCGGCCCTATGGACCCGGACCTTTTTGCCAGTATGTGCAAGGCGCTGGGTCATCCCGCCAGGGTTAAAATCGTTGAGCACTTGAAACACACGGAAGGCTGTATCTGCGGCGAGATCGTCGAGATTCTGCCCCTTGCCCAATCCACGGTCAGCCAGCACTTGAAGTTGTTGAAGGCCTCCGGGCTTGTTCGCGGAACGGTGGAGGGGCCCAGAATGTGCTACTGCCTGGACAGGGAGCTTCTGGAAATTTTCAAAAAAGCGGCGGCACAATTGTGATCGCCGCCAAAAAGCATGAGGTCTAAATGACGAAAAACGAGGACTGCGGTTGCTGTGAAACCCAACCCGCAGACAGTTCTGATGATCAAAGCACCGCCTTTAAACCATTTCCGGTGGACAATGGTGAAAGCAACACATCGGGCTGCTGCGAGGGTTCGGTGAATCTTACCGATTACTCGTCCGGTTCGGATGATACTGAGCCCTGCTGCGGCGCGCCGCCGGCTCCGGAAAGTCATCCCTACGAACGGCCGGGCTACCAACTCCACCGGTTCGTCGAGGGCTTCGTAAAAACCACCATGGGAGAGGTTCCGCGGGTCACATCGCATCTTTCTCGGCTGGATCATATCGGGTCCCTGGTGACTCGCCTTGGATTTGATCGAAACAATTACAAAATTGCCCCGGGGCTATATTGCATAGGAAATGTCAACCCTGATTCCCCCGTCCTGGTATCAGCCAACTGGAAGTTGAGTTTTGACACGTTGCGCCAGGCCCTAAATGAAACCGATGCCTGGATTCTGGTTCTGGACACACGTGGCATCAATGTCTGGTGTGCAGCGGGAAAGGAGCTGTTTTCAACCCGGGAAGTGATCAAAAGGGTGGAACAATCAGGGTTGAAAGCGATCGTCAACCACCGCAAAATCATCTGCCCCCAGCTTTCGGCCACCGGTGTCTGTTCACGCGATGTAAAAAAAGGGTGCGGGTTCAGGGTGCTTTGGGGTCCGGTTCGTGCCTGTGACATCCCGCGCTTTCTTGACGACAACATGAAAGCGAAACCCGAGATGCGGCGTGTGACCTTTTCTTTGAGGGAACGGGTGGTGCTGGTTCCGGTAGAAATCACCCTGCTGGCAAAGCCGGCGTTGTGGGTATTGCTGGCCGCGTTTCTTCTGTCCGGGATCGGACCCGGGGTCTTTTCCATTGCTGATGCATGGACCAGAGGGTGGGTACTTACAGCCGCCCTGGTAATGGCCGTCATCGCAGGGGCGGCGGTGACCCCCATTTTGCTGCCCTGGATTCCCGGCCGGCCCTTTTCCATAAAGGGCATCATTACCGGCGTCCCCGCAGGACTCTTGGCGGTTCTGTTGTTCCGGGAGCCGGCCGGTTTTTGGGGATCTTTGACCCTACTGTTTTACATCGGCGCAGTGAGCTCCTACCTGGCCATGAATTTTACCGGGTCCACACCGTTCACATCCCCTTCCGGGGTGGAAAAAGAGATGAGAAAAGCCATCCCCTTTCAACTGGGAGCCCTGATTCTGGGGGTGGTGACATGGATCGGAGCGGCGTTTGCCGGATAATAAAAAGGCAGGTCACATGAAAGAATTCAGATATATTCCGGATGTTTCCACCCTTGCCCTTGACGGGGAAAAGTGTACGGGATGCGGGATGTGCGAAACTGTATGTCCCCATGGCGTGCTTGAGATTGTCGAGCGGAAGGCACAGATCGTAGACCTGAACGGCTGTATGGAGTGCGGCGCCTGTTCAAAAAACTGTCCGGTTGAAGCGGTGATGGTCACCCCCGGCGTCGGTTGTGCCGCCTATATCATCCAGACCTGGATCAAAGGAAAGGATTCCGGATCGTGTGACGGCGCCACCTGCTGTTAATTTCCATTCAGAGGCGGCAGGTCATCAGCAGGACCTGAAAAGGAAGGTGCGGAAACGTTTTGGTTTCCCCTTCAACAAAACCGATCTTTTCATACCACGTTCTTAACTCTAAAAAATTGGCGATAATGCCGATGCTGATGGTGTTGATTCCCTGCTGTCTCGCCCGGACAAAGGCATGTTCCGTTAATTTCCGGCCAAACCCCTTATTCCGGTATTTCGGCAGAACGGAAAGCCGCTCTAAATACCCGAGTCCGGGAGCGGCGTATTCGAGGGCGACACACCCCGTCAGCTTCTTCTCACTTTCCGACAGGTAATAGACCACACCCCTTTCGATATCGTTCTCTATCCAATTTGCCGTACAGTTTGACGGATGTTTGGGACAGTTTTCTGTGGTCAGGCTAAATCTATCGGCAACATCTTTATGAGCGGTACGAATCAGTTGAGAGAGCGGTTGAATATATCCTTTGCCTGCCATCCTTATTTTCATATTGATTACCGTCTTTTTTCGGGTTCAGCCTCTCGCAATTTTCCCGAGAATCTCTTTGACCTGACGGCCATCGGCAAGTTTGCCGAAATGCTTCATGATCGGACCCATGGCCTGCATGGGGCTTTTAAATTGGCTGAAATCGATATTTTCCCGAATCCAGTTGTCTATCTCCTCCGAACCCGCCATTTGGGGTAGATAGGCGGTCAGGATTTCAATATATCGGGACGATGTTTCTCCTTTTGCCTCAAGCACAATCCTTTCCGATTTGGCAAGCCCCCTGACGATATCGATAATCTCATCATCTTCGATCTCTTCCGGCTTTTTGGGACGGCTGGTTTTTTTTCCGCTGTCAAGGGTTATGGGCAGGGTTAGTTTTGGAAATTCAGACATGACCTGCCGAACGGTATCCCTAAGGACCGTATCTTTGTTTCGCATGGCCCCTTTGAGATCTGTTTTGAGTTTGTCAAACAGCCTCACCCCCATCTCTTTATTCCAGCCAAAATCGCCTTTTTCATCGTCTGCCATCGTTAATCTCCTTATCTTTTCCGGACTAAAAGAGCGCCAGCTGTACCTGCTCCATCTTCTTTTTCCTGATCTCCGGCTT
>CAZWAE010000316.1:0-3979 GCA_964631805.1 uncultured Desulfobacteraceae bacterium | reverse complement strand
TTTGTCAAAGAGCAGGATGATTACGAGTATTTCTTAAAGTCGAAAGTTGAGTTAAAAAATGATGAGGGGTATTGATGTTATCTGATTTGATCCATTCAATATCATCTCCATAGAATTCAGGTTTTTTCCTTGAAGGAGTGTTCCCTGTTTTGACACATCCAATTTTTTTTAAGGGTACGGTCTCAAACTTTTTGGGATTCGTAACCGGGTCTCCAAACATATCCAGAAAAACCGACCGTATGAATTCAGCGGCGAGCTGGATGGCTTGCTGCCGCTTGCGGCGGATGGCATCAGCCTTGTCCAGAATTGCCGCAATGCGCTTTTGTTCCTCTAACGGTGGCTTAACCACTATCTTTTCTTTTAAAAATTTGTAGTGCCTGCTATACCCAGCATTGTCAGGTAATTTAAGCGTATTGAGGTAATAGTAAAGAAATCGTCTGTCAAATTTACCTCTTGGAGTCAATACTTTCACTCCATCAGCTCCAAGAGCAAACGGCTGGTCAACGAATTTAAAAATTTTTGTGTGGTCCCCGAATAAAATACATGGAAGCTTTTCTTTGCACGCTTGACTTTTATCGTCTATAAATCCCCCAATAAGGTCTTGGCCCTGATCTATAACTGCTAAAGAACCGTTTTGTTGATATGAACCTTTTTTTACTTTAGGATTCCCGGCAGTCGAGTCTTTGATGGCATCACAAAATGGTAGAACGTCCCAATTAGAAGGGCATTTGGATTTTAACTTTCTCACCTCTACACTCATCCCAACATCCCCCCCAACTCCTCCATATCCGCCATAATCTCCTTCTCCAAATCTATCATCCGAGCCAATATCTCCTCCGGCGGATCGTACACTTCTTCCTCGTACACCACCTCCTTGTACCGGTTGATGGAAAGGTCATACTTGTTTTTCCTGATCCGTCCCGCACTGACAAAAAAGTTTTTCTTTTTCCGGTCAGTGTCCGTTTTAGGGTCCCGCTTCCTCCACCGTTCCAGCATATCCGGCAGATCGTCTTCGTCCGGCCGTTCCTCCCGCTTGTCATCCAGAGAAAACCCGTCACCCTGCACGTCGTAATAAAACACATTATCCGTGCGGCCGCCCCTGGTAAAAACGATGATGGCAGTTGAGACACCGGCATAGGGTTTGAACACGCCGGAGGGCAGGGAGATCACCGCCTCCAACTGGTTGTCGTCCACCAGCATTTTGCGCAGGGCCACATGGGCCTTGGAAGCACCGAAAAGCACCCCGTCGGGCACGACCGTAGCCGAGCGCCCGCCCATCTTGAGCATGCGCAGGATCAGGGTGACAAAGAGCAGCTCGGTTTTCTTGGTCTTGACCTTGCTGAGGAGGGAGGCGTGGACATCCTCGTAGTCCAGGCTGCCTTTGAAGGGAGGATTGGCCAGAATGACATCGAAATGTTCGTTGGCGAATTCCGGGAACCGGTCCGGAAATCCATTGCTGAGGGTATCCTGGTAGTGAATGTCCGGCGCATCGATGCCGTGGAGCAGCAGGTTCATTGAGGCGATGCGCAGCATGGTGACGTCAAAGTCAAAGCCGTTGAACATATGGCGCTGAATGTGGTCCATGTACGGCATCAGTTGATCGCCGGTGTAGGTTTTGCCGCCGTCATCGTTTTCAATAACGGCCTCTGGGGAGGTATAGGTTTCAAGTAGGTATTCCATGGCGGAAACCAGGAACCCGGCTGTGCCGCAGGCCGGATCGCCGATGGTCTCATCGGGCCGGGGGTCGAGCATCTCCACCATTTTGCGGATGATGTGCCGGGGGGTGCGGAACTGGCCGTTGATACCGGCGGTGGTGAGCTTGCTCAACAGGTATTCGTAAAGATCGCCCTTGGTATCTCCCTGGGCCAGGGGCAGTTTGTCGATCATGTTGACGGCCGACACCAGGAGGTTGGGTTTCTGGATCATGAGCTGGGCGTCTTTCATGTATTCGCCGAATTTCGCCCCGTCCACGGCCACGCTTTTAAAATGGGGAAACACCCGGTCCCGGACCAGCACCAGCATCTTTTCCGCCGGTGTCACATTTTTAAAGTGGGACCACCGCAATTCCTGTTCTTTGTCGCCGAAAACCCGGCGGAAAGATTTTTTCGTGCGTTTGGCCTTTTTTTCCTCCCGGGTTTCGCGGATGTCCAGCAAACGTGCAAACATCAAAAAAGAGATCTGTTCGATCACCATGAGCGGGTTGGTGATGCCGCCGGTCCAGAACTCGGTCCATAGTTTGTCGACCTGATTTTTCAGTTCTCGGTTGGTCATATGATTTGAATACTCCTAATCTTTCGTTAATTTATACTTTTGAAGCCGGCTGTTGGGTTTCTCAGGAATCGTGTACTCGATATATCCCTGGGCCAGCAAATTACGAATCACTTTATTGAGTTGTCCGGATATCTCTTTTTGGCCGAGCCTTGCAGATATTTCCGCCTTGGACAGCGGCTCGTTTACTAAAAGCATCAGAATTCTATTGCCCAGCGACTCTGGCTGTGACTCTGGCTGCGACTCTGGCTGTGACTCTGCCCCGACTCTGCCCCGACTCTGCCTTGACTCTGGCTGCGGGATAGAATCATTTTTGACGAACTGCACTTGAAAGGTCTGCCCCGCTTCTTGTAAAACGAGTTTGATTTCCGGATAATCCTTTAATTCGTCGTGAATTTTTTGAATGCCGCTTCCCCATGCCTCGATGAGCTTCATCTCCTTGAAAATGGGTGCCAGAACCCTGTTGCGGATTTCGCTCCGTCCGTTGCCTAAATCCTCAATTGAAATAGCGTCCGGTAAAGGACCGGGGCTGGTGATCTCCAGCATGTCATCGTAGATGGCCACTTTCACATCACTGCCGAGAATGGCATAGTCCCGGTGAATCACGGCATTGACAAGCGCCTCCCGGATCGCCTCAAGCGGGTATTCCCAGCGCTCTTCCCGGTAAATTTCTCCGATGGTGGCCCCAAGGCCGATATTTTTCTTGATAAAAGCCATGCACGGTTCGATCACAGCGTAAACCGGCCCGTCCAGGGTTGCCTGATCCAGGAAAACCCGCCTTTCAGTGCCCTTGAACCGGGCACATTCGACCTTGGCATAGGGGAAGTATCGTCTTCGGGCCGGTCCGTCGGAAAGCAGCAGTGCGGCATGGGTGGGGCAGATCCGGTCACGATCCGGATGGAACAGCCCCATGTTGTTGAGTTGGGTCGGACCCGGCTTTTTGCCGGCCAGTTTTTTATAGTCCTTTTTAAACCGGTCGAGATTCACCATGTCGGCAGGACAGTCGTGAATTGGAAGCGAATCAAAGGATATCTTTCTCCGCTGCCGTTTCAGATCCTCGATGGTATCCAGTGAGGCTTTCCGATTGGTTGACCCGATACGGATATAGACACCCTTTTGCTCCCCCGCCTTTTTCAGGTAATACGGTTTCTGTGCTCCGGGGAATATTTCGACCACCAGCACCGACAGACCTTCCACTGACTGAATGAATATTTCCGGTACGATGGCAGGCGTGCACCGGTCGAAAATATGGCTGGCCACCCGTTCTTCCAGGGCAAACAGTGCATCATCGGCAATACCGACGATCTTACGGGGCACGTTTTTCACTCCGAACACCAGCCGGCCTCCCGCCCCGTTGGCAAATGCCACAACCGTCCGGGCCACCTGATCCCCCTTTGGAAAGGATTCCTTGAATTCCAATCTGCGGGATTCCGGCAGATCCAGAAACGCCGGCCGGGTCTTAGCGGGTTGCATCATCTTCCCTCTCCTTGGGCGCCCGTGCCTGAGGTTGGAACGAATCGATGATGGCGATAAGGTCATTGATCACTTTTTCATCCAGGAACACACCATCCAGCCCGTCGCTGTGCAGCGCCGTAAAAGGGGCTTCATAGAGCTGGTCGATTTGAATCGATCCATAGCGGCTGATATGATTTTTTAACAGGTTCAGGAAACTGACCTGGTTGGCGGTCAGGTCGGGGTGGCGGGTGACGAA
>CAZWAE010000315.1:0-3997 GCA_964631805.1 uncultured Desulfobacteraceae bacterium | reverse complement strand
CCATCGCCAGGTTCAGCAGTTGACGGATGTGGTTATCATCCAGGGAGTAGTAAATGACTTTGCCCGCACGCCGCGCTTTCACGATCCGCGACTGCTTGAGGTTCCTCAATTGGTGGGAAACGGCGGGCTGTTTCATCTGCAGCAGGGCACAGAGATCGCAGACGCACATTTCCGATTCGCTCAAGGCCCATAGAATGCTGACGCGAGTGCTGTCGCCGAACAGCTTGAACAGGTCCGCCAGATCGTACAAAGCCACCTGATCGGGCATCCGTTCCCGAACCCCGCTAATGATATCCTGGTGGAGTCCTTTAACGGCGCATGTTTCGATGGGACGTTTGTTGATGAAAACCATTTAATACCTCATTTTTTAAATTCAACATATGTTCATATGAACATATGTTGAATTGTTGGTCTTGTCAAGTCCATTTTTTCATTTGGGACGGCAGGTTTTGGGTGCCGATTCCACGGTCAACGCCCTGAGGGTCGGTTCCCCGAATTCTTTCAGCCTCCGGAGAATGAATGCCGCCACCGCCACTCAAAAGAATGGCAGGTCACCAGAGGGGAAACAGGGAAAAAACGGAGGTCATCAAGACAAACAGCTTTTTGCTGCGTTTGATTTACTCCATGGAGGAACGCTCACTTTTCAGAGACCAAGGAAGTAATTATGGAATACCGGATCATCCGTTAATTCGGGGTGGAAGGTAGTGATCATGATGTGGTGGTATTGGATAAAGACCGGGTCGGCCCCGGACCTGCCGTGAACGGTTATTTCATCTCCCATGTCTACAATCTTCGGGGCGCGGATAAAAACAGCCGGAAATCGTTTTCTTCCCAGCAACGGGATTTGCACATCTTTTTCACAGCTCGCAAGCTGTCTTCCATAGGCGTTGCGCTCTACGGAAAGCGGCAGCGACTGCAGGCGGCCGGGGATACCGTCAACTTTTTCTGCCAGCAGGATGCACCCTGCGCATATCCCCCAGACCGGCATGCCCCTGCGGATCCGTTTCCGGAGGAGCGGGGCCATGCCAAAGGCGTTCAGATACCTTGCCATAACCGTGCTCTCCCCTCCGGGGATGATCAGGCGATCGATTCCCAAAAGGGCTTCCCGGTCTTTGACCAGCAGATAGCCGGTTTTCAATGCCTCAAGGTGGCGGATATGGTCCAGAAATGCCCCCTGCAGGGCCAGGAGCCCGACCTTCATGCCGCTAGTTGCCTCGTTCGGCCATGGCCAATTCCAGGGTGTCAATCTCCAGCCCGGTCATTGCCTTGCCGAGGTTCTTTGAGATGTCGAGAAGCTTTGACGGGTTATCGCAATGGATAACGGCCTGGACAATGGCCGAGGCTGTCCGGGGTGGATTTTCCGATTTGAAAATACCCGATCCCACGAAAACGCCGTCCACACCCAATGCCATCATCATAGCGGCATCGGCAGGTGTGGCGATGCCACCGGCGGCAAAGTTCACCACTGGAAAGCGTCCGATGGATAGGGTTTCATGGAGCAGCGAAAGGGGGATCCGGTATTCAACGGATTTTTCCGCCATCTCCCGGTCATCCAATTTTTTAAGGGATGCGATTTCCCGGTTGATGACCCGCATATGTCGGACGGCCTCCACAACGTTACCGGTACCCGCTTCCCCTTTGGTCCTGAGCATCGAACACCCCTCATGGATTCGGCGAAGCCCCTCACCCAGGTTCCGCGCACCGCAAACAAACGGCACGCTAAATCGGGTTTTATCCACATGTAGAAAAACGTCTGCCGGCGTCAGAACCTCGCTTTCGTCTATGAAGTCGACGCCAAGGGCCTCCAGGATACCGGCTTCCATAAAATGGCCGATCCGCACTTTGGCCATCACCGGGATGGAGACCGTCCCCATGATTTTTTCGATCATGGCTGGATCGCTCATGCGGGCCACCTTGCTGTCTTTTCGGATATCCGCGGGAATCGTTTCCAGCGCCATGACGGCACAGGCGCCTGCGTCCTCAGCGATGGCCGCCTGGTCGGGGGTGGTCACGTCCATGATCACGCCGTTTTTGAACATTTCGGCAAATCCTTTGTTCACTTTTTCACGTTGCATCGGTGTTCTCCTCCCGGGTGTTTTGCCCTTTCAAGCAGGTTGTGGTATAAGCCTGAGCGAAGGTACTGGATAATACAATATGTGATAGTACTAATACATTTGCATTATTGTATTATTTTGTCAAGGCAAAAATGGAGACCTATGGCACTATTTGAAAAAATCGCCCATGAAATTGAAAACCGAATTGGTTCCGGTCGGTACAAACCCGGCGAGAAAATCCCCTCCATCCGCCAGATGGCAGCAGATTTCGGCTGCAACAAACTGACTGTCCAAAAAGCGTTCAAAAAGCTCAACCGGAGCGGTTTTCTGGAAAACATCGTGGGCAGCGGATCTTTTATCCGATACCCGGAGAAAATCGGTCAATCCAGCTTCGTTTACGATTTTAATACCACCTATATTTCTGAAAGCTTTTTCCCGTACCAAAAGGCCAGGGACCTGTTTGGAGACCTGTTCGATACGGAAAGGGCAAAGCTTTTTTCACCCACCCCGGTAGCGGGAGATCCGGATTTTTTAAGGGTCCTCGGTGAGACCTTTCATCTGCCAACCGATCGGATGTTCATTATATCGGGTGCCCAGCAGGGCCTCGACCTGATTGCCAAGGTTTTTTCAACCGGGATTTCAGATTCGATTCTATTTGAAGATCCGACTTATCCGGGCGCCATTTCGCTGTTTAAACCCAGCCATTTTGTGGCTATGGAACAGGATGGGCCGGATTTGTCAATTCTGGACCGGGCTCTGTCGCCCATGGTAAAGCTGTTCTATACCATGCCCGCTGTCCATAATCCCACCGGCATCTCCTACAGCCTGCGGAAGAAAGAAGCGGTTGCGGAAAGAGCGAGGAGACACTCTTTTTATCTTATCGAAGATGACTACCTGTCCGAATTTTTAGAAAAGCCGGTTCCCCGGTTTGTGGATATCATTCCGGAAAGAACCATCTATATAAGATCTTTTTCCCAGACCACGGTTCCCGATATCCGCGTGGGGTTCATGGTTGTCCCAAATGGGCTGTACGAGAAGTTTCTCTACACCAAGTATTCTTCCGATATTGTATCCGCCGGACTGCTCCAGAAATTTGTCAGGGCGCTGATCATGGAGGGGGAGTATCAGGCCTATGTCGAACAAAACCGGGAAAGGGTGAAGAAACGCCGGAAAAGACTGCTCGCTCTCATTGCGAGATATCCCAACCTGACCGTACAGCTTCCGCAGTCGGGTTACAGCCTGTGGATCGAATCGGATATTTCCATAGATCTTCCCCAAGTGCCTTGGGTCAGGGGCAGGGAGTTCTCCTTTTCTCCCCGGTACCATAACTTTTTTAAAATATCGTTTATGAATATGGATGATCCGACCTTCGAAAAGGCGATGGACTATCTAAAGGTTTTGTTCGATCGACTCTTCTGCCAAGTTGAACGGGAACAATTCTGTTATGACCCCTGATCAAATGACAGCACCCCTGGTGAAAGAACTTGGAGATTTGTTTTTTGCGCCTCCTGTGGCGTACATCTACAATCCTCTGGAATACGCTGCTCATGGGTACGATGCCTATTTCCGACGTTTCGGTACCCCGCCAAAGGAGATTGTTTTTGTGGGCATGAACCCCGGTCCCTGGGGAATGGCGCAAACCGGTGTGCCTTTCGGAGAGGTGGATGCGGTTAAGAATTGGATGGGGATCGAGGAGAAGATCGGAAAGCCGGACCGGGAACATCCCAAACGACCTGTTGAAGGTTTTGCCTGCAGTAGAAGTGAAGTCAGCGGAAGACGGCTGTGGGGGTGGGCCAGGGAGCGGTTCAGAACGCCGGATCGATTTTTCTCCCGCTTTTTTGTGGTCAACTGGTGCCCCCTGATGTTTATGGAAGATGGTGGCCGGAATCGTACGCCGGACAAGTTGCCCGTGGCAGAGAGAAAACCCCTGTTTGAAATCTGCG
>CAZWAE010000314.1:0-4016 GCA_964631805.1 uncultured Desulfobacteraceae bacterium | reverse complement strand
GTTCGAATCTGTTGAGCCGATCCAACCTTGAGAGTTGATCCTCCTTCCCTTGCCGCGGGACGCTGAAAGGATATGCGCGCCGGATATAATCCTTTAGGGTTAAATGATAATTCTGTGCCATTGCGATCCCATCTATATCATACCGTTTCCAAAAAAAAAGAACCTCGCAGGAAAAAATATGCAAGGATCGGGCCACAAAAATAAAGGAGCCTTACATGGAGGGCAGGGCTTTGGGTTACCCTTGGAAGGGGATGTTTTTCTGTTGAACGGGTTAAGCACGAAATTGCATGTTTTGAATATCGAAATCCGAAACAAATTCGAATGCTCAAATGCTCTAAACAATCAAGATGGGTTTCAATTTCAAATTTCAAATTCCGGTGTGCCGGCTTAGGAACGGGCCAAAGCGTTGCCCCACTCACAGGCTTCCAGGTAAAGCGGGGGGACCGATTCCTCGGGCATTCCGATCTCGGCAAGTGCTTTTGCAAGACCGTCCCAGGTGCCCTTTTCGTAGCAATGGGCGATTTCAAGATACACCGCCAGCGGCCCCTCGCCTCCCACCAGCGCCTGGACGATGGCTTCGGAAAGGGGCAATTTTTCCATGACGTGCGCCATGGCTTGATCCAGAATCGCATCGATCATGGAAAAGAGCCCAAGGGTGAAAAGCTCTGCCGGATCGATCCGTGCGGTCTGCCCCGTCCGGTTCCGGCCGAGCAATTCGAGGAACTTTCCCCGGATAAAGGAGGTAAGCGTGAGTTCACCGGGCTTGTCTGCAACCAACTGTGCCAGGGCGATCATGGAGACAAACCGCCGGATCTCGGCTTCACCCAATATGACCAGGGCTTGTTTGATGGTGTTGATCTCATTGACCCGCTTATAAAAAGCCGAATTGATGTAATGGAGCAATTTGTAGGAGATGGCGACATCCCGCTCGATGATCTTTTTTATTTTATCAAAAAGGATCTCCTCCCGGTTGGCCTCGGCCATTATTTCAAGAATCGTCAATTGGGAACTGGGAATCTCCCGTCCCTTGACGATCTCCGGTTTGCTGAAAAAATATCCCTGGAACAGTTCAAAACCAAGCCCGATGGCCCGTTCGAATTCCTCATAGGTTTCCACCTTTTCGGCCAGAAGGCGGACACCGGACCCGGCAAGGGGTTCGATGTAGGCTGCCATATTCTCTATGGACACCTCCATGAAATCGATTTTGATAATATCCGAAATCTCTACCAGGGGTTTCATTTCAGGACGGCATATGAAATCATCCAGGGCGATAATGTAGCCCTTGGCCTTCAGTTCTCTGCAGCATTCGAGGATCTCCTCGTCCGGTTCAATATCCTCCAAGATCTCCACAACCGTCTGTTCATTGGGAAAAAACTGGGGAGTTTTATCGATGAGAAGATTCCGTGTGAAATTGACAAACGCTTTGGTGTTGCCGACCATCTTATCAAAACCCAGGGTAAAGAAACTGCTGGACAATACTTTCCGGGTGGCCGTGTCACCGTCGATCTGCGGCATATAATTATCCATGCTGTTCCGAAACAGGAGCTCATAGGCGTAAACATTTTTTTTCTGGTCAAAGATGGGTTGCCGCGCAACATATGCGTCCATATAAATTTCCTTTCTGATGAATCCAACCGAATTGGATTATTTCAATTTGAACGATCCCTTTATCATCAACCGCGTGTTTCCAAACATCAGATCGGGCTCTCAACTGATATCCGACTTTCTTATTCAACACTATCGGCAATAATTGTTGAACCTTGATCTGTTTTTGGCCAGATTGTATAAGAATAAGGGTGGGTCATTTGAAGGTCAAGGCAGTGTGCCGATGCTTTTTCCCGGTTACCGGAGATGCTGTATGAAATGATAGATCGCCCTGTGAACCCGGCCGGCCCCCTTTCCCAGAAGTATCCCATGCCGGTCGAAGTTGAACACCATGTACGCCTTGTCTTCGGAGCCTAAAAGCTTGAATATTTTTTCGGTCCCTTCCGGATTGACCACCGGATCACGCCAGGATTGGATGACCAGCGCCGGAATCTCGATCCTTTTTAGTTTCGGCCCTAAAGAATCCATCAATTTCACAAGCTCCCCGACACCGGACAGGGGGTTGCGGGCATAGTTGATATGGGGATTTTCCGCTTCGTTTTCCACAAATTCCTTTTTGGCTTCCTCGAAACGAACCATCTCCATCAACCGGTTCCAGGCACCCACAGCAGGGATGAATTTTGCCGAAAAGTCCTGTAGCTGCATTGGTGGAGAGACGGCGAAAACGCCCTTAAGCCCGTCAACCCGCGCCGCCAGATCCAGGGCAAGGCCGGCACCGTTCGAGAATCCGCCGGCCACCACCTTGGGACACAGGCTGCGGATAATGGCATACCCCCGGTCAACGGTATCGGTCCAATCCGAATAAGTTCTCGTGGCCAGGTCATCCGGGGAGGTGCCGTGCCCTTTCAATCTCGGGACAAACACCCATATCCCGCGTTTGCCGAGATATTCCGCCAGAGCCCGCACCTCTTCCGGCGCCGCGAGGTATCCGTGAATTAAAACCACACCGATATTCCCCGGCTTTCCTTTGATTAAAAAAGGCCGGCCGATCCGTTTCTCCTTGCTCTCGCCCTCGATGTAGAATTTTTCGTAATCCGTATCGAATTCATCCAACGCCTTTGTCATCAACAGGCGTATGATTTTCCGCCTGACGAAAAAATCAGGGGTCCAGGCGATCCGGCGGATATGCCGCTGGAGTATGGTGAGGGGCTCGACTTCATTGGCAATCACCGCAACGGGATTGTCCATTCGTGAGCGATCATAATCGAAGGCTGCCGCGAACTTTGAGTGGTCCTTTATCAGAGTCCCGGAATCGCTGGTGACAATACCCTTTTCAACCGCCAGGGCAAGGAAATCCCCATAGCGATTGTAACGATCCCCGGCAAGGAGATGGGTGCGGTCCTGTTTTAAGCCGCTGTGCAAAAAAATACCCGAATCTTTCAACCCCGTCTGGGAAACGACGTATACTTTTCTCTTCAACGCATCGGATGCGATCTTCGAGTAGGGCATGTTTTTCAGGATGGAAGCGAACAGGTGATCATAGTTGACCGTGGTCATCCGGTAGATCTCCGACATGTAGTCCTGCATCATCCGGTGGGCCTCTTTGCGCATTCGCTTGCGGGATGGAAGCACTTCATCAAACCCGATTTTCCGATTCGATCGGATATCTTTCTGTATGGCCCTGCATTCAACGCATTCGTCCACCCGGACCGGCATGCCAAAACGAATATCCATATCAACGCCGGAAAGCAGCATGGTCCCCTCGGTCATGATCTCATCCACCGTGCGATCGGTCAGGTTGCCCACCAGGTACCGGGCCATACTGCTGAGGGTGTTTTCCCGTGCGCGTATGGGAAAATAGGTGATGTTCACCGGGATGATGCAGGTTGGATTGGGCGAAATCGCCCGGATCGAGTCGATTCCGAAAGTATCCATGAGCAGTTCCGCCTCTTCTGGCATCCGGTCCACCAGGTCACGGATACGCTGACGGTAAAACTCGGTCCGCAGGGCAAGTGTGGCGGCTCCCGTGTGCGGCGGATGCTTCCCGCCGGCAGAGGATACCATGAACCGGCCCTTTTCAACGATCTTCTTATTCTTTACCATTCGCCCTTCGGGAAAGATAATCCACGAGGCTTCTCCGGTGAGAAGTGTCTTGACGATGAGCCGATCCCGGTCGGGATTTTTGGTGCTGACAGCACCCACCTTGTCCAGGAAGGAACCCAAAGCCCCGATGAAAAGCTCGCTGTCCGCCAGGGACCAGACCGGCATTCCGGTCAGTTGATGGATGTGGTAGGGCATCAGCATGGTCTCGATCCGGGTAAAGTGATTGATGACGAAAATGATACCCCCGGCAGGGATATTCTCCGAACCGTGAGGCATAATTCTTGCTTTTATCAAATTGGATAATGTCTTGATGGCAAGCCCGGTTGTACGATAGGCAAAATTATCCATTGGATACCCTGCAGTGGGAG
>CAZWAE010000313.1:2378-4054 GCA_964631805.1 uncultured Desulfobacteraceae bacterium | reverse complement strand
ATGTCAAAAGGGGTCAGACTCTCCACACCCGTTTCGGTTACCAGAACCGTCTGTTCAAACTGGGCCGACAGGGAGTTGTCATCGGTGACGGCGGTCCAGCCATCGCTGAGGACGTGCAAAAATCGTTTGCCCAGGTTGATCATCGGTTCGATGGTAAACACCATGCCGGGGATCAATTTGATGCCATCCCCTTTTTTACCGTAATGGAGGATCTGTGGCGGCTCGTGGAAGTCGAATCCCACACCGTGACCCACAAATTCCCGGACCACCGAACATCCCTGGTTTTCCGCCGTTTTCTGGATTGCCCAGCCGATATCCCCCAGATGGTTTCCGGGCTTTACCATTGCGATTCCTTCCCGAAGACACTCACCGGCGACCCTCACAATCTTTTTGGCGTCGGGACCCGGCGTGCCCACAAAAAAGGTTCGGTTGGCGTCCGCATAGTACCCGTCGAGAATGGGTGTGACATCCACATTGACAATATCCCCGTCTTCAAGAACGGTCCCATCCGGAATGCCGTGGCAGATCACTTCGTTGATCGATACACAGACGCTTTTGGGAAATCCGCGGTAATTCAGCGGGGCCGGAACCGCCTTGTGCCGGAGGGTAAAATCGTGGACGAGGGTGTTGATATCGTCGGTAACGATACCCGGGCGCAGATTTGCCTCCACCAGTTCAAGGGTTTTCAGCGCCAGCCGACCGGCCTTTTTGATCGCCTCGATGTCGGTGGTATTTTTCAGCCGGATGCCGTGCTTCTTCAGATACCGGCTTTGGAAGTCCACCGGTTTGTTCTGTAGCTTTCCATAGCAACAGCGTTTATGCTTCAGGCCGCTCCCGCAGGGGCATGGGTCGTTACGGCCGATTTTGGTTGTTTTTTGTTTCATATCCGGCGGTTCCTTGTTTTTCCCGAACTGCAAATTGACATTGATGGATCCTGTTTTCTCCAGTCGAAAATAACATAACAATTTTTTTGAAAAAAAGGAAGGTGTTTGGTATTGAAGGAAGTAGCCGTATCTTCTGTTTGAATTCTCTGAAAAAGAGGCCGTACCGATGAAAATTTCAAATAATCTGTGGCAGGTGGGTGGAGAGGGGTTGACGGCTCCCGGAGATGCCGGCATCTACCTGGTTCGGTTTGACGAGATAGCGATTCTCATAGATGCCGGGACAGGGGACGGGCATCGACAGTTGGTGAAAAACATCGGTGATGCGATTCCGCCGGAAGTCACCATCGAATACCTGTTTTTAACCCATTGCCATTATGATCACACCGGGGGGGCTGCGGCGGTTCGGGATCAGTACGATTGCCGGGTTGTCATCCATGAAAAGGAAGCCTCTTTTCTTTCGGCAGGAGACAGTACTGTGACGGCGGCCACATGGTATGGCACCAGGATGAAGCCCATCGATGTGGATGATCAAATCACCGGGGACCCTGAGGTCTTCACCGTCGGCAATGGGGAGATCACCGCCATTTTCTGTCCCGGACATTCCCCGGGTTCGGTAGTCTACCTATCCACCATCGACTCGAAAAGGGTGCTTTTCGGCCAGGATGTTCACGGACCGCTCCATCCCTCTCTCCTGTCCGATCGTGCGGCGTATATCAAATCCCTGCGCCGGCTGTTGTCCCTTGATGCGGATCTCCTGTGCGAGGGACATTTCGGCATCTACAGGGGGAAAAA
>CAZWAE010000313.1:0-2278 GCA_964631805.1 uncultured Desulfobacteraceae bacterium | reverse complement strand
ATTTTACAAAATACAGGTCGGCGGTTTTTAAAAGTCTCATGGGAGAGAGCAGATATCACAAAGGGTGCCGGAAGATAAAGAAAAATTAAAATCCTATCGGCAAATTGCTATGGCGGTTTGGGCCGTATTATTGTATACTATACAATCTGTTCAGGTTTCCCTCCAATTGATGAAAGGAATTAACGATGTCGATTCATGAAATGCTCAAAACGGTGCCGCTTTTCAAATTCTTTTCCGACGAGGAGATAAAGCAGTTTTCCGAAATGCAGCTGCCCATCAAACACTTCGAAAAGGACGACATCATCATCAAAGAGGGAGATCTCTCCACAATGTTGTTTCTGCTTATTGAAGGCGGTTGTATGATCACCCGGCAGCAGGGCGGAACCAACATCAGATTGTCCAAGTTGACTCCCGGCGAAATTTTTGGGGAAATGTCATGGGTCTCGGGGAAGCCGAGGCAGAGTAATGTCATCGCCAAGGAGAAAGTAACTGTGCTGCAAATGGACAGCGAATTTTTTAACAATCTCAACCCTGAGATGAACAACCGGATTAAAGATTTCCTGATAGAACTGCTGATAAAACGACTTGATAAAATGAATGATGCGATCATGAAAATCTCCCAGTTGATGCGCTCCTGAGGCTGCTTTAGACCTTTTATCAGAAACTTTCATGCAAAAGCGTGGATAGCCGGAGAAGGTCTATTGAACACCATAAATCAGAATTTACAATTCAAAATTTCAAAGTCCGTCTTGCCGGCTTTGGTGTCCGTTTGATGGGGGGGTCGTGTTTAGCCTCCACCCGTCCCCCTTCCCGATTCCTGTGCCTTTTCCAGTATTATGTGAAAAAAAGTCTATAATATTGTGTACTAATTTTCTCATTCCCGCGGTGGAAATCAAAATAAAATTCTCCTAATCCAATGTAATTTATTGGAATATTAATTATTTTTCCAACCAGGCATATTTTTTGCGGATCATCAACCCAGGAGATCCTCTAACCGTATCCAGAGAAATTGATGCCGGGTAGATCCCGATCCGTTCCGGACATCGAATACAAAAGGAACCTGGACCATGAACAAGCCAGCTGTCAAAAGAAGAAAGTGGAAGCGTTTCAAGGTGGCCGGAGGCGGCCTCGTTTTATTGAGGAAAACCCGTTTTATCGAGATCGGGAAGCCGAAGCTCGTGGAATTCGGTCCCATCGTCGATATCAGCATGGGGGGGCTGGCGGTTCAGTATCTTGACAATAAATCCCGGGTTTTTGAAAGCGAGGAACTGGCCATCTCGACGACGTCCGATGACATCAAAGTGGAAGCCATACCGTTTAAAACTCTCTCCGATAAGGAAGTGAGCCGGATTCCGGGCGGCAAAACCATCCGGAACCGCTGTGTGGAATTCGGTCGATTGAGTGCTTATCAGACCTATCAGCTTGAATCCTTTATCAAGCAGAATGCGGCGGAAATCAATCGGGACCGCAGGACCGGGGACGAACGTCGCCAATATGACGATCCCCGTTTTGAAGATGATGCCTACCGGGAAATCTACGAGCAGCGGATGCAGGTGGAAAGGAGAAAGTCTCCCTGATCACCATCTGCAAGAAATGCTTGCAAATTCCGGGAATCCTGAACTATTAATCACCACATCGAAATTATCGGGCCGGATTCGGCCTGCTGTTCAATCATCGGGTAGGAGGAGATCCCAGGCGGTTTTCTACATTCGGATGGCGTGAACGGGATCAATTCAGGATGGAAAGGAACGATCATGGGCGACAAAGGGAAAAAAAGACAGATCGATATTGAATGGGAAAACCGTACCCTGTGCAGCGATGGCAACTGTATCGGTGTTATCGGCCCGGACGGCCGGTGCAAGGAGTGCGGTCTGCCCGGTCCGGGCGGACCGGTGGCGGAACCGGAGGCTTCGAATGCGGGGGGGAGAAAGGCTTCTGCAATTGATCGGGCCGTCCCTGCAGATATTTCATCGCCGGATCCGTCAGGAACAGATGCAGGTAAATCCCCGGATGATCTGGATTGGGAAAACCGCACCCTTTGCATAGACGGCAATTGTATCGGCGTTATCGGTCCGGACGGCCGGTGCAAGGAGTGTGGAACGCCTTTCGTCGATGATGGCGGCGGGGATTGATCCGTCCGCTAGTGTCCATCCGGAAACGGCATCTTTCGGCCCCTGACGGCGTCCTCAATCGTTTTCAATCCTCGAAATAGCAGGCTATTCCTCCGGTTGAAAACGCTCTCGATCCTTGCCAGGAACCCAAATCTACCATTTCCGGA
>CAZWAE010000312.1:0-4065 GCA_964631805.1 uncultured Desulfobacteraceae bacterium | reverse complement strand
AAGCCGTTCAAACCGGATGATCTGCCTCACAAGTTCCGTGAGACATTGGATAGCCGGATGGAAATAAAAAATATCAGATAAACAAAGGAGAATTGATCCGCCATGCCATTAAACCCCTTAAATGCGATTTCACCCGTTGATGGACGCTACCACAGGGCAACCGCCGATCTTGGCCGCTATTTTTCGGAAAGTGCCTTGATCCGATACCGTGTTCAGGTGGAAGTGGAGTATTTTATCGCCCTTTGCGAACTGCCCCTGCCCCAGCTGGGGGGGGTCGATCCCAAATATTATCCGCAGTTGAGGGATTGCTACCGGTCGTTTTCCGAATCCGATGCCGGGCGGGTCAAGGAGATCGAGAAAGTAACCAATCACGATGTCAAAGCGGTGGAATATTTTCTGAAAGAGAAATTAGCACGGATCGACCTTGAGGAGTTCGGTGAGTTCATCCATTTTGCGCTAACGTCACAAGACATCAACAACACGGCCACCCCATTGTCTTTGAAAGAAGCCTGGACGGATGTGGTTAAACCGGTGTTGGATGAAGTTGTAGAAGAATTGAAAAAGATGGCGACCCTGTGGAAAAGGATATCCATGCTGGCACGCACCCACGGTCAGCCCGCCTCTCCCACCACTCTGGGGAAAGAGATCTATGTGTTTGCAGATCGGCTGGTCAACCAGATCGAGATGATGGAAAAGATTCCGTTTTCTGCAAAGTTCGGCGGGGCGACCGGAAATTTCAACGCCCATAACGTCGCATACCCCGACGTCGACTGGGTTCGATTTGCCGATCGCCTGGTGAACCGCACATTGGGTCTGAGTCGTTGCCGTGTTACCACACAGATCGAACATTACGATAATCTGGGGGCTTTTTGTGACAACTTCAAGAGGATCAACACGATCCTCATCGATCTTGCTAGGGACATCTGGTCCTATATCTCCTTGAGCTATTTCAAACAGAAGATCAAAAAAGGAGAGGTGGGGTCTTCCACCATGCCCCACAAGGTCAATCCCATCGATTTTGAAAATGCGGAGGGAAATCTGGGCATTGCCAATGCGGTTTTCGAGCATCTATCTGCAAAACTGCCGGTGTCCCGGCTTCAACGCGACCTTACCGACTCGACGGTCAGTCGGAACATCGGCGTACCGGTGGCCCATTCCCTCATCGCCTTCAAATCCCTTCTGCGGGGCCTTGGCAAGCTTCTTTTAAACAAGGAGGCCATTGCCGGAGAACTGGCGGAAAACTGGGCTGTCGTGGCGGAAGCCATCCAGACGGTCCTGAGAAGGGAGGGGCATCCTGAACCCTATGAAGCGCTCAAGGATCTCACCCGTAGCCATACGGCCATCAACCGGGAGGTCATTGCCGAATTTATCGATAACCTGGAGATTTCCAAGGAGGTTAAAAAGGAGCTTCTCCGCATTACTCCCGAATCCTACACCGGTATCGAACTGTTTTGACGGAGTCCTAAAAATAACCTTGCGAGTGGAGGAAGATAGATGACAAAAGCACCCCATGCCGCCCTGAATTTTGCCCCTGCCGCCGTAGACATTGAAACGCTCGGAAACGGAACCCGTATCCTCCGTTCGCCTCAGGTGCTCGACCCTTATCCGGGCAGCGTCATACAGCCGTTGAGACGATGGGCAGATAGAGAACCGTCGCGCATATTCCTGGCGGAGCGTAGTCGGGACCGGGACTGGAGGAAACTGAGCTACCAGGAGACCCTGGCGTCGATAACGGCCATCTCCCAAGCATTTCTCGACCGCGGCCTGCTGAACGAAAATCACCGGTTTACATCCACCGTAGCCATCCTTTCAGACAACGGCATCGACAATGCCCTGATTCAACTGGCAGCCATGCAGATCGGGGTTCCCGTGGTACCTGTTTCACCCGCCTATTCGCTGATGTCCAAAGACCATGCCCGTCTCAAGTACATTCTGGATATTGTTTCTCCAGGTCTTGTCTATGCCGAGGACGGACAGCGGTTCGAGGGGGCGCTGGCCGTCGCGGCCGAAAAGGGGTGCGAAGTGGTTGTCGGTAATCATCCGCCGTCCGGGATCTCCACGACCCCCTTTGCTTCTCTTGAAGGAACACCCCCTTCTGAGGCTGTTGAGACGGCCTATCGGCACGTGACGCCTGAAAGTACTGCCAAAATCCTTTTTACATCGGGTTCCACCGGTTCACCCAAAGGGGTCATCAACACCCAGCGGATGCTTTGCTCGAATCAACAGGCCATCGGCCAGATTTGGCCATTTCTCAAAGAACGGCCCCAGACAATTCTGGATTGGTTGCCCTGGAACCACACTTTCGGCGGCAACCACAATTTCAATATGATGCTATTCAACGGCGGGACCATTTACATTGATGACGGCAAACCCGCCCCCGGTTTGATCGAACGCACCGTCGCAAACTTAAGGGAGATTTCACCGACGCTGTATTTCAATGTACCTAGGGGATTTGACATGCTGCTGCCTTACCTTGAAAAGGATCCGGCATTGCAAGACCGTTTTTTCCGAAACCTGGACCTGATTTTCTACGCCGGCGCCGCACTACCGGAAAATCTCTGGAAACGACTTGAAACCCTGGCCATCCGCTCCCGGGGTGAACGTGTTCACATGGTTTCAGCCTGGGGATCCACGGAAACCGCCCCCATGGTGACCTCCGTCCATTTTCCCATCGATCGGGCAGGTGTCATCGGTCTCCCGGCCCCCGGAAGTGAACTCAAAATGGTTCCCGGTTCCGGGAAACTAGAATTGCGCGTCAAGGGACCCAACGTGACCCCCGGGTATTACAAGGATCCGGAACTCACAGCAGCTTCCTTTGACGAAAACGGATATTATTGTATCGGGGATGCCGGAAAGCTGGCCGACGACAACCGCCCGGAGAAAGGGATTGTTTTCGACGGGCGCGTTTCCGAAAATTTCAAGCTCGCCTCCGGATCCTGGGTCCATGTCGGGACCCTACGGCTGGATTTGATCTCAGCGGTCGCGCCCGTGATACAGGATGCCGTCATCACCGGGCATGATCGGGACGAACTGGGCCTGCTGGTCTTTCCCAACCCGATGGGTTGCAAGTCTCTTTGTCCCGATTTAACCGAAGAGATTTCCCTTCCGGACCTGATTCGAAGACCCGAGGTCCGGGAACGAGTGGAAAAAGGGTTGACTGAGCACAATAGACGACATCGGGGCAGCAGCAGACAGGTGACACGGGTGTTGCTGATGTGCGAACCGCCGGACATCGATGCCAATGAAATCACGGACAAAGGCTACATCAACCAACGGGCGGTATTGGACCGGCGGGTCGATCTGGTGGAAAGACTTTACGCGGCTGACGCGACAGAACCCGTATTGATCATTCCCGACTGACAAACTCCGGGGTTGTACCGGGTCCCGGACCGGAGGGTATTGACAGGTGTGGTATCCAGCACTAATTTCCCAGGATGCCTATAGATTCAGAGGCATCGGCAACCCTTTACTTAAAAAAATTATAAAGAGGACATTATCATGGAAGCACAGCAGGCACCCGAGATTGGTACCCCTTTTGATCTTACCCATTTTATCCCCTACGCCATTGGATCCGTGGTCAGTAAAACCCTGCTGAAAAAGGATGCCGGAAATATCACCTTGTTTTCCTTCGACCAGGGTCAGGGACTCAGTGAACATACGGCGCCTTTTGACGCAGTGGTGCATATCCTGGACGGTCAGGCGGAAATCTCCATCGGCGGAGAACCCCGTACGGTCAAAACAGGGGAGATGCTGGTCATGCCCGCGAATGTTCCCCATGCACTTCATGCTGCGGAAAAATTCAAAATGCTGCTGATCATGATCCGGAGCAAGTAAGGGTTCGCCCTATACTAACAATCCTTAGAGGAACTGCCCGAACTCGATACCAAGTCCGATGCACTGCTCCTTGGTGAGGCAGGCCGCGGCATCTCCATCTTCAAGATAGTGGCGGATCTGCTGTCCGTCTTTTGAAAAATCCACCTGCCAGGCATTCTTTCCCTCGTCCCAATGAACCTTCAAGTCGATATCGCATTCACCGATTTCCGGATATATTTCATGTATTTTATC
>CAZWAE010000311.1:0-4081 GCA_964631805.1 uncultured Desulfobacteraceae bacterium | reverse complement strand
CAAAGGGGCTCAAATATAAGCGACATCATTTTCGGGAAATATTTCCAGCTTTCCGATTACGGGAGTGCAGGCGTACCGATCCTCTTGATGTCGAGTTAATAAACATAAATGGAGATTGAAAGAAAATGCTGGAAATATATGAAGCAAGAATCATGCAAAGGGGTTGCACATAAATAAAGTCTTAAATTACGGTGTGTTGATCAATATCTGTCACTTTTTGAATCGTTTGGATATATGAAAATGTGAACTGAATTACCCAATAATTGTGTAAATGATTTCACATTATTCCAAATAATTTCAGACGGTTGTTATGCCACAATGTGGTGTTTTGAAGCGGGGACGGGTATTTTATAACCTGCCAGAATTGGCGCTTTGGCCGACTATGGCGTTCCGAAAACGGATGGGGCGCGCCGGACCGGACTCTTTTCGTGATTCCTCATGACATAAAGAAACTGGAAGAACTGCGGAGTGCACAAATAAAGCCTGATTTCGGTAAGAGCGCTTTCCGTGTTTATTGTGAAAGAAACAGGTGATCACAGCCCGGTCAGGGCGCCGGCCCGTCTGACCGATTTTCCGGGGTATTTGCCCTCGATGTCGGCATAGAACTGCCGGATGACGGCCATGTCGTCCTCCACATCTCCCGTGGCGTCTATCGTCGGGCCGATCCCCCCGGTTTTTCGGGTGTAATCGATAAATCCCAATACGATGGGAACACCGGCACTGACGGCGATATGATAGAAACCCGACTTCCGGCGGGAAACCCGTTTGCGGGTGCCCGCCGGCGGTATGGTCAGGATCAGGCGTTCCATCTCGCCGAATTTGTCCGCCATCTGGGAAACCGTGTTATGGGACCGGCTGCGGTCGATGGGGATGCCCCCCAGCCACCTGAAAAACGTTCCGAAAGGTTTTTTGAACAGGGCGTCCTTGCCCATCCAATAGAGTTTCCCCCTCAGTTTGAAGGCGAACAGCATCATGATGGGAAAATCCCAGTTGGAGGTATGGGGCGCAGCAACGAGTATAAGTTTGGGGATATCCGGCAGTTCGCCCTCGGTTTTCCATCCGGATATCTTTAGTAAAAATATAGAGATCCAGCGGATAAGGGTCCGGACAACAGGTGTATCGAAGATCGTATAGCCCAATTTAGACTCCCGGTATTTTATTTAGATCACAGAATTTCGGGAGTATGGCGTTTTGAATTCGAATTGTAAAATGGATAGGGATGTTTTACAAAAGTATTACAAAAAAAACCGGAGAGCGACATGATCGAGAACATCGAAACCCTCGGAATCGGCATTGTGGGTGGCGGCCTGCGCTGCAAATCGCTTCTGGAGGCTGTTTTCAGCGAAAAATCCTCTGAAAAGCGGCCCCGTATCCTGGGAGTGGCCGACAATAACCCCGGAGCCGCAGGGCTGCAATACGCCCGGGACCAGGGCATTTTTACCACCACCGACTACCGTGACCTTTTTTCCATCGAAGAGCTGGAACTGTTGCTCGAACTCACCCCGGACGACAGCCTCAAAAAGAGCATCCAGACCGAAAAACCGCCCGGTGTTCTGGTGGTGGACCATTACGAGGCGCTGTCCATACTGGATGCTTTGCGGATCAAGGCCAAGAAAAACGAAATGTTGGAAAAGGTCCGGACCGGCAGTGGGGATGCGCAATCCACTATGGATCTTTTCGACGCGTTTTACCACTTCGTGATGGAGATCAACAGTGCCGCCAACGCCTACGGAAGGCAGACCCGCCAACATCTTGTCGCCAGTGAACAGTCCTTGTCGCAAATCATCGACGGCAGTACCATTCCCACTTTCGTCATCGGCAAAGACCACAAGGTGACCCATTGGAACCGGGCATGTGAACGACTCACCGGATACAGCACCCGGCAGATGGTGGGCACCGATGAACAATGGCGGCCCTTCCGGGCTGAAAAACGACCCATAATGGCAGACCTGATCATGGACGGTGTCAACCAGGAAGAACTCTGGCGTCTCTACGGCACCCGCTGGGAAAAGTCTGCCCTGATCGCAGGCGCCTACGAAGCGGAGGAGTTTTTTCCCAATCTCGGCAAAGGGGGTGCCTGGCTTTTTTTCACTGCCGCACCCATCAAATCACCGGAGGGTGATATTGTCGGTGTGATTGAAACCCTCTGGGACCGGACTGAGCGCCGGAAAATAGAACAGGAGAGCAAACAGGAGGCTCGGGAACTGGCCAGGCTGGTGGAAGAGGTGCGTGCCAGCGAGCAAACCACAACCCAGATCATCAACGGCAGCACGATTCCCACCTTCGTGATCGGCAAAGACCACAAGGTAACCCATTGGAACCGGGCACTGGAGCGACTCAGCGGCTGTGACGCCGGGCAGATCATCGGTACCACCAAATCGTGGACCCCGTTTTACGATCAGGAGCGCCCCTCCATGGCCGACGTCATCGTGGACCAGATCGAGGAATCCCAGATCAAACAATTGTACGGTTCCAAATGGAGGAGTTCGGCCTTTATTGAAGGCGCCTACGAAGCCGACGCCTTTTTCCCGCACCTGGGCGACGGCGGCAAATGGTGCTGGTTTACCGCCGCTCCCATAAAAACTTCCAAGGGCGAGGTTGTGGGGGCCGTCGAAACGATCTGGGACAAAACCGAAGAGCGCAGGGCCGAACAGGAGCGCGAACAACACACCCTGGAGCTTGCGACCTATTGCTCCATTTACGCCACGTTGAGCAGTTCTCTGAGCCTGGAAGGACGCGTCAAGGCCGCCATCGAGGAGGTGGCCAATATCTATATGCTGGCGGGCATCTGCATCTTTATTCTCAAACCCGACAACCGGTTTCATCTCAGGTACAGCCACGGATTCTCCGACAACCTCTGTTTTCTCGACCGGGTCGCAGGCATGGAGAGCAGGGTGGCGAAGACCGCCGCAGACGGTCAGATGTCCGTGATCCAGGAGGTGGCCGGCCGCGACGGGCAGGAGATGGACCGGCTGCGCAAGGAGGGCGTCCGATCGGTGGCCTATATTCCCATTGTCGATCGGGACAAAAACGCCTTTGGCGTGATTCGCGTGGCCGGCCGCGAGGCCCACCACTTCGGTGCCAATGAATTGCGCTCCCTGGAACTGATCGCCAACCGCATCGGTGTGGCCATTGAAAACGCACTGCTGGAACAGGATATCCAGCAGCGGGCCAGCTTCCAGGCCAAATTGATCGGTAGTTCCAATGATGGTATCGTGGCCACCGACGACCGGTTGGAAATCGTGATCTTCAACCCTGCCGCCGAATCCATATTCGGTTTCGCCGCCGATGATGTCATCCGGAAAAAGAGGATCCGTGATATCTATCCCCCCCGGATCGCCGATGCCTTTGAACAGGCGATGGCACCCGCCACTTCCGATCAGTGGAGCCTTCCCTGGCAGGAAATCCGCATTACTTCCGAACAGGGGCATCAGATACCGGTGCGGTGTTCAGGCACCATCCTTCGTCAGAAGCACAAGAAAATGGGCGTAGTGACCTTCTTTCAGGATCTCAGGGAGATCAAACGGCTGGAAAAGGAGCTGATCGGCGCCGAGCGGCTGGCCGCCGTGGGACAAACCGTTGCCGGTATGGCCCATTGTGTCAAAAACATCCTGCATGGCCTCAAAGGCGGCAGCTACATGGTCAACGTCGGCATTGACAAGGAAAACCATCAAAAGCTCAAGGCCGGGTGGAGCATGGTGCAGCGCAATATCGGCCGTACCTCCGACCTCGTGCAGGACCTGCTTTCATACTCCAAAGAACGCGAGCCCGAGATGGCGTCCTGCCGTCCAAATGACATCGTTCAGGAGGTTGTGGAACTGATGGAATCCGTTGCCGGGGAAAATCACGTCACCCTTGAAACGGAGCTGTCGCCAGAAATCGGCGATGTATTGCTCGACCATCGCAGCCTTCATCGCAGCCTGCTCAATCTGGTGTCCAACGCCATCGATGCCTGCCGGGATGATCCCGACCCGGACAAAATCCACCGGATCCGTGTAACGACGGCAGCGGATCCGGATCATTTCATCCGTTTCGACATCACCGACAACGGTTCCGGTATGACCGACGAGGTCAGAGAAAA
>CAZWAE010000310.1:0-4122 GCA_964631805.1 uncultured Desulfobacteraceae bacterium | reverse complement strand
TCGGTATCCGTTTCCATGGTGGAAGTCACACCGGAAAGACAGACGGTCAACACGGCCTATGCCTTTCATCATGGAAAAATCACCCGGACGGTAAGGACCCTTTTTGGGGATTTCGATTTGCCCGGCATTTGCGGTATCGCCGCCACCTCATCCACCCCTCCCGTTTTAAAGGTAAATCGCCGCTACGACAACCGGATTGCCATAATGAAAGCGGCCCATGCAAATCATGATGCCCTAGGCGGCATCCTCTTCGTGGGGGGAGAGAAGTTCGGTCTGATTCGTTTCGATGCGGCGGGTAATTATCTGGCTTTCAAGTCCAACACATCCTGTGCGGCGGGTACGGGCAGCTTTCTCGATCAGCAGGCGGGAAGGCTCGGACTTTCCGGTATCGACGAATTAAGCCGGATTGCCTTTGAAAATGCAGGACCCATCCCGAAAATCGCCTCCCGGTGTGCGGTTTTTGCCAAAACAGATCTGATCCACGCCCAGCAGGAGGGCTATTCCCTGGCCCAGATCTGTGACGGCCTTTGCCTGGGGCTGGCTAAAAATATCGTGGATACCCTCTTTAACGGAAACACCGTGGCCGGGCCCATACTATTTGCCGGCGGGGTATCCAGAAACAGGGCCGTTGTCCGGCATATCCAGACCCTTGTCGATGAAAAGATCGTCTCCGAAACATCCCATTACGGTGCTGCCGGCGCCGCTTTGAATCTTCTGGATAAACTCTTGATAAAGGACCGGATGCACATCCGTTCGGTCGATGAGATCATACAAAAAAAACGCGTCGATAAAAAATGGTTCTATCCGCCCCTGGCCCTGGAACATTCGCGATACCCGGTTTTTCATTCGGTCCTGAGTCGGTTGCAGGATGATGTGGAGATCGACATTTATGAACCACTGAAAGACACCGATAAAGAGGCCTTTATGGGGATCGATATCGGTTCCACCAGCACCAAGGCAGCGCTGTTAGGCAGATGCGGCAAAGTGCTGGCCGGATTCTATACCCGCACGGCCGGACGCCCGGTCGACGCTTTACAAAAAATCCTGGGCGCCATCCACACCACCCTTGTCGAAAACAGGGCCGCCCTTTCCATATCAGGGGTTGCCACTACCGGGTCGGGGCGAAAATTTGTGGGAAAAATCATCGGTGCGGATCTCGTCCTCGATGAAATCACGGCCCATGCCCGGGCGGCCGTTCAACTCGACCCCCATGTGGATACGATCATCGAAATCGGGGGTCAGGACTCGAAATTCACCACCTTGAAAGACGGCAGGGTCACCTTTTCCACCATGAATACGGTTTGCGCCGCAGGCACCGGAAGTTTCATCGAGGAGCAGGCACACAAACTGGGGTGTCCGTTGGCCGAATATTCCATACGGACCGAAAACCGAAGCGCGCCGGTGTCCAGCGACCGGTGCACGGTCTTCATGGAACGGGATATCAATCATCTGCTCAGCGAAGGGTATGATATCGACGATGCCCTGGCTTCGGTGCTCCACTCCATCGTGGAAAATTACCTGACCAAGGTGGCCACCGAGCATCACATCGGCGATACGGTCTTTTTCCAGGGGGCCACCGCGAAAAACAGGGCTCTTGTCGCCGCTTTCGAACAACGGCTCCAAAAGCCCATCCATGTCTCTGAATTCTGTCATCTCACCGGGGCGACAGGGGCGGCGCTGTCACTGGCGGATGCACCCGCCGTAAAGACGACCTTCAAGGGGATCGGCCTCTATGAGCGGAAAATCCCCATCACGTCGGAAGTCTGCCGGCTCTGCACCAACCATTGCAAAATTACGGTGGCCGATGTGGATGGGGCAAAAGTGGCCTACGGGTTTCTCTGCGGAAGGGATTATGACACCGGCGGCTATGTCAACAACAACCGGTCCGGGGTCGACCTGATCAAAACGAGAAAACGGGTTTTCAAGACACCCGCCCCCGAAAGTTTGCGCGGCCCCATCACCATCGGTCTTCCGGCGGCGCTCCACATGCACGAGGATCTGCCGTTCTGGACACATTTTTTTCATAGTCTTTCCATTCCCACCATCACGAGCGATCGTCTCAAGGCGTCCGTCAAACTCGGAAAACAGATGACCGGTGCTGAATTTTGCGCCCCCATGGCCGCGTTGCACGGCCATGTGGCCCATCTGTTGGAAAAGGCAGACTTCGTCTTTTTGCCTTTTTACCTGGAACAGAAGCCGGAAGGGGACGGCCGGCGACAGTATTGCTATTATACGCAGTTTTCCCCCACGGTGGTTTCCGCGGTGATTCCGGAAAAGGACCGCCACCGGCTGCTCATGCCCCTTTCCAGGTATCTGTACAGCAGTTTTTATAACAAGATGGAACTCTGGCGGCTCTTGAAGTCCATCCTTCCGGGGAAGATCGGATTTTTCGATATTTCATCCGCCTATGATGCGGCAACGGCGTTCATGTCCGCGTGCAGGGAAGAGATGAAAAGGATCTACCGTAAAAAGATCGTCCGGGATGAACTCCATGTCATCCTCCTGGGACGCCCCTACACCGTCCTGTCTTCCGATATGAACATACGCATTCCGGAGATTTTCGGGACCCTGGGCATCAAGGCCTTTTACCAGGACCAGGTTCCCGATCCATCCGAAACGGACCACGACCTGGCCCCTTTAATGGCTGAAATACACTGGCATTACGCTTCAAAAATACTTTCTGCCGCCCATACGGCGGCCCGGACACCGGGGGCCTATCCGGTATTCGTCACCTCTTTTAAATGTACGCCCGATTCCTTTGTTGCGGACTACTTCAAAAAAATCATGGAATCCCACAAAAAGCCCTACCTGATTCTGCAGCTCGACGAGCACGATTCCAGCGTGGGCTATGAAACCCGGATCGAAGCGGCGGTCAGGGCGTTTCAAAACCATCATGCCGGAGCGCGAACATCCGCCGTCCCGGATCTTGTGCCTTCCCTGATCCCCAAAAGGGAACGCCAGATTCACGGTCGAACCCTTCTTCTGCCCAACTGGGATCACCTGACGCTCCGGTTGACCACCGCTGCTTTGAAGCGGGAAGGTATCGATGTCCGGCTCCTGGAGGAAAGTGAAGATACGACGGCAAAAGGCCTTCGGCGAAACACGGGGCAGTGCATCCCCCTGAACATCATCGCCCAGGAGTGCATCGACTATATTAAAAACCATGACCTCGATCCGGCAAAGACCCTCTTGTGGAATGTAAAATCCTCCATCGCCTGCAACCTGACCCTGTTTCCCCATCATATCCGGAGCATTTTTAGCGACTACGGCCATGGAATGGAAAAAGTCGGTGTCTATTGCGGGAGCCTCTCCTTTCTCGATCTGTCCATGAAGGTCCCCATCAATGTCTATTTTTCCTATATGTTCGGTGGACTCATCCGAAAGATGGGGTGCCGGATCCGGCCCTATGAAATGATCAAGGGGCAGACCGATGAAGTGATCGAAGAGAGTATCGGCATACTGAGTCGTGCCTTTGCCGGCGAGCGATCCAGGGAATCGGCCCTTACGGAGGTCATTGCCCTGTTCGAGGCCATCGCGCAGCATCCCGGACGCGCCACTCGCCAAAAAGTCGCCATTTTCGGGGACCTCTATGTCCGGGACAACGACATGATGAACGAAAACCTGGTTCGTTTCATCGAGGAAAACGGGGGAGAAGCCGTGGTGACCCCGTTCAGCTCCTATCTCAAGATGATCGCCAATCCCTATCTCAAAAAATGGTTCAGAGAGGGCCTTTATTTAAATGTCCTTTCCAGCAAGGCCATTTTGGCCACGGTCCACAGGATGGAAAAAACCTATGCCAAAGCGTTTTCACGGATCCTCCCGGACCCCGAACCGGATTATTCCGGATCGCCGGAAAAGATCCTTCGACAATACGACATCCGTAGTGAAAATACGGGGGAATCCATCGAGAGTGTCCTGAAAATCGCCTATCTTCTGGAGCAATACCCGGATATCTCCCTGTTCGTCCAGACCATCCCGGCCTTCTGCTGCCCTTCCCTGGTGACCGAGGCCATGGCGGGCCGGATCGAACGCGAAACCGGTGTCCCCATCGTATCCATCACCTATGACGGCACCGGCGGGAACAAGAATGATGCCATCGTGCCCTATTTGAAATACCCCCGG
>CAZWAE010000309.1:0-4163 GCA_964631805.1 uncultured Desulfobacteraceae bacterium | reverse complement strand
AATCGGCGAAATATACCGGATTGACATTATTCCCCTTATCGGCCATAAAATTATGACAGTAGATGACTGTATGATGGTGGATAGGGGGGATGTGGTTCCACCACATATGGGCATGCACCTTTTGGTCCCACCCAACTGTAAAATTTTCCTAATCGTGCAATTGAACCAGAATTCCTATCAACCGTTTGGAGGAGTTCATGGAAACGGAGGCTCGCGGACCGGGCAATACTATTACGTATAAAATCACTCGTGTCTCAACCATCCTGTTGTTTATCTCCGCCCTGCTCATCTGCGGTTGCGTCCGGGAGAACCCCCTGCCCCGGGCGCAAAAGGGCGTTATGGACCTGACGCGATGGGACTTTGAAACGGACGGAAAAATCCATTTGAACGGCGAGTGGGAATTTTACTGGAAAAAGCTGCTTTCCCCGGATGACTTCAGGACCGCCGCACTTCCGGAGAAGACCGGGTATTTTGATGTCCCCGGTGCCTGGAACGGCTACGGGGCAGCGGGCGATCCCATCCGGGGATTCGGTTTCGCTACCTTTCGACTGAAGGTAAAGCTCAACCCCGGCCGGGAGCGCATGGCCGTTCGAATCGACAACCAGACCACATCGTACCGTCTCTGGGTCAACGACAGACCGATATCATGGAACGGCGTGGTGGGCACCGGTCGGGACACCGCCGTCCCCCAGTATATGGTCCGCATATCGGACGATATCGATATGGAAAGCCGGGATCTGGAATTCATCCTCCAGGTATCCAATTTTTCGCTTCATAAAGGGGGGCCGAAACGGCCGGTCTGCCTGGGCCTCGAACCTCAGATCAGAAAACACCAGACGCTTTTGTGGGCCGTGGACCTGACCCAGCTGGGCGTATTCGGTATGGTGGGCCTTTTTCACATCATGTTCTACATGCTGCGGCGGAAGGAGGCCTCTTTTCTCTACTTCGGATGTATCTGCCTTTTGCAGGCCGGCAGGATTCCATTCTGGCGCTCCGGCAGCAAATTCATCACCGTCCTGTTCCCGCACATCCCCTGGGAGGTCGCCCACAAGATCGACCAGCTCGCCTGGTATCTCATCGCCCCCCTCTCCATCATGTTTTTTTCCGACCTCTACCCCTGGAACGGGGCCGGGAAAGTCCTTCGCTTCGTTAAAATGACGACGATCCTCTTCTGCGGTATCGTCCTGTTTTTCCCCGCCCGGATTTCGAACATCACCTTCGTTCCCTGCCAGATATTCGCCTCCACGATCCTGATCGCCAATGGCTGGATTCTGGGCCGGGCCGCCTTGAAAAACCAGGAAGGGGCACGGCTCATGTTCTTCTGTTATTTTCTCCTGTTCCCCGCCACCGTGATGGAATTTTTCAAATATTATTTCGTCATGCTGCCGGGCAATCTCATATTCGCGGCCCTGATGGTGTTTACCCTGGCCCAGTCCTTCGTGCTCTCGAGACAGTATGCCCGGGCCCTGGGCACTGCCGAGGCCCTGTCCGAAGAGCTGGAGCGGAAAAACGTCGCCCTGTCCCGGCTGGACCGGCTCAAGGACGAGTTTCTGGCCAACACCTCCCACGAACTGCGGACCCCCCTGAACGGTATTGTGGGCATCGCGGAATCGGTCATCGGCGGGATCGGCGGGAAACTGTCCGATACCGCGAAATACAATCTCTCCCTGATCATATCCAGCGGGCAGCGCCTGGCCAACCTGGTCAATGACATCCTCGATTTTTCCCGGCTGAAAAACAGGGACATAAAATTGCGCAGAAAACCGGTCAACCTTCACGCCCTGGCCGATACCGTCCTTTTCGCCCTGCGTCCGCTGGTCGGGGAGAAACGGATCGGCATCATCAATGCCGTCCCGGATACCCTGCCCCCGGTTTCGGGTGACGAAGACCGCCTGCAGCAGATCCTCTACAACCTCGTGGGCAATGCGATAAAATTCACGCGCAACGGAGAGATCCGGATCTCGGCGGCGGAAAAAAACGGTTTCTTGGAGATCGCCGTCCGGGATACGGGCATCGGCATCCCCGAAGACCGGATCGATGCTATTTTTCAGTCCTTCGAGCAGGCCGATGCCTCGGATACCCGGGAATACGGCGGCACGGGCCTGGGACTTTCCATTACCAGACGGCTCGTCGAGCTTCACGGCGGGCATATCGAGGCGGAATCAAAGGAGGGCGCGGGCACGACTTTCCGCTTTACGGTACCGGCCGATCCCCATGAACCCGAAGAATCCCCCGTGCCACAGGCGGCCGGCGCGGTGGTGACGCCGGTTTTGCCCCCGCCACCGCCGGAGTTCGCACCACAGATCCCCCTGGAAAACCGGACCGCCGAGCCGCTTCTTCCCGATAGCGACATCCGGATCATGGTGGTGGATGACGATCCCGTCAACCTGCGCGTGGCGGCCAACTTTCTCTCCTTTCCGGGAGTTGCCGTCACCTCCTGCGCCAACGGTGCGGCGGCCCTGGAATGGATTGGCAGAAAGGGGTGCCCGGACCTGATCCTCCTGGACATCATGATGCCGCAGATGAGCGGCTACGAGGTGTGCAGGAAACTGCGGACACGCTATTCCCCCTCCGAACTGCCCGTCATCATGCTCACGGCCAGGAACCTGGTGACCGACCTGACCTTCGGTTTTGAATCCGGGGCCAATGACTACATCGTCAAACCGTTTACCCGGGCCGAGCTCATCGCCAGGGTCCGGACCCACCTGAAATTGGGAAAAGCCTTTCTCGTGCTCCGGGAAAACCTCAGCCTGAAAACCGAGCTCGAGCGGCGGAAACAGACGGTTCAGGATTTAAGAATGTTGAACCACCGCCTTGCGGGAATCCTGAGCCGGGTGGATGAGGCGGTTCTCGCCATCACCGAAAGCAACGAGGTCGGCTTCTGCAACCGGTCCTGCACGCGCCTTCTGGGCCATGACACCGAAGATATCATCGGGCTGCCGATCACCTCTTTTCTCCCCGATGATGTGGTGAACCGCATCGTGTCATTGAAAAGCGGAATGGAACCGGACGGCGTGCAGACCGAAACATCCCGGGTGCTTCACGGAATTCCGTTTCAAGCCATGGACAAAGGCGCCCTCCTGCTGGATATTCAGCTCGCATGCCTGGACCTGGCGGATGAACGCCTCTACCTGTTGATCCTTCACAGGGCGTCGACCCCGGAAAAGGGGATCACGCCTGCACCGGTCCCCGCGCTCAAGGTGGTGGAAGCGCTCAACCGCAACCGGGCCCGGCTCCGGACCCTGGAGGAATCCCTGGACAGCCTCGTCAGCAGGGCGCCCCTTAAGGACCCGGGCCTGCTGAGCGAGCTGAAGGCGGTGGATAGCGCCCTTGCCGCCCTCGAAGACTCCATGGCAGGGAATCAAAATCCCGGGAACAAGCGCTGGCTGGCGCTTGAAGTCATGAAACTGTCCCTGGATTACTGGACCGAAGCCACGGGCACCCCCCGGTCCGAAATGGCGCTCCGGTCAAAACTCTGGCATGTCTACATCAACCGGGACGGCTGGGAACGCACCCAGACCCTGGACAAATACCTGAACCCCAAAACTTTTCCCCGGCGTCCCCGGTGGAACAAGATCCTCTCAACCGCGGATTTTGTTCTATCGTCATGCAGTACCGCGTCCCCCAAACGGGACCAACTGGAAGTCGTCCTCGAAAAACTCAGAATCCTGGCATAATCCATAGTTGAAAACCATGAAAAGGGTTTGAATATCTAACAGTTAGGGGTTTTTTAACAATATTAACAATCTGGAAAATTGACACGCGGACAGAAGTGTGGTCCCATCATTCTTGATATTGATAACCAGCCGATTTCTCAAAATTATTTCACAATACAAGCTAATACTTATCAGCAGTTCATCGGAATAAAGCGTACTGTCATCCATTCGATTCCGGCATTTCAGGCGTGGTTCCGGCGTAATGGGCCGAAGCCAGGCGTGTTTGCCGGAGTGCACCGATTCTTAAATGATGAACCCAACACAACCATTTCCATGGGAGGAGGGAAAAATGACACGAACAAGGATCGTATTAAGGCGCATGGTCATTTGTCTGTTGGCAGCCGGTGTGTTCATCGGACTGGTATTGCAGGCGGATAACGCCGATGCCCGGGTGTCCCTGACCCAACTGCTGGAGCGGATAGAAGCCCTTGAACAAAAGGTCGCCGA
>CAZWAE010000308.1:0-4255 GCA_964631805.1 uncultured Desulfobacteraceae bacterium | reverse complement strand
CCGGCCGGGAAGCGGCGCCTGAGTCCGAAGGAATTCCACATGGAAGAAAAAGTCAGCATCCTGATCGTTGATGATGATGACGATTTGAGTCAGGTTTTAGAGCGTCTGTTTGCCAGGGAGGGGTATGCGACTGCCACGGCCTTTACCGGGCATGAGGCCCTTAACAGGGCCCGGGCCGGTTTTTTCAATCTGGCGTTTCTGGATATCAACCTTCCGGACATCAACGGCGTCGATCTTGTGCCCGAGCTGAAAAAAATGCACCCGGACATGGTGCTCATCATGGTTACCGGCTATGCGTCTCTGGACAATGCGGTAAAAGCGCTGAATGAGGGCGCATCCTACTATTTCAGGAAGCCATTGAAAATCGACGAAATTCTCACCGTTGTCCGGGAATCCCTGGAGAAACAGGCGTTGACCTTGAAATACAGGCACCTATGCGTGGTGGCGGAAAAGGAGCTTAGGAGCCGCAAAAAAATCGATGGTGAGCTGAGAAAAAGCGAAGCCCGTCTCCGGAAAATCATCGACAAAAATGCGGACGGCATTATTCTGATCACCCTTGACGGAATTGTCCGGTTTGTCAACCCGGCGGCGGAATCGATGATAGGGCGTACCGCCAGGCAGTTGTTGGGTGAAATGTTCGGTCTTCCGCTGGTGGGGGGCGAGTCCACGGAGATTGAAATCGTTTCCAAAACCGGCGGTCTCCGGATCGTGGAACTCAGGACCGCTGAAATGGAATGGGAGGGGGAAACCGTCTACCTGGCCTCACTCAGGGATATCTCCGCACGGAAACAGGCCGAACAGAAGCTGGCGCGGCGGGAACGCTATTTTCGCTCCCTGCTCATGCACATGCACGAGGATATCATGGTGATCGACCCAAATTACATCATCACCGATATCAACGACAATGTCATCGCCTCCACCCGCCTTTCCCGGGAAGCGGTTGTCGGCAGGCGCTGTTATGAGGTCCTGCACGGATACGATGCCCCCTGCAGCCGGGGTGACAAGGCCTGCGGGTTACAGGAGGTGATCGATTCCGGTAAATCCTGCACGACACGGCAGATGCACCGGCACACCGACAGTTCAGTTACCTGGGTCGATCTTCTTTTCTCTCCCTTGAAAGACCCGGAAGGCAGGGTAACGCATGTCATCGAGGCGGCCAGGGACGTTTCAGAGATGATCGAGGCGGAGGAGGCACTGCGGGAAAGCGAGAAAAAGTATCGCACCCTTTTTGAGGACTCGGCGGATGCGCTGCATATCACAACCCTTGACGGCAGGTTCGTCGATGTGAACCGGGCCTTTGTGGAGCTGTTCGGGTATACCCGGGAGGAGTTGGGGAAACTGGATATCCATACACTGTATCTGGAGCCCCGGGAAAGAAAACGATTTACACGTGCCGTCTGTGCGAAAGGGTATATCCGCAATTATGCAACGGTTTTCAGAAAGAAAAACGGCACCCTTATCGATTGCCTGCAGACCGCGTCGGAAAGACGGAATAAAAGGAACGAGACCGTGGGGTTCCAGGGAATCATCCGGGACATCACCGAAGCCAAAAAAGCAGAAATGAAGATCCGGCAATATTCCAGGGAACTGGAGAGCATGGTGGAGGAGCGGACCCATGAACTCCATCGGGCACTGTTCGATACGGAGGAGGCGCGGGACAGAATCGACGGTATCCTGAAATCGGTGGGGGACGGCCTGATCGTCACCGATATGTACAACCGCGTGACGCTGATGAACCGGGCGGCCGAGGACCTGCTGGGGGTTTACCTGAGCGAGGTGATCCACCGCCCCATCGATTTTGCGGTCCATGACAGGACGTGGCTCAAGAAGATCAAGGCCGTACTGGGTAAAAACAGAAGCGGTACGGAATTCGATTTCGAGTTGCCCGGGGGGAGGGAGGAACACCCGCGGGTTATGAGGGCCATAACAACCGCGCTCGCGGACCGGAACGGCAGGCAGACCGGCAGCGTCACCATCATGCGGGATGTGACCCACGAGCGTGAGGTGGACCGGATGAAAACGGAATTTCTCTCCACCGCCGCCCATGAGCTAAGAACCCCCCTGACATCCATCCGGGGATTTTCCGAGATCCTGCTGGTCCGGGAAAACCTCGACTTGAACGAGAGGAGTAAATTTCTCTCCTACATCAACAACCAGGCCGTTGCCCTGTCTGAGATTATCAACGATCTGCTGGACATTGCCAGGATCGAGTCGGGACGCGGATTTTCCATTGAAAAGGAGAATTGCACCATTAACGGAATTGTCAACGCCGTCGTTCCCTTTTTTCGGGGCATCACTGCAGTGCACCGGTTTGATGTGGATCTGCCCCGCGAGGCCGCCCCCATTTTTGCGGACCGGGGCAAGATGGAGCAGGCAGTGAAAAATATTATCAGCAATGCCGTCAAGTATTCACCGGAAGGCGGCGTCATCCATATTCGAAGCGAAAAATCAAAAGGGCATTACCGGCTGGAAATCCGGGATACCGGCATCGGAATGACCGCCGAACAGGTCGGGAATGTATTCAATAAATTTTACCGCGCCGATTCCTCCGACAGGGCCCCGGAAGGCACCGGACTGGGCATGACCCTGGTCAAACACATCATCGAAGGGCACGGCGGGAAAGTATGGGTAGAGAGTGTCTACGGGAAGGGTACCGGCGTGACGCTCACCATCCCGGCAGGTTGAGAACGGCAGATTCCAACGGAGGCACCATGGCTGAAAAAAAAGAACAACGGTCGGATGAAGAAAAATACCGGCGGCTCATCGATAATATCCACGCCGGCGTCGTTTTGCACAATCCGGATACCAGCATCGCGTTCAGCAACCGCAGGTCCGCCGAACTGCTGGGGCTCACCCAGGACCGGATGAGGGGGAAAAAAGCCATCGACCCGTCGTGGTGTTTCCTGCGTGAAGACCAAACGTCCATGCCCCTTGACGAGTACCCCGTAAACCGTGTCCTGTCGACCCTTGAACATCTCGAGGACCTGGTGGTGGGCGTCACCGTACCCGGCAGGAAAGATCCATGCTGGGTCCTTGTGAACGCATATCCGCTCTTTGACGACAGGGGAGAGTTGGAAAACATAACGGTGACTTTTGTGGACATCAGTCGCCTGAAACAGGCGGAAGAGAAGATAACGGGGTACTTCCGGAACCTCGAGTTGATGGTCCGGGAGCGGACGGATGAACTCAAACGTGCGCTGTATGATGCTGAAAAGGCGAGGGACCAGATCGACGGCATTCTTAAATCCGTTGCGGACGGCCTGATCGTGACCGACCTCTACAACCGCATCGTGTTGATGAACCGGGCGGCCGAGAAATTGCTGGGCATCCGGTTCAGCGAGGTGATCGATCGGCCCATCGATTTTGCCATCGAGGACCAGACGGTGAGAGAGCGGGTGATCTACACCCTGAAAAAGAAAAAGACCGGGTACACCTTCGATTTTGAATTACCCGGGAAAGAGGTGAAGACCCCGCGGGTTATCCGCGCCAGGACCTCTGTGATCGAGGATCGCGGCGGCAGGTATACCGGCATTGTCACGGTCATGAACGACGTGACGCGGGAGCGCGAACTGGACCGGATAAAAACCGACTTTATCACCACCTCCGCCCACGAACTGCGGGATCCGCTCACCGCGATTCGGGGATTTTCGGAAATCCTGATCAATCGCAGCGATATCGGGGCTGCTGAAAAGGCAAGATTTCTGGACTATATCAACCGGAAAGCCGTTTATCTGACGCAGCTCATCAATGATCTTCTGGACATTTCCCGGATCGAGTCCGGCAGAGGGTTTTCCCTCCGTAAAAAGCCGATCCGGCCGGCTGAAATCATCCGATCGGCTGTTTCCATTTTTGAAAAAGAATCCGGCAGGCACCGGTTCGAACTGGAAATCGCCGGGGATTGTCCGGAGATTCCCGCAGATGAGGAAAAGGTGTCACAGGTTCTCGAGAACCTTCTGAGCAATGCCGTCAAATATTCTCCTGAAGGGGGAACCATTGTCATATCCGCTGCTGTTTCGGACAACCTCTGCCGGATTGCCGTAAAAGACAGGGGCATGGGGATGAGTCCGCAAGAGGTCGACCGGATATTTGAGAACTTTTACCGGGCCGATACCACCAATTCGGCCATTCCCGGGACCGGCCTGGGCATGAGTATCGTCAAATATATCGCAGAAGCCCACGGTGGAAGCGTGTGTGTGGAGAGCGAAACGGGAAAAGGGACGACCGTTGCATTCACCCTGCCGCTGAACCTGCAAAA
>CAZWAE010000307.1:1700-4276 GCA_964631805.1 uncultured Desulfobacteraceae bacterium | reverse complement strand
CAGCCGGCCAAAACTCGCCGTTAAGGCTGAGTAAGGACCGCTGCTGACAAAATATCGAGAAATAGTTTATGTAAAGACAGATACTGGAAAGTAATCTGGGTGAACCACGTTGCAGCGGCCCCAACTCAGCCTAAACAGCTCAAACAGTTGGCCGGCTTCCAGACCGATACCCATAGGCCTCATTTTGAAACAGGCTGGAGCTTTGTGCATAACCGCATTTGACAGTGATGTCGCCGGAAGGGTCCGGATCTGCGATTCCCACAGGCTGACGGTTCCCAATAGGCGGAACCCCAAGTGAACTGATTTAATGATCGCGTCTAAAACCGACAACGCGCCGAACCCTTTGCTGGTATTCAATTGCCATGAGAGCTGGGTATACCAGCTGAATGCTCTTGGATACCCGATGGATATTATCGTCGGACTGCCGGGACGCTACACCGCAGGCTGGGACGAAAAGATACGGCCCGTACCGGCAAAGAGCCGTCTGGTTTCACTCGGGGAGGTCCGGTCGTCAAAGAAAAGCTACCACTGTATTATCGCTCACAATGTGACCGATCTGATGGATGTAAAGGATCGGAAGGATCCGAAACTCCTGGTGATCCACTCCACCATGGAAGGACGGTTGACGGCGGAGAAAACCCATGTCGATCCCGGCGAGATGAAACGGATGCTCAACCGGTATATCGCATTGATTCGGGGACATGTGGTGTCCGTTTCCCGGCTCAAGGGAGATTCCATGGGTTTTTCGGAAGATATCGTACCCTTTGGGGCGGATCCCGATGAATATCCGAAATATTCGGGGGAAAAAGCCTGCGGGCTGCGCATCTCCAATTTTTTTAAAGAGCGGGGGGAGATCCTGATGCGGGATCTCCATCGGTCGGCTTTTGACGGTCTGCCGGTCCGGATGGTCGGACACAACCCCGGCCTGCCGGGGGTGACGCCATCCGAGAACTGGGCGCATTTGAAGAGCCTGTTTCAAACCCACCGTTTTTACATCCACACGGCGGACCCGAAGCTGGAGGACGGCTACAACATGGCGACAACGGAGGCCATGGCCGCCGGCATGCCGGTACTGGGCAACCGCCATCCCACCTCTCCCATCACGCACGGGGTGAGCGGATTTCTCAGCGACGACCCGGAGAAGCTGCGCGGATATGCAAAGATGCTGCTTGCCGACAGGGAACTGGCCGTTGAAATGGGTCGTGCGGCCCGGCGGGTGATCCGTGAGCGGTTCTCCCTGGTCCGGTTCCGGGAGAGATTCCTCGAGTCGATTCAGACAGCCCGCACCAGATGCGGGATCTGACCCTTTATTCTCCATATCCTCCTCAAGGGATACCTGGGTGGCCTGCACATGGGGGAAGCGCGTCTTCAGATAGTTGAGTGGTCTGCCGGCTACCCTGCCGGATCTTTTTTTACATTCCACAAACCGTAAAGGCTTTCCATCTTCGCTGAAAACGGGCACCTCTCAAAAGGGATTTCAGGGTTAGCGGGTTACTTGACAAAATGCATATCGATTTGTTAAATTATTGAACAAAATGTATATCGTTTTGTTAAATTATTGAACAGAATGTGATTTCACAAATACCCGGCGAGAGAATCGGGGTAACCGTTTTTACATCCCGTTCGAATCGTGTTTACCAGTTCCGTGTCATTGTCTCTTTTCGATACGGCCTATGACCTGTCCCGAAGGGTTCTGCTCCGCTTTTTATATCCATTCTCCTTCAGGGAATATTTATCCTTTACAAAAGAGATTGAGATACCGGCACTCACCATCGACGATCTCATCGATGGACGCTGGACGGCAGACCACATGCGGTTCGATCATCTGTTCGAGGGCTACCTGCGGGGGCGGCTTTTCCCTTTTTCACTTGATGAACCGGACTGTATCCCGATCCTCACCAACATCTGCTCGAAAATCTTCCGCCGCGATATTCCGATGGTATCCAATCTTCGATTCGAAGATATTCAAAAAATTGAGAAAACAGTGGCGTTTATCGGAAAATCAGAGGTGGACGGGATCAACTTTTCTTCGATTTCCAGGAATATCGGCATCACAAAATACAAAGCCGAGCAGTACATCGGGCTTCTTTCCCAGGCCTTTGTCCTCAACCCGATCTATCCCATAGGGACCAATGTCCTCAAGGAGCCCAAGGTTTTGATGTATCTGCCGTTTCGTCTTCTATATAACGATTGGGAACGGTGTATAGGCGCCATCCGGGAGGATTTTTTTGCCGAGATGCTGACCATGCAAGGCTACCGGTTCCACTATCTCAAGACAAAAAGAGGCGCCAAAACACCCGACTTTCTCGTAGAATGCGGCAAAGAAAGGATTGTGATCGAAATCGGAGGAAAAGGAAAGGGCCGGGAGCAGTTCAAGGGTGTCAGGGTTGAAAAGAAACTCATTCTGTCCCATTCCACGGAAACAGGGGCCCATAAGAGGCCCCTGTCCCTGTTGGGCTTTATCGCCCCCAACCGGTCGACGGATCCTTCGGGGATAAACGCCGTTTAATGGCTACTTATAAATTTAAGAACGTCCCCGAACACGCCAGATTCGTGCAATTCCTCGTGCTCAGCCG
>CAZWAE010000307.1:0-1600 GCA_964631805.1 uncultured Desulfobacteraceae bacterium | reverse complement strand
CCGACGATTACGATTACGAGCACCGCTGCGCTGAGCACGAGCACGAGGGAAAGCCGGAACAGCGGCATTAAGAGCGACTGCAAAAAACCGCCGCGCCAAGACCTGCACTACACCCTGCGCCGCCGCGCCCCGGCAAGGCCCAGCAGTCCGCAGCCCAAAAGGAGGAGCGTGGCCGGTTCGGGAACGGCGCTGACCGTCAGGCTGGAGGTGATCCGGATGAGATCCGGGTCGCCGTTGGTATCGTACGCCTCTTCGGTGGCCTGCCAGGTGGCACCGTCCAGGGTGAACAACGCCAGTGCATGGTTCTGGGATCCCAGAAGAATAGTGGTGCCCAGAAAGCTGTACCCGTAATTCAGCAAATCGGGGTGGGGTTCCGTTTCCGCGATGAGGGTCTCGTCGATGAGATACCCGCCCTCATACGCCACATGGAAGGTATCGAGGCCGAAATTGGCGGTGCCCAGCTCCTCCGTCACGTAGTCAGGGGGGACGAGGGTGTCGTCCCAGGTGGATTTGGTTCCCAGCCGGTCGAAATCGATCAAAAGCGTGTAGGAGGCGGTATCCCCCACCATCACCCCGGGGTCCACGGCCGGATCGTCAACGGTCACATCGATGACGGAACCGGACAGGGTAAAGGGGATCGGCACCGCCCCCGCAGGTCCCGGCAGGGTTGTCGCCAGAACCACCATATATATCGACAATATCAGTTTTTTCATCTTTATCCCTCCTTGAATTGCGGTTACGGAAAGATAATTGTTACAGAGTCGTAGATCCTTCCCGTGGGTGATAGAAGTGTGACCTTGCACTCCATGCCGGTGTAAAAACCGTCTTCCGCGTGAAGGTCGAAGGCGACCACCTCCTCGTGGTTCAGGTTGGGCAGAAGATACCGCATCTGCGCCGGTGCCGGATCCACCACGTTGCCGGAAAACTCGGTGGCGGTGACGATATAATCGGTGGCCAGGTCACCCTGGTTCTGGATCCGCACGGTGAGGCGCGCGGTGGTGCTCCCCTGGGCATAGGGATCCACGGCGGCACTGATAATGATACCGGCCGATTCGGTGTCGACGTCTTTGATCTCGTCCACATCCATGATCAACCGCACCTGGGTGCCGGTGACCATGGCGGCCTTGAACTTGAAGTTATTGTAGTCATCGGTGTTCTTGCTGGTAAAAACCGGGGCATCCAGGGACAGGTCGAAGGTCATCTGGTATTCCCCTTTTTCCATCCGGCCCTGGATGTCGTACCCGGTGCCCCCCGGTCTGGGGATCTGCCGCATCTCGATTTCGACGATCTCTTCCAGTGGTATGGGTTCGCCGTTGGGGCCTTTGATGGTGTCCACGGTCATCACCTCGACAGCCGCCAGGCCGCCCTCGGGCACGCCGATCAAAAGGGATTGTTTTTGCTCGCAGTCGATGCCCTCCTCGTTATGGAGGCAATCCTCGATGGCGGCGGTGGCGATCACCCCCGGTACGAAATTTTCGTCCGGCGCGGCGGCGGGCCCGGCGCCGACACCGCCGGCCTGGGCGTCCACCTGGGCCTGGAGAGCGTCCACCTGGGCCTGCAGCGCGTGGATCTGGTTCTGCAGGTCGGTGAGGGAGACCCT
>CAZWAE010000306.1:1320-4281 GCA_964631805.1 uncultured Desulfobacteraceae bacterium | reverse complement strand
ATCGGCATATGTTTTTTCCAGTGCTCTCCGTTTGACTTTTTGCGTGGGCGTGACATCCCCGTCTTCCGCATAAAACCGACGGGGAAGCAGCCTGAATTTCTTGATGGTCTCCACTCTGGCCAGGGTTTTATTCACCTCACCGATCTCTTTCTCGATCAGTTTGTTGATCTCGGTATTTTTCGTTAAATCGGCGAAAGTGGTAAACGGGATGGCATTGTCCTGGGCATACTTGGTGACATTGTCCTCATCGATGAGGATGAGTGCCGACAGATATTTTCGCCCCTCCCCGATCACCACGGCATCCTGGACATAGAAGCTGAACTTGAGCTTGTTTTCGATAAAGGCCGGCGTGATATTTTTCCCGCCCCGTGTGATAATGATATCTTTCTTGCGGTCGATAATCTTTAGGTAACCGTCTTCAAGGGCACCGACATCGCCGGTATGGAGCCATCCGTCGACGATGGTCTCGGCAGTCAGTTCCGGTGCCTTGAAATATCCTTTGAAGACATTTTGGCCTTTGGCCAGGATTTCACCATCCCCGGCGATTTTGACCTCGACGCCCGGGGCGGCTTCGCCGACATACCCCGCGCGGGGACGGTCAATGTGCTGCACCGCGATGACTCCGGTGGATTCGGTCTGGCCGTATCCTTCCCTCAACGGGACCCCGATGGCGTTGAACCATTCAAACAGTTCCGGGCTGGCGGGGGCTGCGCCGCAGATGGCGTACCGGATGCGCTCAAATCCGATCATCCGCTTGAGATGATAGAGCACGCCCCAGTAAAGGGGCCAGTAGGCAAGGTTCACCCACAGTCTTGCGCTGCTCGATTCCGGTGTTCGCATCCTTTTGAGACCGACGTTCAATGCCAACCGGTACAAAAACCGCTTGAGCATCGTCGAGTCGGACATTTTAATCTCCACCATGGAAACGAACTTTTCCCAGATGCGGGGAACACTGGCAAACATGGTCGGTGACACTTCCCGTAAATTCAGGGACAGGGTGTCGAGGCTCTCCACGAAGTTAACCGTGGCACCGCTCCAGATCGCCTGAAAAACGGAAATCAGGTTTTCGTAGATGTGTGCCAGGGGAAGATATGACAACAACTCGTCATTTTCACGGCCTTCGGTAACGGCAATAAAAGATTTCGTCATGCTCAGGATATTGAGATGGGAAATCATGGCGCCTTTCGGCCGTCCGGTGGTGCCGGAGGTGTAGATGATCATGGCGGTGTCTTCCGGTTTTATGGCCCCCAGCCGGTCAGCCACCGCCTTCGGGTTGTCACCCAGGTATTTGCGCCCTGATGCCAAAAATTGGTCATAGAAGATCACCCTGGGATGGGAAAACCCCCACAGACCCTGGGAATCCCATACCACCACCTGGTCGACATCCAGGTCGTCGATGACCTGCAGGATCTTTTCAACCTGTTCCTCATTCTCGACAAAGAGGATCCTGGATTCCGAGTGCCGGACCACGTAGGTGATCTCTTCGGGCGAAGAGGTCGGGTAGATCCCGCATGTGACACCGCCGGCGGTCATGGCCCCGAGATGGCAGACCAGCCATTCCGGGCGGTTGTCCCCGAGAATGGAAATGCGGTCTCCGGGCCGGACGCCGGCGCTGAGAAATGCGGCGGCGATCTCCCGCACCATCTGTCCGTATTCTTTCCAGGTGATGCGGTTCCAGATGCCGTAGTCCTTGTAGCGAAGGGCGACGCGATCACCCAGGCGCTGGACCTGGTGAAAAAACAGTTCCGGAAAACGCGTGGCCTTTGCTTCCATCACCAGGTTCTCCTTTTTTTATAGAGCCGCCACCCGGTGGTCGAGGTGTCCTCTTTGCTGATGCCGAGGTAGAGTTCCCGAACGTCCTCGTTTTCTTCAAGCTCTTTTGACGTTCCCTCGAGGACGATACGGCCGGACTCCATGATAAATCCATAATCGGCAATGCCCAGCGCCAGCTTGGCGTTTTGTTCGACGAGGAGGATGGTGGTGCCGGTTTTGGCGATTTCCAGGAGCGCCTCGTATACATCCTTTGCCACGACGGGCGCCAGCCCCAGGGAGGGTTCGTCAAGCATGAGCAGTTTGGGGCGCCGAAGCATGGCGCGGGAGACGGCCAGCATCTGCTGCTGCCCTCCGGACAGCGTTTCCGCCTGCTGCCCGCTACGCTCTTTTAAAATAGGGAACAGGTTGTATACAAATTCAAGATCGTCCCGAACCTCTTTACCCTTTCGGCCCCAGCAACCCAGATCCAGATTTTCCTTGACGGTCAGCTCACGGAACAACCCACGGTCTTCGGGGACATACACAATGCCCATATTGGCAACACGCTCGGGGGGCCTGCGGTGGATACGGCGGCCCATGAATTCAATAATGCCTTTTTTAGGCTGATCCCGGAGCAGCCCGGCAATGGTTTTGAGCAGGGTGGTCTTGCCGGCGCCGTTGGGTCCTAACACGGCGAATATCTCCTTTGCTTTTATCTCGAGAGAAAGCCCGTGAAGCGCGTAGATGCGATCAAAATAGAGCGTTTCGATGTTGGCGATTCGCAACAGGGGCGGAGATTCTGCAGGGCTCATATTATCCCTCCCCCAGATAGGCGCGAACGACATCCGGGTTTTGTTGTACCTGTTCCGGCGTTCCCTCCGCGATTTTTTTACCGGACTCGAACGCAACCATGCGGTCGGCCAGGGCGGACGCCACCCTGAGGTCGTGTTCAACGAGGAGGATGGTCGGTTTAAAACGCCCCCGTATTTCGTTGATGAGGTATGCCGTCTCCTGTTTTTCTTCCGCCGTCAACCCGGAAATCGGTTCGTCCAGCATGAGCATTTTGGGCTCGAGCGCCAGGGCCCGGCCGATTTCAGCCCTTTTTTGTATACCGTACGGGCAGTCCGAAATCCTGACCATTCGATAGGCCTCGAGCTGCAGAAAATCGATGAGCTCCTCGACTCTCTCACGGTGGCGAAGCTCTTCACG
>CAZWAE010000306.1:0-1220 GCA_964631805.1 uncultured Desulfobacteraceae bacterium | reverse complement strand
GCCACACAGGGCCAGATGGCATTCACGCCGTGATGGCGATCGGGGCCGTAGGTGACCGGGGCCCCGCCTGCCGGAGGCACCCAGTCTTTGATCATCTCCATCCCTTTGATCAGGCCTTCGCGGGTCAGGTTTCTGCCGGCATTTTTCAAACCTTCCACCAAGTGCATGACAGAGGATGCGCCGAACAGCGCCAGGAACTCCTGACCCTCGAGTTTGGGATTCTTTTCGATCAGGATTTTAACCGTCTTGTTTGCCGCATCGTGTGTTCCCGGTATCCCCATATGCGCGGACATGTTGGGGAAAGTCCCCTCCCAGGTTGGACCCGCGATCTTGTACATCACTTCGGCACCGAGAGGGAAGTTGGCCATGACAACCGGCTGGTATCCGACTTTGGCCAGCGTTTTCGTCATAATCGCCCCGGATGACATCATGGCGGTCATGATGAGCAGGTCCGCGCCGGATTCCTTCAATTTGAGCGCATGGGTGGTTAATGCCCTCTCCGTCACTTCATAGGGAACCTCCGCCACCAGCGCCGAACCCCCCTGGGTTTTCAAAGCCTTTTTGATGCCGGCATTCGCCCCCAGGCCGTATTCATCATTCTGGTAAAAATGGGCGATCTTCTTGGCCCGCAGTTTCTTCATGGCGTACGTGGCCATATATTCCGCTTCATCTTCGTAATTGGGGTATGCGATGAAGTAATATTTTTGTTTTTCTTTGGGTTGATGGGCGTAAATATTCAGATTCCCGTAAGCCGTAATCAACGGTATCTTATTTTCAGGATAGAAATCCTTGGCAGCGTTGCACGGCGCCGATCCCAGTTGTGCACAAACGGCGAAGATCTGGTTTTTCATCTCCTGGAGGTTGGCCACCGCCCGCGCCGGGTTGTATCCATCGTCCTTAATGATCAGTTTGATTTTACGTCCGTGAACACCTCCTTTTTCATTGATATGATCCGCCCAGGCCTGCATTCCACCTGTAATGTTGACCCCCCAGCCGGCAGCGGGTCCTGTGAGTGGCTGGGTGACGCCGATGACCACCTCGGTATCGGTCACTCCCGGGTCAGCCGCTGAAACGCTCATTGGAATAAGGAGAACCAAAGACAACAAAATCAAAAGCATCTTCCTTGTAAGCATGATCTTACCTCCTTAAGCAAAAGTTGGGAGTTATCGTAAAGACATCGGGTCCAAGAGAGATGAAAAAAGTGGTGCTATTCGTGAAAA
>CAZWAE010000305.1:0-4304 GCA_964631805.1 uncultured Desulfobacteraceae bacterium | reverse complement strand
ATGCGGGGGGGGGAGATCGATGTTAGGCCCCTTACACTTTCCAATGAACGAAAACAGGAATTCAGCAGCCATCTGATGCTGTTCTATACAGGAATCATGAGGACCGCATCCGATGTCGCCGACAGCTACGTCAAGGAAATCGGTATGAAGGATAAGGTCCTCAACCGGATGCATAAAATGGTGGATGAGGGAATCGCCATTCTACACAGTGACGCGCCCATTTCCGACTTCGGGGAACTGCTGCACGAAACCTGGAAGGCCAAACGCAGTCTCAGCGACAAGGTGACCAATTCGGTGGTGGACGACATCTATGCGGTGGCAAGGGAAAACGGGGCTGTCGGCGGGAAGATCACCGGTGCCGGCGGCGGCGGATTCCTGCTGCTTTTCGTGCCGCCCACTGACCGTTTGCGTGTCCGGAATGCCTTGAAAAACCTGATCCACGTTCCCTTTCAACTGGAATCCAACGGCAGTCAGATCAACCTCTACGATCCCGCAATAGCGGACTATTGTGCCGAAGAGGAAGACAGGGACCAACGGAAGCTGTGGCCCTGCCGTGAATTGAATACCATCCAATAACAACAGACGGAAAAGAGCATCTCCATGAACCCTGAAATCGAAAAGAAACTCCTCTTTTCGATGCTTCGAATACGGATGGTCCAGGAAAGGATCGAATCGAAGTATCTCGAGGATGAAATGAAAACGCCGGTGCACCTCTGCATCGGTCAGGAGGCGGTCCCTGTCGGAATTAGCGGCCCGCTTTCCCCGGAGGATTACATCTCCAGCAACCACAGGGGGCATGGCCACTATCTTGCCAAGGGCGGCGATCTGAACCGTCTGATCGCGGAGTTGCACTGCAAGGCCAACGGGTGCTCCAAGGGTTTCGGCGGATCGATGCACCTGGTGGACTGCTCGGTGGGGCACATGGGTAGTTCCTCCATTGTCGGGGGCGGTATCCCCATAGGGACCGGTTTGGCCCTTGCCATACAGATGAAGGCACAAGATCGGGTGAGTGTGATCTTTTTCGGCGACGGCGCCGCCGATGAAGGCGTTCTGTACGAGAGCGTTAACTACGCCATTCTGAAAAAACTGCCGGTGATTTACGTACTCGAAAACAACCAGTGGTCCGTCTGCTCTTCGGTCTGCTGCCGGCAGGCCCATGAGAACGTGTTCCACCACCTGCCGGGAAGCGACCTGTTGACAGCGAAAATCGACGGAAACGACGTTCTCTCGATTTATGAAACCGCCGAGCAATGCGTTGAGCGTGCCCGCAGGGGTGAGGGTCCCTCTTTTGTCGAGTGCAAAACCTACCGGGTGCTGGGGCATGCCGGGTGCCTCGCACAGGATCCCGCCGGATACCGGGATGAGCTAGAGATCGAGGAGTGGAAAGAAAAGTGCCCCGTGAAAAGATTGCAGGAAGATCTCATGGGCCGGAATCTGTTGCGTCAGTCGGATATCGATCACATGCGGAGCACCATCGATGGAGAAATCGACGATGCTTTTTCCTTTGCGGAAAAGGGAAACCTGCCGCCTAAAAACCAATTGGACCTTTACCTCTATTCGGATTAGAAAATGCCCTGGTCAAAAATCAAGCTTGAATATGAAGAGCCGGATATTTTTTCGGAGGCGGATGCTTCCGGTCGAATTTTAACCTACGCGGAATCGATTCGTGAAGGCCTGTGGCAGGCCCTCGAACTCGATGACAGGGTCTTTGTCATGGGCCAGGGGGTGGATGATCCCAGCGGCATGTTTGGGACCACAAAGGGACTGCAGGACCGATTCGGATGCGACCGCGTATTTGACACCCCTCTTGCGGAGAATGCCCTTACCGGCATATCCATCGGCGCGGCCATCGGTGGAATGCGCCCTTTTTACATGCACAACCGTCCCGATTTCCTGTTGTTGGCCATGGATCAGTTGGTGAACCATGCTTCCAAATGGCATTTTATGTTCGGGGGTGAGGTGAATGTGCCCATGGTGATCTGGTCCTGCATTGGAAGAGGTTGGGGATCCGCTGCCCAGCATTCCCAGGCGCTCCAGGGATTGTTTGCCCATGCTCCGGGTCTAAAAGTGGTCATGCCCAGCAACTGTCACGATGCAAAGGGATTGATTTCCGGAGCGATCAAAGACAACAACCCTGTGCTGATTCTGGAACACCGGTTCAATTTCAAGCAAAAAGGTCCGGTGCCCGAGTCGCTCTACAGCATGCCCATCGGCAAGGGGGTGGTCCGAAAAAAGGGAAAGGACATTACCGTCGCCGCAGTTTCCCATCTGGTGATCGAGGCGTATTACGCCGCTCTCGAATTTGAACAAAGGGGGATCGACGTAGAGTTGATCGACGTAAGGAGCCTGAGACCCTTCGATGAAGCACTGCTTTTTGACAGCGTGGAGAAAACCGGCCGACTGGTGGTTGTGGACACTGGGTGGAAAACCGGCGGGGTAACCGCTGAAATAGCGGCGGCGGCGGCCGAAAAGCGGTTCGGATACCTCAAGGCACCGGTGGTGCGCGTTGCTGCACCCGATGTGCCGACCCCGGCGGGCTACACTCTGGAAGAGGAGTTCTATATCGGCAGGGGTGAGATCATCGACGCCATCGAACGGACCCTGGCATACCGTTAACACAGCGCCGATAATACAGCGAAACCGGCGAAAGGAATGTTTCATGAGACAGAACTGGCCATTGATGGAAAATAATATTACACGTGAGAATCTCGACGTGTTAATTGCGTTTCTACAGGAAACGCCCCGGTTGACCCAGGCCGATAACGTAAAAGCATTTGAGGAGGAGTGGTCGGAATGGCTCGGCGTCCGGTACAGTGTTTTCGTCAATTCCGGTTCTTCCGCCAACCTGATCACACTTGCGGCCTTAAAATTTCTTTACGGAGAAGGAGAAATAATCGTTCCGACGCTCACCTGGGTTTCCGATATCGCTTCCGTGCTTCAAAACGGTTTTACGCCGGTATTCGTGGACATCAACCCTAAGAATCTTTGCATGGATGATCAACAGGTGATCTCTAAGCTCACTGATCGCACAGTGGCGGTTTTCATCACCCATGTGCAGGGATTTAACGGTCTTACGGAAAGGTTGCTTTCGACCCTGAAAGATAGGAATATTCTCCTGATTGAAGATGTGTGTGAGTCGCATGGTGCAACATTCAAAGGGCGGAATCTTGGGAGTTTCGGTCTTGCCTCAAATTTTTCCTTCTACTTTGCTCACCACATGAGTACGGTGGAAGGGGGGATGGTCTGCACAAACGATAGGCATTTTTATGAAATGATTCGGATGCTTCGATCCCACGGCATGGTTCGGGAGATATCGGACCCGGAGGTAAGGGGAAAATATCGGTTGGAGAATCCCGACCTTTCCCCAGATTTCATTTTCGCCTACCCCGCCTACAACGTCCGGAATACGGAGATAGGTGCCGTTCTCGGCAGGAGCCAGTTGAAAACACTGGACGGCAACAACCATAAACGGAAACGTAACTTTAAGCTTTTTCTCGACAATCTGGATGTGGAGAAATACAGAACTGATTTCGATCTCGAAGGAAGCTGCAATTACGCCTTCAACCTTGTACTTCGAAACCCGGACAAGAATTTGAGGGACAGAGTGGAAAATGCCCTTAAAACGAGTAATGTTGAATTCCGAAGGGGTAGTTCTGGCGGGGGGAATCAGTTGAGGCAACCGTATTTGAGAAAGACGCTTCCCGAAAAAGAATACGAAAATTATCCACACGTAGATCATATTCACTTTTTCGCATATTATATTGGAAATTACCCGGATTTGGAGGAAAACAAGATTTTCGATCTTTGCCGCCTGCTTAACCACCTTTAAATCAAAGAAAGCACATGAAGAATATCGATATTGTCATCGTAAAACCGGGAAGCCAGAAACAACTCTACGGGCGTCTGAGTTCGTTCGACCTAACGGCGATAGAGCCGCCCTTATGGGGGGCTGTTCTATCGGGTTATTTAAGAGATCTGAATTATTCGGTTCAAATGATTGATGCGGAAGCCGAGAAATTGGATTATAAGGCAGCCGCCGATAAGATTATCGATGCAGACCCATTGTTAGCATTAATGATGGTTTCCGGTACAAATCCGTCTGCATCCACCATGAATATGGCGGGTGCCGCCAATATCCTGTCACTCGTGCGGCAGGGTAATTCAAGCATTAAAACCATAATGATAGATGAAACACCTCTTCATTACAAACTGTATGGAGATGAAGGTCTAATCTACAATCCTTATGCTGGATCTATACTCCTTTCAACAAAAAAAGATATTGAAATTCTTTATCAAACTGATTG
>CAZWAE010000304.1:0-4367 GCA_964631805.1 uncultured Desulfobacteraceae bacterium | reverse complement strand
GGTTGCACACTGCAACTCAACAAACCTAACTTTAGGAGGAGATCATGATGCATAAGGTGTTGAAAAAGCTATTCGTCGTAACATGTGTTGTCGCGGTATCAATGATCGCTATGGGGAACACAGCCCAGGCAGTAGATCTAACCGTCTATACGGCTATTGAAGCAGAAGATCTCAAGAAATATGCGGCCACGTTTAACGAGGATCATCCGGATATCAATATTAAATGGGTACGGGATTCAACCGGTATCGTCACCGCTAAACTATTGGCGGAGAAAAATAACCCCCAGGCCGATATTATCTGGGGGCTTGCCGCAACGTCCCTGCTGCTGATGAAATCCGAAGGAATGTTTGAGCCCTACAAGCCGAAAGGCATTGAAAACCTGGATCCTAAATTCTACGACAGTGATCCTGTTCCCAGCTGGGTGGGTATAGACGCCTGGGTAGCTGCGATTTCTTACAACACTGTCGAAGGGAAGAAAAACGGTCTGGTGGCACCAAAATCCTGGTGGGACCTCACCAAACCGATGTACAAGGGTCATGTGATTATGCCGAACCCCAATTCATCAGGCACCGGTTTTCTGGACGTTTCAAGCTGGCTGCAGCTGTTTGGTGAAAAAGGCGGATGGGCCTACATGGACCTTTTGCACGAAAATATCGCACGTTATACCCACTCGGGTTCAAAGCCTGCTAAACTGGCAGCCGCAGGAGAAACGACCATTGGTGTTTCCTTTGCCTTCCGTGGTGCAAGATCCAAGGCAGCGGGCGCACCGCTGGAGATCATTATTCCAAAGGAGGGAATTGGTTGGGATATGGAAGCAAACGCGATTATGGCCGGCACTGATAAACTAGAAGCCGCCAAAACGCTGATGGACTGGACCATCACCAAGAAGGCCATGGAGATGTACAACAGCGCTTATGCCGTTGTCGGTTACAAAGGCATCGCAAAACCGGTGAAATATTTTCCGCCTGAGACCCTTGCCGGTTTGATTGATAACGATTTCGAGTGGGCCGCTAACAATAGAAAGGGCATTCTTGCCGAATGGCAGAAACGCTACGACTCCAAATCAGATCCTAAAAATTAGTATGTATTGACAGCCTGACCCTTTTTCAATTAGGTCAGGCTGTCACCCTTTCATTCTGCCGATTCAAATCAGGATGCATCACGGCGGCGGAATCATATGTAGAAACGTCAATCAGATTCCTCAAGGGAATCATTTTATAGGGGCATGAATATTAAAAGCGATTTGTCTGCGACCAACACTTCAAACAAACCTCCTTATCTTCGGATATCCAGACTGACCAAAAAGTTTGGTGAATTTGTTGCACTGGACGATGTTTCCATCGAAGTCAACGATGGGGAGTTCATTTGTTTTCTAGGGCCCTCCGGCTGCGGTAAGACCACCTTTTTACGTGCCATCGCCGGTCTCGATATCCAAACCTCAGGCACGGTGCACCAGGCCGATCAGGATATTTCAGCTTTGCCGCCGTCTGAACGCGATTTTGGGATTGTCTTTCAATCCTACGCCCTGTTTCCCAACCTGACGGTTGAGAGAAATGTTGCGTTTGGTTTGGAAAATCAAAAACTATCCCATGCCGATATCAAAAAGCGGGTGGACGAGTTGCTGGAATTGGTGGGACTTCCCGAACAGGGGGAAAAATATCCTTCCCAACTATCCGGTGGCCAGCAGCAACGCATCGCTTTGGCCAGGGCCATCGCCACCTCTCCGGGTTTGTTGCTGCTCGATGAACCGTTGTCGGCTCTTGACGCCAAAGTTCGCACCTATCTGCGTCAGGAGGTTAAAGACCTTCAACGAAAGCTTGGTGTGACCACCATCATGGTGACCCACGATCAGGAGGAAGCCCTGACCATGGCGGATCGCATCGTGGTGATGAACCAGGGTGTCATTGATCAGGTGGGGACCCCTACGGAAATATACCGTGAGCCGAAAACGCTTTTTGTGGCCGATTTCATCGGGACGATGAATCATGTAAACGGCCATGCCGAAACACCTGAATCCGCCCGTCTCGGATCACTGGAGCTAGCCTGCCGTAAACACGACCTGGCGCCGGGGCAACGCGCCGTAATTTCAATACGTCCCGAGGACATTGTTCCGAGCGATGAAATTGCGGACACTGGCACACAAACAGGCAATTGCTTCAATGCCACGGTTGAGGACATGGAATTTTTAGGCTCGTTCTGGCGTATTCATCTGGGTGACGAACAACTGGGGGATTCTCAACTGATCATCGATCTTTCCGTTAATGCCGTCATTCGAATGGGCACATCCGTCGGGAAAAAGATGTCCATAGAACTGCCTTCAGATCGACTCTTGGTCTACAGCCCTGCCACCAACTAATACGATGACCAATTCCTCTAAAAAAGAAATGCCCCCGGCACCGATCATTCGACCGAAAACAAGTAAAGATGACCGCTTGATGGCAGGGTTTATGGTTGTCATCTCGCTCTATCTGTTTGTCGCACTTGCTTTCCCTCTATATGCGATGCTGTCAAAAGCTTTCACAACGGCTACCTTTGATCTGAAAAAAATTGAATTTCAAGTCAATAAAGGAGACGGCTGGAGTGAAACGATTTCCGCTTTCCAGATCAATGAGACCTTGAAACTCTTCAAACCTGAAGAGCTGAAGACCAGTTCGGACGGGCGGATGTACGTGACCACTTTTTTCCCTGATTTCAGCTTCCGCAGCAAGACCGAATATCGCCTCCGTCAACTGGACAAAAACGGATCGTTCCTCGTGGGCTCGACACGCGTAGCGGATACCGACTGGCACACTTATAAATCGAACAAGTTCCGGCGCATCGTCGTTCGACCTTCCAAGTCCACGGGACTGGATAACTTCATCACCTATTTTTCAACTCCGGCGCTTTTTTATTCCATTAAAAATTCGCTTTTCATTTCGGTCGTGTCGACATTGCTTACCGTGAGTCTCGCTTTTTGGTTTGCCTATGCGCTGAATCGAAGCACCATGCGGTTCAAGGGGCTTTTTCGGATCATCGCCATGATTCCGATTCTGGTCCCTTCCCTGCTCCCGGGGATCGCGCTGGTCTATCTGTTTGGGAATCAGGGGATGATCAAGGGGTTGCTTTTCGGCCATGAAATTTACGGCCCCATCGGCATTGTGATAGGATCGGTTTTTTTTACTTTCCCCCATGCGCTGATCATCATCACCACCGCCCTGTCCATTTCCGATGCCCGTCTCTATGAAGCCGCCATTTCCCTGCGCGCCAGCGCCTGGAAAACATTCTGGACCGTGACCATCCCCGGTGCGCGCTACGGATTACTTTCGGCATCCATTGTGGTATTCAACCTGGTGATTACCGATTTCGGCCTGCCCAAAGTGATCGGAGGGCAGTACAACATGCTGGCCGTGGACATCTACAAACAGGTCATCGGCCAGCAGAATTTCGAAATGGGCGCTGTGGTGTCCATGGTTTTGCTGGTCCCGGCTACGATGGCGTTTGTCCTTGATCGCTATGTGCAAAAAAGACAGGTCGCGCAGCTCTCTGCCAGTTCAGTTCCTTACGAACCGAAGCCGGATCGGAAATTTGATGCGATTTGTCTGTCGTATTGCAGTGTCGTTGCCGTTTTCATCCTGAGCCTGATCATCATTTGTCAATATGCGGCACTGGTCAAGCTCTGGCCTTACAATTTAAACCTCAGTTTGGGAAACTACAATTTCGATGTGATGGACGGGGGCGGGTGGGCTTCCTATGGTAATTCGATCCGGCTGGCATTGTTAACCGCTTTCATCGGAACAACCGTCGTTTTTGCCGGGGCCTATATGGTTGAAAAAATAAACGGGTTTCTGATCACCCGATCCAGCTTCCAGTTTCTCGCGATGTTGCCCATGGCAATTCCGGGAATGGTCCTGGGCCTGTCCTATATCTTTTTTTTCAACGACCCGGCAAACCCGCTCAAAGGAATATACGGCACCATGACAATCCTGGTGGTCTGCACGGTCACCCATTTTTATACCGTCTCCCACCTCACCGCCGTCACTGCGTTAAAACAGATGGACCGGGAATTTGAGGCGGTTGCCTCGTCGCTCAAACAGCCGTTTTACAAGCTCGTTGCCAAAGTCACCGTGCCGGTCTGTATGCCCTCCATTCTGGACATCTCGATCTACCTGTTCGTCAACGCCATGACCACTGTTTCTGCCGTTATCTTTCTCTACTCTCCGGACACCGCCCTCGCCTCGGTGGCGGTGATGAATATGGACGATGCCGGTGACATCGCGCCGGCAGCGGCCATGGGCATGATGATTTTTTATACCAATGTTGCGGCCCGCTTGATCCACCTTTTTGTGACCCGGAAACTGCTGGTGCGTACCCAGGCGTGGCGGACACG
>CAZWAE010000303.1:0-4373 GCA_964631805.1 uncultured Desulfobacteraceae bacterium | reverse complement strand
TGCTGCTGCCATAAATTTACTTTGTTGACCAGATCCCAGCGCAGATGAAATTGGGTGGCTTCGAAATCAAAATCGATGCCGATGATTGCTCCCATACCGGGCCGTTGTTTGCGCTGTTTTCGGGAATCGATTCCCGCATCCGCCATGGCGTCCGCCGCCAATTTAAGCATCAGCATCTGCTGGATCAGGATGTCGGGAATCTCTTTTGGGGGGGTGTGAAATTCTCCAACCCCCACGGTCAGCTTGTCCATATAACCGCCTAGCGGTAAACGGTTTTCCAGAATGGCTTCCGCAGTTTTTTCCCCATCCTTCCACCGATGTTCCGGTATCGGCCCGATACAGGAGCGGCCATTGAAGATGGCCTCCTGGAACTCCTTTAACGTGGTCATCGGCCCAACGGCAGCCGCCATTCCCACGATGGCAACGGAAGTTTTGGGTTTCGGGTTTTGGGTTTCGGGTTGGAGGGTAGTGGCGGTGCTTTTAGTGTTTGTTCCGTTTTCAGTAAATCCGCCGTTCCATTCCTCAAGCAGAAGGTGCGCGTTGATGCCGCCGAAACCGAAGGCACTGACGGCTGCGCGCCGGGGGGTAGTATCATTCCTTTGGTGCCACTTCTGGGGCTCTACCTGGACCCTGAAGGGCGCATGTGTGAGAGGGCTGCCAACGGCGGTTTTTTCAAAATGGATCTGCGGCGGCAGGATGCCGTGTTTCATGGCGAGGAGGGTTTTGATCATCCCCGCGGCCCCGGCCCCTGTGAGCAGGTGGCCGATCATCGATTTGACCGATCCGATGGCGCACTGGCCGGGCTGCCAGCCCGACTCTCCCCAAAGTGCCATCAGGCTCTTGAGTTCGGTTTGATCTCCCACCGGTGTTCCGGCGCCGTGGCATTCGATGTAGTCCACCTCTTTCGGGGACCATCCCGCCATACGGTAGGCCGCTGCCATGGCGCGGATCTGCCCTTCGCCGGCCGGTGCCAGGAGGTTCCCTTCGATATCGTTGGAAAGCCCGATACCGCGGATCACCGCGTGGATCTCATCGCCGTCCCTTTCGGCATCCTCAAGGCGTTTTAGCAGCATCATGCCGGCGCCTTCACCCACCACCAGCCCATCGGCCTTTTCGTCGAAAGGGGAACAGACGCCGGAAGGGGAGAGGGCGCGAAGCTGGCTGAATCCCACCTGGGTATAGAGACATTCGGGCCGGGATACCCCCCCGGCGATCATGGTGTCCGCCCGGCGGGAGACCAACTGGTCGCAGGCCAGTTTGACGGCGTAGAGCGATGAGGCACAGGCAGCGTCCAGGGTGTAGCTGCAGCCGCCGAAACCCAGCCCCCTGGCCAAAAGGGAAGCGGGAAAGCCCACCACCCGGGCGGCCAGGCTTTCCATACGGCTGATGGGGCGGATGCTGTTTGGCCCTGCGTCCCCAAGGACTTCTTCCTCAAAGGCACGGCCGAAGGTTCGTCTTGTCAGCCGGGAGGAGGCCTCCGTGGGAAGCGCAATGGCCGCGAGGATGACACCGGCCCTTTTCGGATCGAACGAGGTGGTGACGCAACTCCGATACGCTTCCCTTCCTACGTGGAGGACTATCTGGTGAAGGGGGTCGAGACCTGCCAGAAAATCCGGTTCCGCTTCGAATCCTTCCGGGTCAAAATCGAAATCGTGGATGAGGCAGCAGCGTTTGGCATACGCTTTGTCAGGTGCAGGGACCGGGTCCACCATGGCGGCGGGATCCGCAATCCATCGATTTACGGGGACTTCAGCCGCCGTATCCACCCTGCTGATGATGTTCTGCCAGAAAGTTGGAAGATCTGGCGCTCCGGGGAACAGGCCGGCCATCCCGACGACGGCAATGGGGGAATTATTGTTCATAGATTTCTATCGGTTGTGAAACAAATGATTGCATGGTCCTCACAAATGGTAAAACAAACTTTTATACCCGACTTGCAGGTTCAAGGCAAGGTTTTATACGGCCTCATTGGGCATTGAAAAAACCGGTCGGTTCCATTACACTCATTCGGAACATTCTTTTGCGCCGATGGTGAATTGTGTCTGGTACACCCGAATCAAGGAATCTTTCATAATGGAAAAACCTGATCGGAAAACTGGGCTGTCAAGAATCGTGGCTGCCTTTGTCTACTCTCTGAACGGGCTGCGTCTGGCCGTGAAAAAGGAAGCCGCCTTTCGGCAGGAGGTGGGGATATGGGTGGTGCTTGGGGTCGGTTTGTTTTTAATGCCCATACCCCTGGCGTTTAAAACCCTTCTTTTTTTTGCCACTACCCAGGTGTTGATCGTAGAGTTGTTGAATTCGGCGATTGAGGCGGTGGTGGACATTGCCGCCCCCGAGTATCATGAACTCGCCAAACAGGCAAAAGACATGGGCAGCGCCGCCGTGTTCATCAGCCTTCTTCTGGCGGGTGTTCTGTGGACAGGTGCCGCTATAAAGATGTTGACCGGTTAATTTTTAAAGTAAACCATGGCCTTTGGGCGTGAGACTTGAGATGGCTTTAACAATAAGAAACTTGTACAGTTCAAAAAATACGAAATTCGAATTTAAAAGATCCAGCGACTTTCCGGCCCCTTTAAGGGGCCTTCCTCATACCAAAGGCATATGGACGTGTCATTGACTATCAGGGGGTACCGGTGAACACAAAAAAACGGTGGTTGTTCTGGACGGCATTTTTCATCATATGCCTTTTGAGCGTCGGGTGCAATAGAAAGCCCGAACCGTTCCACATCGGCATTCTTCAGTGGACGGAAAAGGTGGAACCCTTTAACCAGACCTATCGAGGGGTGATAGACGGTCTTGCCGATCTCGGATTCAGGGACGGAATCAACATGAACCTATCTTTTGAAAACGCCCGTCAGGACAATGCGACTGCCTTGACAATTGCCCGCATATTTGTCGATGAAGAGGTCGATCTCATTGTTGCACTGGGCACGGGGAGTTCTCTATCGGCCCTTGAAGCGACCGAAACCATACCGATACCCATCGTATTTTCAATCGTCGGTGCACCCAAAGCCACCGGTATTATCCAAAGCTATGCCGACTCCGGCCGGAATATTACCGGCGTCAGCATGAAGGTGCCGGTGGCGGCACAATTTCGAATGCTGAAAGAGTGCCTGCCGCAGGTGAAAAATTTGGGAGTGCTGTATTGCACCAAAATGCCCCAGGCTGTCGCGACCGGTAGGGAGGGGATGAATGCTGCACCCGGGTTCGGCTGGACCACCATTGATATCCCTGTTTCATTTAGCGAACTCCCTACGATTGAAAGGAGGCTTGGGCCGGTGGCCGAGAGGGTGGATGCCATCTATATTCCCACCGACCCGATTCTGGGTTCCCCCGAAAATCTCAAAAGGATCATCTCGGTTTTCGATGCGCACGCCATACCCGTTATCACCGTGGCGGAAAGATTTGTAGAGCAGGGCTCTTTGATGGCGTTGAACTGCGATTTTTATGAAATTGGCCGCCAGGCCGCCGGCCAGGTTGAGAAGGTGCTCTCCGGTGTTCCGGTGAGAGAGGTCGCCGTCCAGAAACCGACGTTGACAAGGCTTTCATTGAATCTGCAAAAGGCCGGGAAACTGGGCATTGACATCAAGCGAAACTGCATTTTAAGAGCCGACAAGATAATGGACTGAATAAGGATTTGTTATGCCGTCGTTCAAATTGTTACCCGGGACTTACAGTTTTCGTTTGATCCTGATGATGTTTTTTCTGGGTGTCATTCCGTTCTTGATATTCGGATACCTTATAAATGCATTTGACAGACAATTCCGAATCGAGATCGATCGGGCCATCGGGCAGGGTCAGGAGGAGGAGGATCGTCGCACCTCCGCCATTCTGACTAAGATGGCAGAAGATGCGGTTCGTCAGAAGGCCCTGGATGTCGCCCTCCAGCTGGAATTATATTTGAAGGCCAATCCTGAATTGACCACCGGGCAACTCCGGAATACTCCCGTATTCAGAGAAATAGCGATCCAACCGGTTCTCCAAACCGGATACACGGCGGTTTTCAACAGGGATACGGCGGTCACCTTTTTTCATAGAAACCCTGACCTTGAGGGCACGGACCTTTCTCTGCTGGCCAATGAATTGAGTGATTTCTGGGGGATCCTGAAGCAGAGCCTGGGGGGTAAGTATTCTCACGGGTACTACCAATGGAAGGATGCTGACGGTAAACATCGCACCAAATACATGTATATCGCCCCTATTGGCGGGGAGACGGCAGACCGGGTGAGGCTGTCCATTGCGGCCACCGTCTACGTGGAAGAGTTCACACGGCCCATAAAAATCTCAAGGGACGTTTCCCACGGTACGAGCCGGTTTTTATCCATGACATTTCAACGTCTCGTCGGCGCGTCGAGGAATATGGGGTTTTTATT
>CAZWAE010000302.1:0-4489 GCA_964631805.1 uncultured Desulfobacteraceae bacterium | reverse complement strand
ATCGGCCCGTTCCAGTATACCGGCACCGCAAAGGCCGAAACGGATGGAAACGTTCTCTACATATCAAGCCATGAGTTTTACCGCTTGATCCAAAACAACAACATGCTTGGCGAAAAAATCATGAAAAAAATCAACAAAATTGCTGCTGAACGCCGGGCTCTCACTTCGGGTGAGAAACGATAAACAACAAGGAGGTTCCCCTTGCAAGGTTTAGAAGCGATAAACGCCGCAAACGGGTGGGCAATGGCGTATACAGGGGCTGCAATAGTGATGACGGGGCTGACCGTTCTTTCCCTGATCATCTCCCAACTCCACCGGATCGTCCGGCTGATGGAAAAACCGGAACAAAAGACGCCTGTCGGTGCAACGACTCAGGCTGAAACGGCCGATTCGACGGAGATTTTCATAGATGAGGACCGGAATCTGATGGACCCGAAAAATGCGGTGGACGCCTACCAAGCATTGACCCGACAGATAGAGGAGCCCTTCGGTCTTGATGCCCTCTATGCGCTGACAAAGGAGCACGACCTTCCGCATCCCCACCTGACCATCAAAGGGTTGCGGGAAACCGGACAACTGCTTGCCAGCGGTGAGGGTCTTTATTCATGGAAAAAACCCGATTCACCGGAGGCCGTTGTTTCAGAATCGGTCGAGGCCCCGGCTGAAGTCCCCGCGGCACCAGCGACAGTCGAGGTGGCAGCACAGGCGTCGCCGACACCGGAAATCCCTGCCGTCGTGCCGGAACCCATAGCAGTCGCACCCGAACCGGCGACCCTAGAACCTGCACCGGCGACAGTTAAACCCGCCACGACAAGGAAAATGGATGGCACCCCCCTGATCGCCCCCATGCCGGGGATGATCGTGCGGTACGAAAAACAGGTGGGCGACCTGGTCAGCGAGGGAGAAACCATTGTGATCCTGGAAGCGATGAAGATGGAAAATGCCCTCAGCGCGCCGGTTGACGGCACCGTAAAATCGATCCGATTTTCAAGCGGCGACACCGTTGCAAAAGAGGAAGTCCTGTGTGTGATCGGCTGAAGCTGTCAAGGGTATCACCGGAACCTGCTTCCGGGCACTTTGAGGAGTTTGAAAGATCGATCTCATGGAAAGCCGCATTCTGCATCTTGTTCGAACCATATATGATTAAAGGAAAACCCTAATGGACCTTTTATTTCAATTTCTCACAAACACCGGTTACTATCTTGCGGACTACCGCAATGTAATCATGATCATCATTGGATGCGTTTTTGTTTTTCTTGCCATATCCAAAGAGTATGAACCGCTCCTGCTACTCCCTATCGGTTTTGGTATTCTGGTGGGAAATGTCCCGTTTTTCAAGGGATTCGGCCTTGGCATCTATGAACCCAACAGCGTGCTGCACTACCTTTATTTCGGTGTCACCACAGGGCTGTACCCCTCCATTGTGTTTCTGGGGCTGGGGGCCATGACCGACTTTTCCTCCCTGCTGGCACGCCCCAAGCTGATGCTGCTGGGAGCGGCCGCCCAGATGGGAATTTTCTTTACCCTGCTCAGTGCCCTGGCATTGGGCTTTGTACCGAGAGAAGCGGCCTCCATCGCCATCATCGGCGGTGCGGATGGCCCCACCTCCATTTTTTTGACGGCAAAACTGGCGCCCCATCTCATCGGTCCCATCGCCATTGCCGCCTATTCCTACATGGCGCTGATTCCCATCATCCAACCGCCCATCATGCGGCTGCTCACTACCCGTGAAGAGCGTGTGATCCATATGCCCGATCCCAGAGAGATATCCAAAAAGGAGCTGATGCTGTTCCCGGTCATCGGATTGCTGCTCTGCTGTTTTCTGGCCCCGGCTTCCATCCCGCTGCTCGGACCGCTGTTTTTCGGTAATCTCATGAAGGTCTCCGGAGTGGTGGAGCGTCTGGCCCAGACCGCCAGAACGGCCATCATCGACACTGCCACCATCTTTCTCGGATTTACCGTGGGTGCCAGCACCCAGGGCGACGTCTTTCTGACCCCGGGGTCAGTAAAGATCTTCTTTTTAGGCGCCGTAGCCTTCAGCATCGCCACGGCATCGGGTGTTATTTTTGCCAAAATAATGAATCTTTTCATGAAGGAAAAGATCAACCCCCTTCTCGGGGCCGCCGGCGTATCGGCCGTACCCGGTTCAGCAAGGGAGGTCCACATAGTAGGCCAGCAGGAGGATCCCACCAATTATCTTCTCATGCACGCCATGGCCTGCAATTCGTCCGGTGTTATCGGGTCGGCCATTTGTGCAGGAATTCTGTGGAGTTTCATATTGGGTTAGACACGACTGACACCGCTACGAAACAGCTATTAAACAGCTAAAAATGCCTTGACCCGCCACCCGGGATGATGTTAACTTTGGACCATACGTGTTTATGGTTCCGTTGACGTACCCGGAATAGACATTTGAAGATGTGTTGATCGTGCTACCGTAACTACGACGAGGCTGAAAAAGTGGCAACCGATAAAAAATCAGTTCAAAGTGAATCCGCACCGGAAGGAGCCCCGAATAAGGTAAAGTTCGAGGTCTACGGTGAGGAGATGATCGAAAAACGGGTCAAACTGAGCGGGAACAGCGGCAGGGTTTATCTTCCCCCCAACTGGGTGGGACATCAAGTGAAAATTATCCGAATAGATTAATCTTATGGGTGATAACATGGGTTCGCCTGCAGAAAAAGCCGTTATCCGGAGATTGAAAATCGAAGATGCCGATGAGATCGGAAAGATCTACGGCGCCATCATGCAAAAACCTCCGAAAGCCGATTTCAAAAGCCTAGTGAAAGAGCATGCCCAGCGGAACGCGGACGCCTGCTTTGTGGCTGAAATAGACGGAGAGGTGGTCGGTTTTATGATCAGCTACATTCTGACGCTGGGGTTCGGCATGGAAAAAAGCGCCTGGATCGCCAACCTGGGGGTCAATCCCAACTACATGGGGCAAGGTATCGGCGCCAGCCTGGCCAAGGAAATTTTGCGGTTTTATCGATCGGCAGGCATCTCATTTGTCTATACATCGGTGCGGTGGGATTCACCGGATCTGCTTTCTTTTTTCAAGACCCTCGGGTTTGATCGGAGCGACTTCATCAACCTGCGTAAATCCGTCCAGTAAACAAATTCATCGGCCTTCCAAACTACCCTGACCTTCGATCTTCTGCGGCCCTGTGCCTGCCAATTCATCCTTTAAGGAGGCCAGAACAGCTTTATAAGGCCTTTCAACTTGGCGTTGAACTCATAAGGCGTGGCGGTATTGATAATGCTTTTTGCAATATAGGAGGGCCTTATATAAAACCGCCGGTATGCGTCCTTCTGCAACTTGACCAGATCCCCAATGCTCAGGAACTCTTCCCAGTGATCAAGATCGAATTTTGGTGTGGATTCCGTTAAAAATAAGCGCCATCGCCTCATATTCACCAAACCTTTTTGCCGGGCCGTCTCGAACAACTCCGTGTTAGGATACAGTGTCAGAATGCTGATCTGGGCATAATCCGGATCCAAGTCGATCAAAAAGTCGATGTTTCTCATTACATCATCGGAGGTTTTCTCGAACGGAAGGCCGATCATGAAGTCTGCTACGGTTTTCAGACCCAGTTTTTTGCACCAGGCGAAAACCCGTTTCACCTGATCCGTCGATGTCTGTTTTCTGAGCAGTTTCAACCCCCTGTCGGTACCCGTTTCAACTCCGAAAGAGATCATCCGGCACCCGGCTTGGGACGCTCTCTCCAAGGATGCTTCGGTCACGGTATTCACCCGACCCCTGAAATCCCAACGAACCGATAGCCGCCGACGTTCAAGCTCATCACAGAATCGGACTACCGTTTCAACATACCTGTTTCCCCTTTCATCGGGATATTCCGGTATGGTATGTTCGGCTGGTGGATTTAAAACGAGTACTCTCATGGGAGGATTTTTTTAAGGTTTTCTATTTAAAAACACAGTTCCATAGAAAAGTAAATTCCAAACTGCAATCTACAGGATCGACCCTACCCAAGCCAACAGCAACTGAGAGTGCTGAGAATTTAGTCAAAATTGCCAAACACCCGGGGGAACGCATTTAGTACGTCAATCATTTCAACTATTTTCATAATGATCATCAAAACGAAGGGTCTCTAATCTTAAATTTTATTGACAAGCCGTCAATTACTGTATATTCGGCTTAGTTTGTTTAGTTTTCCGGTCAAGATAGTTTGTTGGTGCAACGGTTCCGGAAAAAGCCGCAGGGATTACCCTGAAAAACTTCTTTACCCATCAGGAGAAACATAAAAATGGCCAACGATGTTATCGGATCTGTTCTGGTTGTCGGTGGCGGAATTGCCGGCATGCAATCCGCATTGGATCTGGCAGACTCGGGGTATTACGTATACCTTCTTGAAAAATCTCCCGCCATCGGCGGCGTGATGTCCCAACTGGACAAGACCTTCCCCACAAACGACTGTGCCATGTGAATTATCTCTCCCAAACTGGTCGAGGTCGGCCGGCATCTGAACAT
>CAZWAE010000301.1:0-4490 GCA_964631805.1 uncultured Desulfobacteraceae bacterium | reverse complement strand
CTTCGATGACGTAGTTGTCCAGATCAAAGCCCGATTTCCAGGCATGGATTTCGGGGTTTTTGTTTTCCGGAAATGGGTCTATCTCTGCTTGGAGATCTTCACAAAGGAATGGGATTATAAAACCGGACCTAAGCATGGAAAAATGATTTCGGACCATGTTTTTTAGGTATTGGTCACTCAGAGAATTTGTTGATTTTAAGCGATTTCGGAGCTACGAGTTGGGTATAGTGTTGGGTATTGATTTTTAACCAAAACAAAAAGGACTTGGCTGTTGAGCCTAAGTCCTTGATATATTTAATGGTGATCCCACGGGGAATCGAACCCCGGTTACCGGCGTGAGAGGCCGGCGTCCTAACCGCTAGACGATGGGACCACATGATCTTGAACGAACCCGCCCTAAATATTAAAAGCAGATCCCTTTGTCAATCGGAATTTGACCGATTTTCATCCCTCTCCCGGTTTTTTCCCCCTCCTGGCACCGACAGGAAAATAGATGATAAAACCCACAAAGGGGATGGCGGCGACAAACAGCCACAAGGCCTTTTCTTTCATTGAGGCGAAATCCTTTTCTGCGGCGTTGACCACTGCCCATACGGTCATGAGCAGAAACGGCACGCAGAGCATTAGGAATATGCCGGTTGTTTTTAAATCCATTCTTATGGAATCCCTCTGAGTCTCAACGATGATCCATCAGCTTTTCAGTTTGTCGGCAATGGCCTGGATGGTTTTGACGTAATACTTGCTGTAGTTATAGCGCAGTAGAATGCGGTAGGCCTCTTTTCGCGTGATATCCGGTTTCCAGCCATGATGTTTGAGATAATTGGCGACACTGGCAATGGCGTCCGAGTGGTTGAACAGGTCCACGCGGCCGTCCATGTTGCCGTCCTTTGCGAGTTTCAGGGCGTTGCTGGGCATGAACTGTGCGATGCCCATGGCGCCGGCAAAAGAGCCGACCACATCTGCCGGGTCCAGTTTTTCTGCTGCCGTATACTTCAAAAACGCCTTGAGTTCCGAATAGGCCCATTTGGATTTGGCGTCGGCCTTTTTGTCAAAACGATCCCTTTTGAACCGGCGGGAGGTGTCGATCCGATTCCAGAACAGCTCCCTCACCTCGGGATTGGAAAGAGAGGCCATGGTGGAAAGCGTGTTCAATATCATTCGATTCCCCAAATAGGTTCCCAGCTTGGTTTCAACGAGGATGATGGCGGTGATGATGTGCCGGTCCACGCCGTAATGGTGTTCTGCAGCTTGAAGCTCCTTTTTGTGGGTTTTCAAGTATCCTTCCGCTTTACGTATGGATCGCCAGCTGAGAAATTGATCGTAATTGAGCCGGGATTCACTATAGGTGAAAAAGGTGGAGATGCCCCGTGTTTCAAACCGGACCTGCGGTCGTCCGTATAATTTGTTGATCATCCCTGAGTCGAAACCGTCGGCGATGAGGCGATGGACCAGGGGGTCGAAATAAGCGGTGTTTTCAGCCGCAACAGATTTAGCCCAGAAGAGGATGGCGAATAGGACTGCCAAAACCGTTACAACTGCCCATCTGCAAGGCTTTTCTTTTATGCAAATCGTCATGAAAATCCGATGTCCTTTCATTCCGCCAAGCTTCCTTGATCCTTTATAAATGACATGGTATGCTCCGGGAAGTCAATTAAAACTGGATATTAACCTCCGCCACATGAAGGCGAGGGCGGACGCCGAACCTGCAAATTCGGTCTTGTTATGGCAAAAAAAAACCCTCCAACCGTATTTTCCTGCCAGAAATGTGGGCACCAGGCCCCTAAATGGATGGGAAAATGCCCGGATTGCGGAAGATGGGACACCCTTGTGGAGGAAACCTACTCCCCCCTGTCCGCGAAAACGGCAAAAGCAGGGACCTCTGTCATGCGGACCCCACCGGTATCCATCGCGGCCATTGAACTTGAAAAGGAGTACCGATTGTCCACCCGGATCGGTGAACTGGATCGTGTCCTTGGCGGCGGTCTGGTGCCGGGAACGCTGGTCCTGATCGGCGGGGATCCGGGCATAGGGAAATCCACGCTCATGCTCCAGGCGCTTTACGGACTTGCTTTAGACAACCGAAAGGTTCTCTATGTGACCGGCGAGGAATCAATTCGCCAGATTCGGATCCGAAGCCAGCGGCTCTCGACAATATCTTCAGACATGATGGTCCTGGCGGAGATCGACGTCCACGCCATCGTCGCCACGGTGGAAGCGGAAAAGCCGGCGGTGCTCGTGGTGGACTCCATACAGACCCTCTACAACAGTGATCTGACATCCGCTCCGGGGAGCGTCAGCCAGGTCCGGGAAAGCGCCGTCCAACTGATGCTGATGGCAAAAAGGTCGGGGGTTCCCACATTCCTGGTGGGCCACGTCACCAAGGAGGGCGCCATTGCCGGTCCCCGGCTTCTCGAGCACATGGTGGACACGGTCCTCTATTTCGAAGGGGACCGGAACCATATTTTCAGGATCCTGCGGGCCGTGAAAAATCGGTTCGGGTCCACCAATGAAATCGGCGTGTTTGAAATGAACGAAAAGGGTTTGGTCGAAGTTCCTAATCCGTCATCGGTTTTTCTGGCCGAACGGCCGGAGGACTCCCCCGGATCCGTGGTGGCGCCGAGCATTGAGGGAACCCGGCCCATACTGGTGGAGATCCAGGCGCTGGCCAGCAGCACCAGTTTCGGGACTCCCCGGCGAACCATCCTGGGCATCGACCACAACCGCGTAGCCCTCCTGGCCGCAGTCATGGAGAAAAAGCTGGGCATGCACCTGATGGGCCACGATATTTTCATGAACGTTGCCGGCGGGGTCAAGATCTATGAACCGGCCATCGATCTTGCCATTGCCTGTGCCGTGGCCTCCAGTTTCCTGGACAAGCCGGTTCGCAGAGGAACCGTGGTGTTGGGGGAGGTCGGGTTGACCGGAGAGGTCCGGGCGGTGGGACAAGTGGAAGCCCGGATCAGCGAAAGCCTAAAGATGGGATTTGAACGCTGTATTCTGCCCCAAAGCAACGTCAAACGCATCACCGGCCTGAAGGGCATCGACGTTGTAGGCGTCCGCTCCCTGTCCCAGGCGATGGAGATCCTTTTTTAACACTTGACGGTATAACGGTTACCAGTTATGAGACGTCCAGCCCGGCGGCCCGGAAAGTGGCGCGATCACTACACGGACAAGGCGAAAAAGGAGCGGTTTCCCGCCAGGTCCGTTTATAAGCTCAAGGAGATTCAGAGCCGGTACCGGCTCATCCGAAAAGGTGACAGGATTCTGGATCTGGGTTGCTCTCCGGGTTCGTGGCTGCTCTATGCGGCGGAGGTGGTCGGGGAGAAAGGACGGGTTCTGGGGATTGATCTCAAGCCGGTCACCGTCAAAATTCCGCCCCAGGCCGAAACCATGACCGGGGATATTATCGAGATCGGCAGGGAGCTGTCAGCCGTTGCGGGCAGTGGTTTCAGCGGTGTGCTGAGTGATATGGCACCCGACACCACCGGCATCAAACACGTGGACAGTGCCCGATCCTTTCTTCTGTGCGAAACGGCACTATCCGCTGCTCTGGAAGTCCTGGATCCGGGAGGGTTCTTTGTCTGTAAAATTTTCCAGGGATCCGATTTCAGCGATTTTACCAAAGCGGTCAGGGGGCACTTTAAAAAACACAGTATTTTCAAGCCCAAGAGCAGCCGTAAAGCCAGCAAAGAGATCTATATCATCGGGATGGATAGAATCGGTTCCGATATGAACAAGAAATAGGAGGTCAACATGTCAGGCCACAGCAAATGGTCCACCATCAAACACAAAAAAGGTGCGACAGACGCCAAGCGTGGAAAGATTTTTACCAAACTCATCAAGGAGATTACCGTTGCGGCCCGGACCGGTGGCGGGGATCCTGCGGCAAATCCTAGACTGAGAACGGCCATCATCGCTGCCAAGGCTGAAAATATGCCCAAAGACAACATGGATCGGGCCATCAAGAAGGGAACCGGTGAGCTGGAGGGGGTCAGCTACGAGGAGATCGTGTATGAAGGCTACGGGCCGGGAGGCGCTGCGGTCCTCGTTGATTCCCTGACGGACAATAAAAACCGTGCGGTGGCCGATATCCGGCACATTTTCAGCAAAGCGGGGGGTAACCTCGGTGAAAACGGTTGCGTTTCCTACCTTTTCGAAAAAAAGGGGTATTTCGTCATTGATAAATCGGCTGTGGAGGAGGAGATGCTCATGGAGGTTGCTCTTGAAGCCGGAGCAGAGGATGTCCGGGAGGACGAGAGCAATTTCGAGGTGATCTCCGATCCCTCCGATTTCGAAGCGATCAAAACCGCTATTGACGAGGCGGGCGTTCCTTGCGTTGAATCGGAAATTTCAATGCTACCTTCCACCACCGTCAGCCTGACGGGAAAACCGGCGGAACAGATGATCCGGTTGATGGAAGCCCTGGACGATTGCGATGATGTTCAGAAATCCTATACCAACGCCGATATTCCGGAAGAGATGGTGGGGGG
>CAZWAE010000300.1:1241-4507 GCA_964631805.1 uncultured Desulfobacteraceae bacterium | reverse complement strand
TTTTGATGAGTTTGATGAAGATTCTTCCGTCATCCAGATCGATATGAAATCCCTTGACGATATTATCGTCGAACGTGAACAGGTAGAATTAATCCTGATGCTGTTAACACCCCATGAGCGAGAGCTTTTATTCCTCTGGGCAGTGGAAGGGTTTACCATCCAGGATATTTCCCGCCAAATAGGCATCCCAAGAGGCACTTTGCTATCAAGGCTGCACCGTTTGAAACTGAAAGTAAAAGATAAGCTTGGTAGCAGAAAAGAGATGGGGGCAATATGAAGAATACATTAAAGGATAATATTCTTGATTATTATCAGGCGTATCGCCTCCCTCGGCGCCAGTTGCTTCGTCTGCAGATCACCCAGCAGCGGTCCCGTCCACTATTCGGGATCAGACGCTGGCGGACCTTCTGGGCGCCTGTTGTTATTGCGGTGCTGTTATTAACAGTAACGGGTTCCCTGTTGTTTTTAGAACCTTCCGATCCTCCGGAAAATGTTACGCGGTTGATCCGTGAAGTCGCTTATAATCACAACAAAAACCTGGATGTGGAGATCAGGTCCAATTCACTTGACGAGGTCCGCTATTTTTTATCTCAATTGGATTTCTCTCTGATCAAATCTCAACGCCTCTCTGCCGATACATGGGAGCTGATTGGCGGTCGGTATTGCTCACTTCTAGGGCAGTTTGCCGCCCAGCTAAAAATGCGTAACCGGTTGACGAACCATACCCATACCTTTTATCAGGTCGAGCAACCATCTGATGTTACGGGGATTAACGGTTTTTCAGAATATTATGAAAAGGGAGTTAAGGTGAATCTCTGGATAGAACGCGGTCTTATTCTTGCTCTGGCCGGAAACAATGAGTGAAGTGAAAATAACGTTGAATTTTAAACCCTGAGGTGCGCCCGATGAAACTGAAACTAAAGCACAAACTGAAACCAACTGTATTGACCCTTTCTTTTTTCGCTGTCATCTGGATGATTCCGGTCTCCGGGATCTACACCCTCCCCGATAACGACCTGTTGCCCGGTATGGGAACAGCATCGGCGGGGACGAACTACGGCATCCATGGCCAGCCGGCCCCGGAACTGAATCTGGACGGTTGGATCGACGGCAACGGAAAAAAGATGGATCCCATTCGGTTGAGCGATTACCGCGGCAAGGTTGTGTATCTCTATTTTTTCCAGGACTGGTGACCGGGATGCCGTTCGGTTGGGTTCCCAACCCTTAAGAAATTGACAGAGACGATGAAGGGTAACGATGACGTCAAATTTTTCGCAGTCCAAACCGTGTTCGAGGGGCACAGCTTCAATACCCGGGATAAACTTCGACACAACCAGTTGAAATACGATCTGAAGATCCCGATGGCGCATGTCGAAGGTGATTCCGACGCCGACAGAATTCCGGCGATCATGAGAAGATATCGGACCGGCGGCACGCCATGGACGGTTATTATCGATCCATCCGGGCAGGTCGTTTACAACCATTTCCATGTCAAGGCCGCCCAGGCTGTTGAGATGTTTGAAGTACTAGTGGCGCAAAGGAAATGATAACCCAACACCAACTCGATTGATGGAAGGGGAACTGATGCGGATTTATAAAATCGGATCGGCTAACAGAAGAATTTGGTTGTTTTTTACCGCCGCTCTGGGATTTGCTATCCTCTCCATCTCTTTCGACTGGACATTTCCTCCCAACTCAACCGGGCGGACTCAGGATGGGAGGATGCCGGGAGTGGCGGAATTTAAGCCCGCACTGCTAAAAGAGATTGACAAAATGCAGAAATTTCGCGGCAAAGACTACCGCCCCAGAACGAAGCACCTGCGGCCAGACGGCCGGGCCATTTACACCAACCGCCTTTTTCTTGAATCGAGTCCCTATCTTGTCCAGCATGCCCACAACCCCGTCAACTGGTACCCCTGGGGCGATGAAGCTTTTGAGAAGGCGAAAAAGTTGAACCGGCCCGTGCTGCTCAGCGTGGGATATTCCACCTGCCATTGGTGTCACGTCATGGAAGAGGAGTCCTTTGAGGATGAAAAGATCGCCGAATATCTGAACCGGAACTACATTGCCATCAAGGTGGACCGGGAGGAGCGCCCCGATATCGACGCCATTTACATGAGTGCGGTTCAGGCATTGACCGGCAGGGGCGGATGGCCCCTGAACGTCTGGTTGACACCGGACAGAAAGCCCTTTTACGGCGGCACCTATTTTCCGGCGCGGGACGGAGACCGTGGTGCGAATATGGGGTTTTTTACGTTTTTAAAGAAAATCAAAGTGGTTTACCAAACCGATCGGGGCCGGGTGGAGGAGGTCGGCAAACAGGTGGCCGGCCAGGTTCGACAAAGACTTCGCGCACCGGCAGGGGGTAGTCTGCCGGCCGCGGAAGTGATGCATCGGACTGTCGAGAGCTACAAGAGGGGTTTTGACGAGGTGGCCGGCGGAATAAAAGGGGCTCCCAAGTTCCCCAGCAGCCTGCCGGTCCGTCTTCTTTTGCGGTATTACCGCAGGACTGGGGATCGGGAGGCCCTTAAAATCGCAAGGCTCACCCTCGAAAAGATGGCGGCCGGGGGTATCTATGACCAGGTAGGAAGCGGATTTCACCGCTATGCCACCGATGCGAAATGGCTTGTCCCCCATTTTGAAAAGATGCTCTATGACAACGCCCTGCTGATCATGGCCTACCTTGAAGGCTACCAGACCACCGGTGATGAGCATTTCAAGAAAATTGCCAGGGAGGTTCTGGACTACGTGAACCGGGAGATGACCTCCCCCGGGGGAGCGTTTTATTCCGCCACCGATGCGGACAGCCTCACCCCAAGGGGACACCGTGAGGAAGGGTATTTCTTTACCTGGACTCCGGATGAACTGGAAGAGGTGTTGGGCCGGAAACTGGCCGGAATCGTCAAGGTCTATTACGCTGTGGGTAGCGAACCCAATTTTGAAGGGCGATACATCCTGAATGCGCCGCGAACCGCAGGGGAGGTCGCGGCCGAATTGAAGATGCCGGTGGGCGATCTTATGGCCGCCATCGAAGAGTCCAACGCGCTGCTGTACCGTTATCGAAACCGCAGGCCCCGTCCACTACGGGACGAAAAGATCCTGACCGCCTGGAACGGTCTGATGATATCCGCCCATGCACGGGCGGGGCTCATGCTGGGAGATGCCCGGTATACAGAACGGGCCGTCAAAGCCGCCGATTTTATTCTGGCAAACCTTTACCGTAACAAACGGCTTTACCGAAGTTACAAGGACGGCCGGGCCCGGCA
>CAZWAE010000300.1:0-1141 GCA_964631805.1 uncultured Desulfobacteraceae bacterium | reverse complement strand
GCGGAAAAAGCCTTAAAAGCTTTTCTGGGCGGGCCTTCCGCCAATCCCCTTGCGCTTTCCGAGATGATGCTGGCACTCGATTTTTTCCTGGATAGTCCCAAAGAGATCGTCATCGTTACGCCTGAAGGAAAGCCCGGCGGGGCGGATCCATTTTTATTGGCATTAAGGGAGCAATTCCTGCCGAACCGGATTTTAACCGTCGCGACAGAGGGAGAAGATATTGCGTCCCACGCCCGACTTGTTCCCACCGCAAAAGGCAAAACCGCTATCCGGGGAAAAACGACAGCTTATGTTTGCGAAAACGGGACCTGCCAGCTGCCTGCAAAAGATCCGAAACTGTTTGCACAGCAGCTTTCAGAAGTGGCACCATTAAGGGATCCTGTTAAATAAAGGGGGCATCGGATATAGTACACCGGCTTTTTTCCGCAGGGGTGTTGCTGAACTTCGTTCCCTGTGTTTTGCCGGTATGTTTACGGGGAAAAAGCTGGCAGAGGCCATTGATCAACTGATACGATATTGGGGGTAGGAGATGTTGAAGCGAACCCAGAAGAACTACATCCACCTCATTCTCATAGCGGTTCCGTTTTTCGCTCTTTACCATCATACCTTCGGCTAAAACTTCCGATCCAGCAGAAGGTGGGAGAAGTAGCCCACCACAGCCGCGAGATAAAAGGGCAGGAGGGTTTCGGGGGACAATCGGTAGAAGATGACCGGAAGGAGAATGATGGGCAGGGGAATGATCAGCATGGCCCACCAGGTGTGGGTCCAGCCGCGGTGGTGGCCGATGGCGGGCAGCATGGCGCAGAATCCGAGGATGGCTGCCCACTTGTAGTGCCCCTTTATCATCAGGGCCAGGTCCAGGATCACCAGGCAGCTGTAAAACAGGTTCTGTCCCTTGGAGTCGGTATCCGTGTCGGGGAACAGGGCGCCCAGAAGGGCGATGACAACAAGGGCGACGGCCGTCTCCGGTTTCGGCTGGTAATACCCGAACCACGCTACAGCGGCCAGGCACCCTCCTCCGATCAGGACCCCTCCACCGATGTGTACCTTGTATCCGGGCATGGCGATTCGTTTCTGTTATGGGATGATTGTGTTGTTTGTGGAAGGTGATGCCGGGCAGCGGGTGTCTTTCCCGCCGCCC
>CAZWAE010000299.1:0-4534 GCA_964631805.1 uncultured Desulfobacteraceae bacterium | reverse complement strand
GTGTTTTTGAAGAGGTCCTGTAGTAAAGTAAGGGCCTCTGGAAAAAATAATGAATCCGGCGCCATCCAGTTCGATTATTTTCTTCCGGGACCCTAAGCGGAGCGAACGAGATGCTATGAAACGATCGATTCCCCCCATAACCATGAAAGATGTTTCCCGGGCCCAACGCAAACGGGCAAAAAGTGGCCCGAGGATCAGACTTTCGTCAAAAGTCCGAATGAAGACGCAAAGCGGCCGGGATCGGAATTGGCGATCCGAATCGACCGGGCATTCCACCGTCTCCGATTTTTCCACCGGGCTTTTTAAAAAACCGCGGAACTGGAAATTTCAGACCAAGCCGCTGTTCAAGAAAATAAGAGGACCCCTGGTCGATGTTTTCCACGAAGCAGAGGAGGTTCTGATCGTCGTAGATCTGGGCGGTTTCAGACCGGGTGATGTCACATTGAGCATGAGAGCGGGCCGGTATTCCATCGCTGCCAGACGGGGGGATCATGAGTTTCGTAAAGAGATCGAGTTGCCGCGGGAAGTGGATATTGAAAGATGCGTCGAGCAGTTTAAAAACGGCGTACTTGAGATCGTCCTGCCGCGAAAAAAAGAGACCGCCGGGTGATCGGGCCCTTTATCATTAATATCCGTGCAAAAGCGTGGATAATTGCAGCAGGTCTATTGATCAAAACAGGATAGCGTACCGTTATTCGGGATTTCAAATTCCGGCTGCGCCGGTTAGGGACCCGGACCATGGGAACGCGTCCCCGGAGAATCGCCATGCCAGACAATCCCACCACTACCATAAGGGCCGGAGAGGGCGAAGGAATTTACCTTTTTTGTCTCGCAAGGCCCCATCTGGCGGAAACCCTGGACCTCTCCGGTCCGGATGATGGACAAGCGGTCTCACAGTGCACGTTTCAGGGAATCCGGGCGGTTATCGGCAAAGTCTCCCTGGGGGAATTTTGCGGGCCGGAAGCAGAATCCAGACTAAAGGACCTCGCCTGGATCGGGCCTCGCGCCTATCGGCACGAAGAGGTCGTGCGACAGGTGATGCACCATTCCCCTGTACTGCCGGCCCGGTTCGGCACCATTTTTACCTCTCTCGACGGTCTTGAAAATCTAATAAAAATCCATGCCATAACAATATTGCAATTCCTGGATCATGTTGCCGGAAAGGAGGAATGGTCCGTCAAGGGCCTGGTAGACAGCGAAAAGGCTAAAAAAAGGGTATATTCCACCACAATGGCGGCCGAGGCGGAAAACCTGGCGTCATTGCCCCCCGGAGCACGCTATTTCCGGGAAAAACGGATTCAGAGCGAAATTGGCAACCGGTTGAATCTTATCTGTAAAAAAAAACTGGAGGAGATTGCCGATAGCCTGGACCCTTATGCCTCGGATTTTTTCATGCGAAAACCACTTTCCCGCGATGCTACCGGAATGGAAATGGATATGATCGCGAATTGGGCCTATCTGGTTCCGTTGAATCTTACGAAGAAGTTTCGCGCCGGCGTGGATCGTGCCGGTGAAATCCATGGACCGGACGGGTTGACCTTCCAGGTTTCAGGCCCCTGGCCGCCGTATAGCTTTTGCCCCTCCCTGGAGATGGAGGAATCATCTTGAGTTATTTGCTATATTGCATTTTTCGCAGCCGGCCGGTTCCGATGACCGGCAATCTTACCGGCGTGGCCGGCCAACCTGTTGTCCTGGTCGGAACGAACGGGATCAGCGCCGCTGTTTCCGGATTGTCTCATTCCAACCCGGCGCCGGATTTTTCGCACCTTCTGGCCTATAAAAATGTGATCGCGTCATTTCATCGGGATCGAACACTCATCCCGATGCGGTACGGCTGTCTGCTGAAAGAGGAAAAGCGGGTTGTTCGACTCCTTGACGAAAATCGGGCGCAATATGTGGCGCTGATGGAAGAATTGGACAATTGCGTGGAAATGGGCATCCGGATACTGATTGAATATGAAATAAACGCGGAATCCGGAGATCGGAATCCCGACCTTAAAAATCCCGATCCGCCATCCGCCGCTCGCCATCCGCATTGGCCCCCCCCCGGACGGACATACCTTTCGGCCCGGAAAACGCATTATGACCGTGAGGATGAGTTTAAGCGGGAAATTGAAAGCACCATTGACCGCTGCCGTGAAATGTTCTCCGGGCTCTATCGAAAAATCAGGGCCGAGCACGGTCCACCCGGCAATTCGCAAACATCCGTATTCAGTTTTCAACCGCAGCATCACAATCGTCAATCCCATAATCGTCTGCTGTCAATATACTTTCTGGTGCCGCGGCAATCTGTTGAGCGCTTCCGCCGGGTGTTTCGGCGATTTTGTTCGGCAAAGGAGGCCAAGCTTCTCTTAAGCGGGCCGTGGCCGCCTTATAACTTTGTGGTCCCTGACCGCTTCCCGGACGCCCCGGCCCGGTCACTTCAGGATTCAAATATAAAGGCGCATCGATGAAGTCCATCAAGATTGAATTGCCTGTGAAAGGTGAATCCGAACGCTATCAAAAGCTGTATACGATGCTGCTGGACGCCATACCTTCATCGGTCCTGATGATAGACCGGAGCATGCGCATCGTTTCGGCCAACCGGAATTTCCTGGAAAAGAGCCGCCGGAGCATTTCAAGTACCATCGGCCGTCATCTGGAAAAGGTGTTTCCGCCCGTCATTCTCGCTCAAATGGATTTCGCCCGCCAGGTGCGGCGGGTCTTTGAAGAGCAGCTGCCGACCAAGGGAAAACGGATGTCCTACCGATCCCCGGGGATACCGATGCGGATATACTATTATCGCCTCCTGCCGTTTTCCTGGATGGGCGCCATTGAAAACGTGATGCTGCTCATGGACGATGTTACCGTGCAAATACAGCTGAGTGAAGAGGTCCGGCGGGTGGAAAGCCATCTGGCCAGTGTCTTTGAGAGTGCCAGCGATATGATCCTTACCACCGATACCAGCGGGAGAATCGTATCCTGGAATCCTGCAGCGGAAAAGATCTCCGGATACACCTTCGAAGAGGTCAGGAATCGGTTTTTTTACGAATATTTTGGCAAGGATTTCCGGAAAACCATCAAATCCGTTTTTTCCAAAATTAAGCTTGAAAAGAAATTTCAGATGCACGAATGGGATTTTGCCGCCAAAAATGGGGAGTATGTCCATGTCGCCTGGGTCTGCTCAACCATGAAAGACGAAAGGGCTCAGCCCGTGGGAATCGTGGTGGTGGGAAGGGACCAGACCGAAAGGCGTAAATTGGAGTCTCAGCTGTTGCAGTCGCAGAAATTTTCCGCATTGGGCGTGATGGCGGGGGGCATCGCCCACGAAATTCGGAATCCCCTGGCAATCTGCTCCTCGGGCGCTCAGTTCCTGTTGGACGAGGATATCACTCCCCGGTTTCGCCGGGAATGCGCCCAAAAAATTCATACCGGCATCAACAGAGCGTCTGTTATCATCGAAAATCTTTTGAGGTTTGCCCGGCCCGCTGCAACGGCCCGGGTTGAACAGATCAACCTGACTGCGCTCATACAGGAGGCGTGGATGTTTGTCGACAACCAGGCCAGAATTCAAAAGATCGAATGCATGAAGCAGTTTGGAAAAAGATCTATCCGGATCATCGGCAATTCCGGCCTGCTCCAACAGGCATTCATCAACCTCTTTTTGAACGGCATCCAGGCCATGCCGGATGGGGGGATCCTGACCCTCTCCGCCAAAACCAAGGGGCCGGAGGTATTGATTCACATCGCCGATACCGGCAAGGGCATCACCCCGGAAGACATCGATAAAATATTTGATCCGTTTTATACCACGTCGCCAGTGGGGCAGGGAACGGGATTGGGACTTTCCATCTGCTACTCCATCGTGGAGCAGCATTCCGGCGCCATTGAGGTGGCCAGCGTGGTGGGCCGGGGAAGCACCTTTACCGTGAGACTGCCCTTATCTTAACTATGAATATGCGGGTATAGACAAAAAGATGCACCGGAACCGGACCTTTCTCATCGTTGATGACGAGCCGGATATGTGTTGGGCCCTGGAACATATATTGGGCAAAAACGGGTTGCGCTCAAAAACAGCATCCACCGGGCGGGAAGCCTTGGCATTACTAAAGCGAAACCGTTTCAGCCTGGTCTTTCTGGACGCCAAACTGCCTGACATAGAAGGGCTGCAGTTGGCTGCACGGATTAAAGAGATCGATCCGTATCTGCCCATCGTGATCGTTTCCGGTTACTATTACAGGGATGATTTCAACATACAGAAGGCCCTGGCAGGAGGATTGATCCTTGGTTTCGTCGCCAAACCCTTTCTGCATGAAGAGGTGCTCAACACCATTAAGAGCGTAGCCCGACGTGATATATATTAAGGGAATAAAAATGGAGGCGGGGCCTTAATAACATGGCATCGTTTCCATAGCGGGAGTTCCTCTTTCGACCGGTTTTATCGGCAATCCGCTGCACCGAATGTTGTAACCCACCGATTTATTTATCACGATAATGCTCCTTGGTCTACTGGCGCGGATCTTGCATTATTGATGGCCAGGCATGCCTCATCCAA
>CAZWAE010000298.1:0-4631 GCA_964631805.1 uncultured Desulfobacteraceae bacterium | reverse complement strand
CCGCCATGGTGCTGTGCATGGTGGTGTTGGGGGGCATGGGGTCGATTCCCGGGATCATACTGGGGGTTGCGGCGCTTATCGTGTTGCCCGAGGTGTTTCGAGAGTTCGAGCTCTACCGGATGCTGGCATTCGGTGCGGCCATGACGCTGATGATGCTGTTCAGGCCGGAAGGCTTGATTCCGGCCAAACGGGTGGGAACACGGTCCGAGGAAAGGGAGGGATAATTGGCTGCACAACCGATTCTTGAACTGAAAAATGTTTCCTCCAGCTATGGACGGATAAAGGCGCTGAAAGGGATCTCCCTTAAAGTTTTCCCCGGAGAGATCGTCGCCATGATCGGCGCCAATGGCGCGGGTAAATCCACCACCCTCATGACCATCTGTTCCATCGTTTCCGTCGATGGAGGGGAGATCTTCTACAACGGAGAAGCCATTCACGGGCGTGCCGCAGAAACGCTTCCCCCCATGGGTCTCTGCCAGGTGCCCGAGGGCCGGCGTATTTTTCCCCGGCTCACGGTAAAGGAGAACCTGGAACTCGGCGCCTTCTACCGGAACGACCGGGCCGGGATCGACAAGGATATCGATCATGTGTTTTCCATTTTTCCCATCCTTGCAGAGCGCCGCAAGCAGGAGGGGGGGACCCTGTCCGGGGGCGAGCAACAGATGCTGGCCATTGCCCGGGCTCTGATGAGCCGGCCCAAACTGCTGCTGCTGGATGAACCCTCATTGGGACTGGCACCGTTGTTTGTCCAAAAGATCTTCGATATCATTCGGGACATCAACAAGAATGAGGGCACCACCATCCTGCTGGTGGAGCAGAACGCCAACCTGGCCCTCCAGACGGCGGAACGGGGCTATGTGCTGGAAACCGGCAACATCACCATGGAAGACTCGGCCGATTCCCTCCTGCACAATGAGGAGATCCGGAAAGCATACCTAGGGGAGTAAAACAATCGATCTATGGTTAAAGCGAATCATGCCGTAGTTATCGGCGGAGGCGTCATCGGCGCATCCGCCGCTTATTTTTTGAGACAAACAGGCCTGCGGGTGACCCTCCTGGAGCGGGACCGTTTCGGCCAGGGGGCATCCCACGGCAACTGCGGCCTTGTGGTACCCGGTCATGTCCTGCCCATCAACTCCGTTAAGAATGTCGTCAAAGGCATCGAATGGATGTTCCGAAAGGATGCCCCCCTGCTGATCCGACCCCGTCGTGATCCGGCCTTTATCAACTGGCTGATCCGATTTGTTTCCAACTGTACGCCCCGAAAGATCCGAATCTCCACAGCCGGCCGTGCCGCCATGCTCAAGGATGCCATCGATCTCTACCGCAGCCTGGTCGAAAAAGAGAAGATGTCATGCAATTGGGAAGAAAAGGGCGCCCTTCACATCTTCGATTCCCTAAAGGCATATGAAGATTACAGGGAGGAAGATGCATTGACCCGAAACTTCGGTGCCGGTGCCGAGCAGCTTAAGGGACATGAACTTGCCGAAATGGAACCCGCCGTGGGGGATGCAGCCGGGGCGTGGTTTTCCAGGCAGGTCGCCCACCTGCGACCCGATCTTCTCATGGAGACATTTCACCGACTGCTGACACGGGATGGGGTCGAGATCCGGGAACATGCCGGGGTGACCGGTTTTGATGGATGCGGCGGCCGTGCATCGGCGGCCCGGACATCGCAGGGTCCGGTTGCGGCCGATCATTTCGTGGTGGCAACCGGGGCCTGGACCCCGATGTTGGGTCATGCGCTGGGGTGCCGGCTGCCCATCCAGCCGGGAAAAGGGTATTCGGTGGTACTGAGAAATCCCGAAAACGGCCCATTGATTCCCACATTCTTTGAAGCAGCAAAGGTAGTGGCCACGCCCCACGCCGACGGTCTGCGGCTCGGCGGCACCATGGAGTTTGCCGGCTACGACAACCAATTGAACCGGACCCGTGTTTCCATGCTTTATGAGACCGCCCGGCACCACCTTCCCCGGCTAAAGTTCAGCGGTGTGGAAGAGGAATGGTGCGGCTGGCGCCCCATGACCTGCGACGGCCTGCCTGTCATCGACCGCTCCCCCCGCCTGTCCAATGTGATCGTTGCGGCCGGTCACAACATGGAGGGGATTTCCATGGCCCCCAAGACCGGAAAACTGGTGGCAGAGATGGTCACCGGGAAAACACCCCACATCGATCTTCGCCCTTACCGGATCGGACGATTCTGACAAAAGCTGTCATACATCCGGATGATTAATTTTTACAATTTTTCAAGCTGCCGCAGGGTTTCTTCCAGAACAGCCAGGCGATGTTTATCGATGGGAAAATCTGAGGATCTTTTTAGTTCGATTAGCATCTTCAGACGAAGAACCCGGACGGTCTGGCCCCTGAATTTGATTTCCAGGGTATGATTCAGAAGATCATCGTAAGTTCTCCCCCCCTCCACAAAAGCCAAAACATCCAGAGGTCCTAAACTTGTCGTAAATAGGGCATGACCTCCTATCTGCAAATCTTCCTTTTTCACTGCGATGACTTTGTCGTCGGGACGTCTATAGATGGCATCCTGGGATCTTAAAAAAGAAAACAGTTTTAAAATGTTATCCGGAGACTGCAAATGGACGATATCCACATCCATCGTTGTGAGAGGAGCTCCCTGGACGACGGCTGCAAGGCCGCCCACGAGAATAAATCGAATGTCGGCCGCAGCCAGCGCTTCAATCAGACCGCCTAGGTCCGGTACTGTCGATATTCTTTTTTTTGTAGCCACTTCTCAATTCCCTTATCGCCTGTATCGCCTGGTCGTTTGCCTGAAGACGCTCCTCAATGGACATTTTAAGAAACATCACCACAAGGCCACTGTCGATTCCCGTTCTTTCCTTATGTTTTTGATCTTCAACCATCTGTCCCCCAATTCAACGCCAGATCCAGTTGGTTTGCTGCGGCCTGCAGCCGTTTCCCTTCCGACCACAGCATTACATTGGCCAACCTGGCCGATGCCAGAAGGTGCACATCGACAAAACCGACCCCTTTTCCGTAAAGGCCATTTCGATCTATAAACATCAGGAATTCATCCCGGTCAATTGTAGGGGCAAGGGGAAGAGCCTGGAGCAGAGAGATAATTCTATGGCGGTTTTTCAGATTTCCGCAGGAGAGTTCACCAATGATAAATGGGTGGCACATCACCTCTGCGTCCATCAGCAGTTTTTCAAGCCTGGTATTCCCCTGGCGGAGGTGCGTCACCCAGATGGATGTATCAACAATGACCATATGCAATATTAGGTGATTTTTCGCCTTGGAACAGGACGCAGGTGTTTTTCTGTTCCGCCAAGTTTGGCAAGCCGCTTGCTGCTTTCACGGGCGATCAAGGCCTCCAGGCCAAGCCGGACCAAGGCTGTCTTTTCCTTCACACCGGTCAGTTGAGATGCCTTTTCCAAGATCCCGTCATCAATATTGAGTGTCGTTCTCATATGCATTGATATGTATCAATCATGCATATTTGTCAAGGGTTCTGTTTGTTGGGCAACTTTGGATTGTAAATATTAAAAAAAGGATAGGCACTCAAATAGCGAAAATTGATCAACCCGGGTAGAGGCTCAGCAGTTGTCATACATCCGAATAATCTCGCCGGTGCCTTTTCCCTCGACGCTTCTAACGTAGCCGTGGACCACCTTGTACATGGGAATCGGATTGTGACCGGGAAAATATTGTCAAAACGTATCCGGATCGACAGTATCCAACACTTCTCCTGTAGAAACAAACCTCACGATATCATCTCCGAACAGATCCGGCTGGTCATTGTGGGGGAAATGACCGCTGTCCGGATAAAGTTTTACAGCAACAGGGCAACCCGCGGAAGTCATGCTCTGATAAAAGGGTTTGATCATGTCTTTTTTCAAGTCTTTCAACCCGCTGATCTTTTTTGGATAAAAGGGTTCATCCGCCCCAAAAATCAATAGGATCGGTGAACGAATCCGGTTATATCGTTTGTACAGACTGGATGGATCCTCTTTTTGGATTTCCACCCCCAAATTATACACATCCCGCAAGCTTGTCATACTATAGCGCTTAAATTCCACCGGATTGCCCGTGATCATCCTGACACGGATATCAGTTGCAAAAAGGGTGTCAGGTGTTTCCTTTTTAAAGAACCCAAACGGGATAAGATTGCCATTAACTTTGAGTCTGTAGAAATAAAAATCCTCAATCAGTTTTGCCTTGGTGCTGTGGTCCAGGCGGGACTTGGATGCATAATAGGGGAACCGGTTAAAGTCTTTTCGGTTGGTGGTATGGGCATACTCTGGTGGGAAATATTTTGCCGGCAGTTCTTCCAGCCCCGCCGGTGCAATGAGGATAAGCCGCTCAACAGCTTCAGGATAGGTCAACGCATATCCTAACGCCCACTGCCCACCCAGGGAATGCCCCCCATAGACAGCCCTTTGGATTCCGAGACGATTGACAATTAAATCGTGGATGACTTCCCGTGTGTTTTGCATGCTTCGTACCAATGGCATATCTGTATTTCCTGGGAGGGATTTCCCGTAATTGGGAAGATCCGGTACAATTACCCGGATTCCGTTTTTGCGGGCCATCTCTATGGCATGGCCAAAGTAGGCGCCGCTGCATGCCCGCCCATGAATCAGTACCAGTACTTTTGG
>CAZWAE010000297.1:0-4718 GCA_964631805.1 uncultured Desulfobacteraceae bacterium | reverse complement strand
AGGATTCAAGGGTCCAAGGGGATGAAAAAAACCGACTGAGCCGGTAAGTGGCAACAAGTAGGGTTTTTCAGGAAATTACCGGTTATCCGTATCACGGAATGGCTCTGGGTTCACAGATTCCCGGGACAAAGGCCGAGGCGAAAAGGGTACAGACCCATTTTTCCTACATCGAAACATCGGGAAAACAATCGGCAGTGCGACCTGTCCGGTCGTCTTGTCCTGGCCTAACTCGAAGAGCGAAGCCTGGAGCAGAAAGCGAAGCATGAAGTGATACCCTTTTTCACTTGAACCCCAGAACCCTCGACCCCTTGAACCCTAATTGTTTTAAAATTGAGGATCTTTACTTTTAATCAATCCGCTGTATTATGAGAGTTGCAGCTGAAGTTCCGTTGGCAGGATCGGGTCATTTTCATAGTGCGCCGTCTTGCATGACCCGCATGAAAACAGAAAAGGACAAAAGCCCATGAGTCGAATACAATATTACCAGGTGTTTCCCGTAATTCCGGAACCCCTGGCATTCCTTGAAATATTGTCCCGAAACATTTGGTGGTCCTGGAATCGGGATGCCATCGAGCTGTTCCGCCGAATCGACCTGAAGACCTGGAAGATGTGCGGGGGAAACCCGATCCCCTTTTTGACCCAGGTTCCCCAGAAGCGCTTAGAGGCACTTGCGGACAATGCCGGTTTTCTCGCCCATCTTAAAAAAGTTCAGGACCAGTTCCATCAACGGGTTGTCGATCCGATAACGGATAGTTCCATGCCATTTGGAGAGAACGAGGTGATCGCCTATTTCTCCATGGAGTTTGGTATCCATGAGAGCCTGCCTCTTTTTGCCGGCGGCCTCGGCGTACTGGCGGGCGATCACCTGAAAGCCGCTTCCAACATGGCCTTTCCCCTGGTGGGCATCGGTCTGTTATACCGGGAGGGATACTTCAGGCAGTATCTCGACCACAACGGATGGCAGCAGGAGGAGTACCCCCGAACCGACCTTTACCAGATTCCGGTGAAACGGGCACTGGACGGTTCCGGCAACGATCTCAGGATCTCGGTAACAGGTCCCGACGGCGAGATACGAGCCGATGTTTGGAAAATACAGGTGGGTAGAATCCCCTTATATCTTCTGGATACCAATATCCATGAAAATTCCCCGGATATTCGGGATATCACCTCCCGTCTATACGCCGGTGAAGCCAAGGTTCGCCTGGCTCAGGAGGTGCTGCTGGGCATCGGCGGTATGCGTGCCCTGGCAGCATTGGGCCTGCATCCCAAAGTCTGCCACATGAACGAAGGGCACTCGGCATTTTCCAGTATCGAAAGACTCGCTCAGACCATGTCTACCCATCAGGTGGATCTCGAAACGGCGTTTGAAATCGTACCACGAACCACCGTTTTTACCACCCATACGCCGGTGGCGGCGGGACATGACGAATTTCCCGCCGATATGGTCCGGCCGTACCTTGAACCTTTGCAGGCATCTTTGGGGAAATCGGTGGAGGAGATCCTGTCCTGGGGTCAGCCGGAAGGATCGGGAGGAGACGGCCCCTTTTCCATGTTTGTGCTGGGTTTGCAAATGGCGCAATACTGCAACGGGGTCAGCGAGCTGCACGGGAAAGTGGCCAGACGGATGTGGAATCATGTCTGGCCTTACCGGTCGGAAGATGAAGTGCCCATCACCCATATCACCAACGGGATTCATGTCTCCTCGTTTATCTCCGGTGAATTTGCCCATCTGTTTGAACGATACCTGGGGCCGGATTGGTACAAAAGCTCCAGGAAACCGGAAAACATCCGGCGAATCAATGACATCTATGAGGAGGAGCTGTGGCGGGCCCACGAATTGAATCGGTCCAGCCTGATCCGGACCTGTCGCCAGCGGATGAAACAGCAGTCAGAAAAGCGCAATGCCCCCCGGTCGGTGGTCGAAGCAGCGGAATCGGTATTGGATCCGGATATCCTGACTATCGGTTTTGCCAGGCGGTTTGCCACCTACAAACGGGCGACCCTGCTGCTCCATGATACCCATCGTCTAAAAGCGATGATCAACTCTAAAAGATTTCCAGTCCAGTTCATCTTTGCGGGCAAGGCACACCCCAAAGACCACGAGGGCAAGGAGTTGATCAAGCAGTTGGTTGAATTTTCCCAAAAGTCCGGGCTGGGACATCGATTTATATTTTTGGAAGATTACGATATGCACCTGGCCCGTTATCTGGTTCAGGGAGCGGATGTCTGGCTCAACAATCCCAGAAGGCCCCATGAGGCGTGCGGCACCTCCGGCATGAAGGCGGCCGTCAACGGTGTCCTCAATATGAGCGTCCTGGACGGCTGGTGGTGCGAAGGTTTTTCAGAGGAGAGGGGTTGGGCCATCGGATCCGGGGAGGAATATGGAGACGCGGTTTACCAGGATGAAGTGGAGAGCCGCGCCCTTTACAATGTCCTGGAAAATGATGTGATCCCCTGTTTTTACGAGAGGAGAAGTGGAGAGGCTTCCGAGTGTTGGGTCAAGCGGATGAAAGCGTCCATGCGGATGGCCATGGCCGATTTCTGCAGTTTCCGAATGGCGGACGATTATCAAACCCGGTTTTATACCCCGGCGGCCCGCCGCATGGAATTGCTGGTGGCCAACGGTGCTGGAGAAGCCAGGGAACTTGCCGCAAGGGCGCGAAGACTCAAATCCCTGTGGAACACGATCCGGATCGAACCGCCGGTGAGGGAAAGAAGAGGTGCATTTCATGTCGGGGAGGTGTTCAAGGTGACCGCTACGGTCAGCCTGGGGGAACTGAACCCCGACGAAGTGGACGTAGAGCTTTACTACGGCCCCTTAAAATCGGTGGATACCCTGAAAACCAGCGCCACCGAGGCGATGACACTGGAGACCGATCTTGGCGGCGGTCAATATGCATACACCTGCAGCTTGACATGCAGGCTTGCCGGACGCTATGGTTTTACTGCCCGCGTGACCCCGCGGGGAGATGACCGGATCAAGTTTACACCAAAGCTTATCACATGGGCTTAATGTCCGTCCATGATATACCTCAAGAGACTGCACCTTTTCAGATTCAGGAGTCAATCTGATGACGGAACTTCCCAAGAACCCGCGTATTTTAATTGTTACCCCGGAGGTGACCTACCTGCCCAACGGGATGGGCAACGTGGCCAATTACCTTACCGCCAAAGCGGGAGGGCTGGCCGATGTTTCCGCTGCACTCATCAGTTCGCTGTTTGAACAGGGGGCAGATGTCCACGTGGCCATCCCCGATTATCGGGAAATGTTCAGGGCCCAGGCTGCTCCCATCCTCGGCACCCAGCTCAATGCGATCCGGGAGAAGATGCCGGAGGACCGGATCCATCTGGCGGAGGACCGTGCGTTTTTTTACTTAAACAGCGTCTATTCCAACTACGGCGGGGAGAACACCAAGATCGCCCTGGCTTTTCAACGAGAGGTGATCAACAACATCATTCCCCGGGTCCGTCCCGATCTGATTCACTGCAACGACTGGATGACCGGCCTGATTCCGGCCATGTCCCGGGAGATGGGAGTTCCCTGTCTGTTCACCGTCCACAATATTCATACGGTCAGAAGCTCCCTTGCACATATCGAAGACAGGGGGATCGACGCGGCTTACTTCTGGAAATACCTCTACTACAAATGGATGGCCGATGAGTACGAGGCAGCCAGGCAATCCAACCCCGTGGATTTTCTGGTCAGCGGCGTGTTTGCCGCCCACTTTGTCAACACGGTCAGCCCGACCTTTCTGGCCGAGGTGGTGGAGGGGCGACACCGGTTCATCAAGCCGTCCCTCCAGCGTGAACTGGCCAACAAGTGGGAATCCGGTTGTGCGGAGGGGATCCTCAACGCGCCCGATCCGTCGTTCAAACCGCAGGAGGATGAGGCGCTCTGCCGGACCTACGGCCCCGCAGACCATCCCCGGGGCAAGCTTGAAAACAAGCGCTGCCTTCAGGAAAAACTTGGGTTGATCCGACAGGACCTGGCACCGCTTTTCTTCTGGCCCCACAGGCTGGACCCGGTACAGAAGGGCTGCCAGCAGTTCGCCGATATTCTCTATTCGGTGGTTTCACGTTACTGGGACCAGTGTCTGCAAATCGTTTTTGTTGCCAACGGCGAGTTTCAGATGCATTTCAGGGAGATCGTTCATTTCCATGATCTGCACGATCGGGTGGTGGTTTGCGATTTTCACGAACACCTGGCTCGATTGGCCTACGGAGCCTCCGACTTTATTCTGATGCCCTCAAGTTTCGAACCCTGCGGACTGCCACAGATGATCGCACCGATTTACGGATCCCTGCCGGTGGCACACGATACCGGCGGTATACACGACACGGTTGCCCAGATGAACGTAGAGGCCGATGCCGGAAACGGGTTTCTGTTCAACGTTCATGACGCGGGGGGGCTGATGTGGGCCATGGATGAGGCGATGCACTTCTACAATCTACCTTCCGAGACCAAGGCACGGCAGATCGAGCGGGTGATGACACGGAGTACGGAAACCTTTACCCATACGGTCACTGCCCGGCGCTACATCGATCTGTATGAAAAGATGCTGGAGCGACCCCTTGTCAGATCCTGTCCTGTCTCATTCTAAGGAAGCGGGTAATGGCAAACGACCAAGAGTACGGCACCCGGGACCGTCACCGATCCCTCGTGGAAAAAGATCCCTACCTCAATCCCTATGCCGGCATCCTGAAACGCCGGATGATTC